>CANHJV010000029.1 GCA_947461225.1 Gemmatimonadota bacterium | reverse complement strand
GGGGGAGGGTCTCAGGGGGCAGGAAGCAGGAACCACGCGCGGTTCACCTGCTTCCTGCCCCCTGAGACCCTCCCCCCTGCTCACTAGGGAGTTTTCAGTTTACAGTGCTTTGAATTCGTCGAATGGTTGCCGACACGAATTACATACGTGAATCGCCTTGCACGCCGTGCTGCCGAACTCACTCTGCAGGCGCGTGTCGTTCGAGCCGCAGAACGGACACTGCACCGCTACGCGGGCGCGCGTCAGCGTGATCAGACCTTGGGGCTCGGCGCGCCCGGGCGGCGCAATGCCGTAGGCACGGAGCTTCTCCCGCGCCTCGGGGCCGATCCAGTCGGTGGTCCACGCCGGTGACAGCACGAGCTTCACGTTCACGTCGTGCACGCCGCGGGCGAGCAATGCCGTGAGGATATCGGCTTCGATTTCGCGCATGGCCGGGCATCCCGAGTAGGTCGGGGTGATCGTGATCGTGACCGCATCATTCTGGATGGCGACGTCGCGCACGATGCCCAGTTCGACCACGCTGATGACCGGGACCTCGGGGTCCATCACCGTGTTGAGGACCCCGTACACCTCGTCTGGACTCAGCATGGGTGGCCGCCTACCAGGAGGCGCCAGGATGCGAGCGCGCCACGATCTGCATGGTCGCCAGCATATGTCCCAGTGATTCGGTGTGAAAGCCGCGACGGCCGCCGCGACGCATCGCGGGATCGGTGGGCAATGTGAGTGTGGCGCGCTGCACCACGTCCGTCACCATCGAGAGCCACAACGAATGCAGCGCGTCGTGATCGATGGCGATGAACGCTTCGGCGGCGACGGCATCATCGACGGCGTCGTGGTCGAACAGCTCACCCGTATACCGCCACACCGCGTCAAGCGCCTGCTGCGCGCGCGCGTGGCTCTCTTCGGTGCCGTCGCCCAACCGCACCACCCATTCGCTGCTGTGGCGGAGGTGGTACTTGTCTTCCTTGAGCGATTTGGTCGCGATCGCGGCGAGCCCTTCGTGCTCGCAGCGCGACAGCGCGTCCCACAGCAGCACGCTGTAGGTATCGAACAGAAACTGCCGCACCATGGTAACGGCGAAGTCGCCGTTCGGGATCTCCACCAGCAACGCGTTGCGATACGCCACGGCTTCGCGGAAGTAGGCGAGTGCGTCGGCATCGCGTCCCTGCCCTTCGATCTCACCGGCGAGCGCCAACAACGAGCTGGCGTGCCCGATCAGATCGAGCGCCATGTTGGAGAGCGCGATATCCTCTTCGAGGATCGGCCCGTGACCGCACCACTCCGACAGTCGGTGTCCGAGGACCAGGCGATCATCGCCGAGGCGCAGGAGGTACTCGAACAGCGGATTGGCAACCGGCGTACTGCGCGGGGCGGCCACCTGGAACGACGGTTCGGTCATCAGCGGCTCAGAAGATGCGCACGCCGCGCGGCGCGATATAGAACTGCGGATGACGATACGGTTTGTCGTTACCCGGGTCGAAGAACGGACCCGCATCCGACGGCGCCGAGGCGACGATCGCGGCGCTCGGCACGACCCACAGGTTTACCGCTTCGCCGCGACGCGCGTATACGTCGCGAGCGTTCTGCAGCGCGAGTTCACCATCGGGCGCATGCACGCTGCCAGCGTGTTCGAACGGCTGTCCTTTGTTGGGTTGCGTAAACACTTCCCAAAGCGGCCACTGACTGTCTGCCATGATCAGAATCCTCGCGGTCAGGCCGCGGCCGTGGACGAACGCGCCTGCTGCTTCTCGGCGTACGCGGACGCCGCCGCCCGTACCCATGCGCCGTCGTCGTGCGCTTTGCGCCGGGCCTCGAGCCGTTCGCGATTGCATGGCCCGTTGCCCTTCAGCACTTCGAAGAACTCGCTCCAGTCGATCTCGCCGAACACCCAGTTACCGGTGTCTGCATCAAGATGCATGTCGGGATCGGGCACCGTGATGCCAATGGCGATGGCCTGCGGCACGGTAAGATTGACGAAGCGCTGACGCAGTTCGTCGTTCGTTTTCCGCTTGACGCGCCACTTGAGCAACTCAGCGCTGTTCGGCGAATCCGTATCACTGGGCCCGAACATCATGAGCGACGGCCACCAGAAGCGATTGAACGCCTCTTGCACCATCGCCTTCTGCGCCGGCGTGCCCTTGGCGAGCACGGAGCAGATCTCGTAGCCCTGGCGCTTATGGAAGTTCTCTTCCTTGCAGATGCGAACCATGGCACGGGCGTAGGGGCCATACGAGGCCTTCGCCAGTATCGTCTGGTTTACGATCGCGGCGCCGTCGACCAGCCACCCGATCACGCCCATGTCCGCCCACGACAGCGTGGGATAGTTGAAAATGCTGGAGTACTTCGCACGACCGTCGAGCAACGCTTCGACGAGGTCGTGGCGATCCACGCCGAGCGTTTCCGTGCCGCAGTAGATGTACAACCCATGCCCGGCTTCGTCCTGCACCTTGGCGATGAGCGACATCTTGCGACGCAGCGACGGTGCGCGTGTGATCCAGTTGCCTTCCGGCAACATGCCGACGATTTCGGAGTGCGCGTGTTGCGACATCATCCGCGTGAGCTGCTTGCGATAGCGCTCCGGCATCCAATCCTTCGGCTCGATGCTTTCGCCAGCGGCGATGCGAGCTTCGAAGGCCGCGAGGAGGGCCGGGTCCTCGGTGGCGACGGTCGGGTTCTGGTCCATGTTGGAATGTACCCACCGCAAATGGGCTTCGACAATCGGAGCGGGACGCTATTTTCCCTCGATGACGACAGACGCCCCCCACCCCGCCCACAGTCCGGACGGCTACGTCCGTACCGAGATCGCCGACGGTATCGGCCGTATCGAATTTTTTCACCCGAAGAGCAACGCGCTGCCGAGTGCGATTCTGCGCGATCTCGCGGCCGCGGTCACCGCGGTCGGCGCCGATCCGTCGGCGCGTGTCATCGTGTTGCAGAGCGGTGGCACCGGTCCGTTTTGCGCCGGTGCGTCGTTCGACGAGCTCACGGCGATCGCCAGCCCCGAACAGGGTCAGGAGTTTTTCAGCGGGTTCGCCCGTGTGATCCTCGCCATGATCCGTGCACCCAAGTTCGTGATCAGTCGCGTGCACGGCAAAGCCGCCGGTGGCGCGGTGGGGTTGATCGCCGCCTCCGACTTCAGCATGGCCGTGTCCAAGGCGTCAGCCAAGCTCAGCGAACTGGCCGTCGGCATCGGGCCGTTCGTGGTGGGTCCGGTGATCGAAAAGAAGATCGGACTCGCCGCGTTCGGTGCGATGTCGGTCGATGCGGACTGGCGCGACGCGGCATGGGGCGAACGGCATGGCCTGTACGCCAAGCTATTCGACGACGTGGCCGCCATGGATGACGCCGTTACCGCACTGGCCACCACGCTGGCCGCCTCGAATCCCGAGGCGATGGCCATGCTCAAGCGCGTATTCTGGGCGGGCACCGAACAGTGGGACAGCCTACTCGCGGAGCGTGCGGCGATGAGCGGCACACTCGTCTTGTCCGAGTTTACCCGGAACGCGATCGGCGCCTTCAAGACGCGGTGACGCGGTGAACGGTCCGCCCGTCGCTTTCTTCATCGCCACCTGATCGGCAGCATGTCAGCGACCTTCAACCGCACCACACCAGTGTTCAACCGGATAGAAAATCTTCGTAGGTCCGTGCTGCTCGCGCTCGGGCTGTTTCTCCCGGGGGGCGCCGTACCCATCGGTCGAGTTCCGGCACCCGCCGATGCTCCGGTCGAGCGGCGCGTGGTCGAGCGGCGCGTGGTCGAGCGGCGCGTGGTCGAGCGGCGCGTGGTTGTCGCGCCCGCCGAGACGCTGAGTGTGAGTGGCGGGGCGTCGGGCGCGAAGCGCGGCGATGTGGTCGTGCTACTCCTGCCCGGTCCGGTGGGATCCGCCTTCTCCATGCGCAGCGTGGTGCGGGAGCTTCAGGCTCGCGGGATCGAGCCGTTCGTGGTCGATCCCCTTGGCATGGGTGCCTCCACTCGACCGCAGGGGGCCGATTACACACTCAGCGCGCAGGCCGCCAGAATTGACCGCGTGCTCGAGCAGGAGCTACCGGCCGGTGTGTCGGTGATCGTGGCGGCTCAGGGCACCAGCGCCACCATCGCGTGGCATCTGGCCGCCACCGACACGGCGCGCGTACGTGGTGTGGTATCGATTGCAGGCGGCCCGATCGACAAACAGGGCACTCCCGGCGTACGCACCGCTCTCACATTTGCCGCGTTGCTCGACAATCCGATCGGACGCAGCTTTGCGAAACGACGGTTCGTGTCGGCCTTGCGCGATCAAAGTGCCGATGACCGCTGGCTCACGACGGACGTCGTGAAGCAGTACGTCGCGCCGATCGAGAACGATCTCCGCGGCCTCCTGCGTACCCTCGGCGCAATGCAGGCCGCGGTGGAACCGGTGCCGATTGCATCACGGCTCGCACGGATCACCGTACCAGTTCGGCTGCTGGTGGGCGACAAGCCGTCGGCCAGTGCCCCCACGGTGGCTCAGGTGAGCCTGCTGCACACGCAACTGAAACGGTTCACGATCGACACCCTGCGCCCCGGCGGCACGATGCTGCACGAAGAACGCGCGGCCGACGTGGCGCGGGCAATCGACGAGATGGTGCGCGGCGCTCGGAAGTAGCGCGCCGCCCACGCCGCTACGGCTTGCGCGTGCCGCTGAACGTCGCGCCGCCCTGCCCGCCGAAATCGAGATCGCCCTTGATGTGATCGGCATCGACGATCGTGCCGCTGAACGTGAAGGTCGCCCCCCCCGACGTATTGGCGGCGAAGGTAAAGCTCTGCCCCTTCACGAGGCCCTTGAACGGCAGCGTGCCCATCCGGCCCGATGTGTAGGTGCCGGTGAGCGAATCCCCCTTCTGCGCGATGGTGACGGCCGACACGCCCGTGCCGTTTTCCGTGACGACTTCGAAGGACCAGTTGCCGGTCAGGTCGACCGCGATGCGCTGCGCGGCGGCGGCCACCGCCGTGGAGACGGCGATGAGCGATGCCGTCGCGACGGCCACGAGACGCGAGGAGAAAAGCATGTCGGATTCCGAGAGGGGGGTGAGACCGGGTACGACAGCGATCAGCGGCGCAGGCCGGCGCCGAACGGCGCCACACCGGGAATGGTGATGGGCAACTGGCCGGTGATCGGTGCCTTGCCCAGCAGCGCACGCGCCGCCGCGCGCTGCGACAGCGACCACGGGCTCCACGCGATCAGATGCGCCTCGGTGAACGGCAAGCCGAGTTGCAGATACGGATTATTGAACGACACCAACACCACTTTTGTATTCGCCGCGCGCAGGCCGTTCAGGAGCTCAGGAATCCCACGCGTGGCGACCATCGACGCGGTGTTACTGCTCGCCCCGATGTAACTCGATACGATCACGAGATCGGCGCCGCGCGCAATGGCCAGCGCATTGTCGACCGACGCCGGCAAGAGCGCCGGTTCGGGGTTGATCTTGTAGGCGCCGGTGCCGCCGGCCGCGGCGCCCGCCGTGTTGTCCGCCACCGTTTCCGGACTGAGCGAGAGCGACAACAGGTTGGCGAAAGTGCCCTTCAGTTCCGCATCGAAAATGCGACCCGCGCTCAGGTCCACGCGCGGCGTGACGGTGATGCTGACCACGCGGCTGGCGGCCGGCATCTTGAACGGCACCAACGCCAGCGAATCACGCACCAAGGTGATCGCCTTCTCGGCGGCCACGCGCGCGGGCGCCACATTCGCCGCCACGCCCACGCGCTGGCGCACGCCTTCCACGCTCACGAACCGCTCCCGATGGAGCCCGAATTCGTGCTTCGCCATGAGCAGCTTCTTTACCGACGCATCGATGCGCGCTTCGGTGAACCGCCCCGACGCCACACCGTCCACCACGGCTTGAATCGAGACCTTGGCATCACTGGGCATCAGCAGCACATCGTTGCCGGCGACCACCGCCCGTTGCGTCGCTTCGGCCATGGTCATGCTGCCCAATACGCCGTTCATGTCGAGCGCGTCGGTCACCAGCAGGCCGTTGAAGCCCATCTGCGTGCGCAGCAGGTCCGTCATCACCTTCGCGCTCAGCGTGGCCGCGGTGTGCGTGGTGTCGAGCGCCGGCAGGTCGCCGTGGAACGTCATCATGCCACGCACACCGGCGTCGATCGCCGCCTGAAACGGCCGTAGCTCCACGCTGTCGAGTCGCGCCCGTGACACATTCACGCGCGAGAGTTCGAGGTGCGAGTTCTGCTCGGTGTCGCCGTGTCCCGGGAAGTGCTTGCCGGTGGCCAGCATGCCGTGCTCCTGAATTCCGCGCACGAGCGCCGCGCCCATGCGCGACACCAACGTCGGATCCTCACCGAAGGAACGGGCGGCGATCACCGGGTTCTTCGGATTGTTATTCACGTCGAGCACCGGCGCGAACGCCATGTGAATGCCCATCGCCCGTCCTTCGATCGCCGTGACGCGCCCCATTTCGTAGGCCAGTGCGGTGTCACGGGTGGCACCGATGCCCATCTGATACGGGAACGACGTGGCCCCACCGAGTTCGATCGCGTTGGGGAGGAACCAGCCGCCCCGCGCGCGGAACGCGGCGCCGGTCTCGAGATCGGCGCCGACCAGCAGCGGCAGCTTCGCGGCCGCCTGCAGCGCATTCACCTTGGCGGCGATATCGAGCGGCCCCCCCACCGACACGATGATGCCGCCCAGCTCCTGCTCGCGCACGAGGCGTTCGATGTTGGTGTACCCCGCCGCATCGGTGGCGGTGTAGTCGCCGAGTGTCCAGATCCAGACCATCTGCGCCGCCTTCTGGCGGAGCGTGAGCGTCTTGAGCACCGAGTCGGCCCATCGGGCATCGGCGGCGGCGTGCTTCGGCGCCGCCGCGATCTCCATCATCGGGGTGACCGGCTCCGGGCGGCGCGACGTCGGCGCGGCCACCGGACCACGACCGGTCTGGGCGGCGGTGGCACAGGCGGCGCTGACCAGCAGGGCCGACAACGACAGGCGGGCGAGGTGCGGAGTCTTCACGATCGAGGGCGGGCGAAGTCGGGCGGGAATGGAGAGGCCGGTGATCGCGGCGCGTCTGCGCGGCATCGAGGCACTGGCGATATGCCATGCGAAATGTACCCCGGACGAGCCAATTCGTGGTCGGCTGAGTATCGTCCAGCATGGTCTGTCGTATCCCCTTCTCTCACGCGGTCGTGGGCGCCCTGCTCCTCTTGGCGGGATCCCTCCATGCCCAGTCGGCCCCTGCCCGCGCAGCCGCTCCGGCGACAGGCCCGGCGAAGGCGCCGGCGTCCGGGAGCGCGCCGTCCCGCGACTGGAGCAACCGGCTCAAGGCGATCCCGCTGCACGAGGGCTGGCCGCTCACGCTCACGCTGTCCGGACAGGCCCGGTGGCGCGAGGAGTTCATGCGCGGCTACAACGTGGGCACGCTGCGCGACGACTACGGTCTCACCCGGCTGATGGTCGGTGCCGACGTGCAGGCGGGGAATCCCAAGCGGCTGCACGGACGGGTGCTCACGGAACTGCGCGACGCCCAGGCGCTGAGCCGCACATTGCCCGGCGGGACGCGTCCCACCGATGGCGACCGCCACGACATCCAGAATCTGTACGCCGATCTCGGGTACGGGCGCTCGTTCCTACGCTACGGCCGTCAGGAGGTCTCCCTGAACCGCGAACGGCTCGTGGGCGTCCCGGACTGGGCCAACACGCGCCGCGGCTCGGAAGGCACGCGCGCCCAGCTGGTGCGCGGACCGCTGATGCTGGAGGGCGCTGACATCCGACCAATGGTCGTCCGCCTCGACCGCGGCAACCGCCCCGACAGCACGGCCCGACTCCGCGCGCTCTCGCTGGGCTCCGCGCCCGGCGCCACGCGCCTGGCTCGCGGTGCCCCGACCCAGTGGAACGGCTACTGGTACGAGCAGACCGTCCGTACCTCGTCGTCACTCACGCGACGCCTCACCACCGGCGCGCGGACGTTGTGGCAGTTCGGTACGCCGTCGGCATCGCGTGTGGTCACGTCGATGGAACTCGAAGGGGCGGTGCAGCACGGGCATGCCGGCGCACGCGAACTGCAGGCATGGTTCTGGGTGGCGGAAACCCAATGGCAGTGGCGACGGGTACGTGGTCTGCCGTCGCTGGCCCTGGGGCTGGAACAGGCCAGCGGTGACCGGGGCGCCACCCCGCTGAACGAAGCGTTCGCCGTGCTGTATCCGGCGGCGCACCAGCACGGCGGCTTTGCCGATGTCATCGGTCGTCCCAACGTGACCGAGCTCCACGCGATCAGCAGCTGGGACCCGACGTCAGCGCTCTCGCTGCGCGGAGCGTGGTACCGGTTCGGCCGTCGTCATCTCGACGATGGCGTGTACAACAAACAGAACGCGCTCTTTCGCGCGGCCAACGGGTCAGCGGCGCGTCATGTGGCCGACGAAGTCGACCTGACCGCGGCCTGGAAGGCGACCGCACACCTGCGGGTGCTGGTCGGCGGGGCCACGGTGCTCCCCGGCGCGTTCCTCTCCACGACGCCCGGTGGCGCGCACGTGGAGCATTGGGGATATCTCGGCACCACGTACGCGTTCTAGCGCACATTTCCGTTCGTCGTTTGGGTCGCGTTCCCGTTCACGCGCTGGCCTTGTCCGTCGCTCACGCCTCTTCGCCCCTGTCTTCGATGCTGCGATCTCTCCTCGTGTTGATGCTGGCCGCCCCGATGGTCGCGGGGGCGCAGGTGCGTCCCGCCACGCCGGCGCCCGCGCCCGCGCCCGCGCCACAACCCATTCGCGCGCGCATTGTCGGTTCGGTGTTCGACAGTGCGGCCACGAGGTGGCTCGGTGGCGCGACCGTGCAGCTGGTGGACGCGGCCAACCCGGCGAATGTGCGTTCCGCAACGGCCGCGGCCAACGGGCGTTTCGCGATCGATTCGGTCGCGGCGGGCACGTATCTGATCGGCTTCTTTCATCAGCGGCTCGACCAACTCGCGATCGAGGCGCCGCTCTTTCGCGTGAACATCACGACGTCGGCGGAGCTCGACGTGCCCATGTCCATTCCGTCGGCCGAAACCATCATCACGACGCGCTGCGGACCCGGTGACCCCGACCAGCCGATGGGACTCTACATGGGCTTCGTGCGCAGCGCGGCCACGAGCCAGCTGGTGCCGGCGGCCCGCGTGCGTGCGCAGTACGCCGAGGTCACGGTGGGGCCGCGCGGCGTGGAGCGCCGTTCGCCGTCGCGCTTCGGCAGCAGCGCCGACGACGGCCTGTTCACACTGTGCGGCGTCCCGCGCAACGCGCCCGTGACCGCCCGCGCGTATGCCGGCGCCGACTCCACGGGCTTCATCGAACTGCGCGTGCCGCGCAATGGTCTGCTCGTGCGCGACCTCATCATCGGCTCCAGCAACAAGGGGTCGGGGGCGCTGCGCGGCACGGTCAAGAGCGCGAGTGGCCAGCAGATCGGCACGGCCCGTGTGGTGCTGTGGGGCGCGAGCGGCAGCGGTGCGAACACCTCGAACGGGCAGTACACGATGGACGGGCTGCCCACCGGAACGCAGATGGTCGAAGCGCGGGCGATCGGCTATCAGCCGATGCGCATGGTCGTCGACATCCCCGCGAACGACGCGGCCACCGCCGACATCACGCTCGAAACGCTGGTCGCCACCGTGGACACCGTGCGCGTGCGCGGCGACCGCGTCTCCACCCAGATGGTCGAGTTCGAAAAGCGTCGTCGCGCCGGCTTCGGGTCGTTCATCGACGAGAATCAGCTGAACGCGCGATCGCCGATCTTCATGGCCGATATCTTCCGCACGGTGCCGGGCGTCGTGATCGCCAACGGTCAGTCGGCGCAAGGACGCGTGCTCATGCGGGCGAACGGCGGCACCTGTGCGCCGGCGGTATTTCTGAACGGGATGAACGTGCCCGTCCCCGACGGGAATCTCGACGCGATCATGAACTCGCAGGAAGTCATGGCCGTCGAGGTGTACTCACGCACGTCGAGCGTGCCGCCCCAGTTTGACTCACGCAACGGCTGCGGTTCGGTCGTGGTCTGGACGGGCCCGCGGAAGCAGGGCCGCTGAGCCCACCCGGCGGGCCGCACACGTCCCGCGGGGTCCTGACGAACAGCGGACAGCGCGGCGGGGTAGAATAGCGAAGTGTTCCGACGAGCGTCGAACGAGCGCACCGCGGCGCGGCGCGATGCCCGTCATCCCGAGTAGTCGGAGAGCCCAATGCCTGCACCGCTGCCCGTACCGAATGGCCGTCGGCGTGATGTCACCCGCCTGCTGCGCCTGTCCAAATGGATGGCGTCGCTGCTGGTGGTCGCGCTCCTCTCCGCCTGCGCCCTTGGCAAGCTCGGCGGGCGCGGGTCGCCGGCGGGCACCGTGACGCTCATCGTGGAGAACCGTGGCTACTACGACGTCAACGTGTACGTGGTGCGCAGTGAAGGTGCGCGCGGCGCGCGCCTCGGCACCGTGAATGGTGGCGCCACGGTCACGCTCACGGTGCGTGAAACGGATCTGCAAGCGGGCGGGCTGCTCCAGCTCCAGGCACGGGCCATCGGCGGCCGATCGGGGTGGACCTCACCGTCGTTGTACGTGAGCGCGGGCGGTGTCGTGAAGTTGGACCTCATTGCCATCGGCACCACCGACCTGAGCCAGAGCCAGATTTACATCATCCAGTAGGTCATCCCGGCGCATTGACCAGCGGGAGAATCGCGGCGATCAGCTGATCGGTCGCGGCCCCCCACCCCTCGTGGAAGCCCATGTCCTCGTGCGCTTCGCGATCGGACTCCGACCAGTGCCGCACGCGCGCCGTGTAGCGCGTCCCCTCCCCCTCGGGCTCGAAGGTGAGCACGGCCGTCATGAACGCCTTGTACGATGGCTCCCACGCCGACACGAAGGCATCGGTGATCACGAGACGCGCATTGGGGACGACCTCGAGGTACACGCCCTGATTCGGCACGACCTGCCCTTCCGGTCCTTCCATCACGATCAGATTCGAGCCGCCGGGACGAACGTCGAGCTCGGCGCTCGTGGTCTTCCACGGAGCCGGCGTGAACCACTGCAGCAACAGCGCCGGATCCGTCCAGGCGCGATACACGAGGGCCGGTGGGGCGGGAATGAACCGGGTGAGCACGAGCTCACGGCTATGGGCAGGCGCAGTCATGACCGGAGGCGTTGAGGGAAAGACATGCGGTGGCTACCGCTTGAGACCGCGCGCCGTCGCGCCGTCCTTGATGATACGGCCACGATCGTCGAGCCGGGAGATATTGCGTTCGATCTTGCGCACGTAGTCCAGCGTCTCCGCGTGACGCCACCGCGGCACCGACGGCGCCACCTGTTCAATGTTGCGCCACCGTCGCGGATCGAGCTGTCGCTCGCGCGCGCGTCGCTGCGCCGACAGCAGGGTGCCACGTCCGGCGTTATAGCTGGCGAACATGAACTGCCGCCGGTCGTCGGCGATCGAGTCGTTCTCCCAGCGCAGCCAGAGCCGCCGATCGTAGGCGATGCCCGCTTCGATGTTGAGCTCGGGGTTGTCGATCATGCCGAGATCGACGTTCTCCGATGCGATCTCGCGATAGGTGCTCGGCATCAGCTGCATCACCCCGCGTGCGCCGACACCACTGCGGGCGAGCGGATCGAGATTGCTTTCGGCCATGCCCTGCGCCTTGAACAGCCGCCAGTCGAACGCGGCCCCGAACGACCGTTTGGCGGCCTTCCGGAACGTGTCGTCGTAGCGATCGGCCGGATCGCGCGGCTGCGCCGAGGCGTCGGTCGCGTGCAGGGCGCCCGCGGCGACCAACGCGAGGGCGAGCACGCCCCGGTGCAGACGGGACATCAATTGAGCGCGCCACCCACGACGATCGCCACTGAAATGAAGATCGCCGCGACGAACAGCCCCACCGCCACGTTCCCCTTCTTCAATTCTTCAGCGAAATCGACCTGCGGAGTGAGCAGGTCGATCACGCGATACGCCGCGAACATGAGGACCACCCCGATCGTGGCATACAGGATGTTGAGCCCGACAATCGACCATTGCATGCATGGACCGGCAGAAGGAGGAGAGTGACGCCGCGTCCGGATAATACGCCGGAATCAGCGTCGGCGCGCCGTGATCAGCACCGCGATGTCATCGGGGCGCGGGTTGATGAAGTCGAGCCGCACGCGCCCGTCGGGCATGGTGGACACCGTGGCCGGAACAGCGCTGTTGGTGAGCACCCACCCCGCCGGCAGCACGACCGCGTTCGCGGGGCGTCCGAAGCTGCGATCCCACACCAGCTCATCGCCCACGAGCCGGTAGCGCGCACTGTCGGTGTACGTCTCTGACATGCGGAGCCGCGTGGTCGCCCCCGGCGCCACCGGGGCGAACCGGAACACCACGATCTCGGTGGCCGGCGTCACCGGTTCGCCGATCTCGAGCTTGGCAGCCGTGATCGCGGCGCCGTGAAGCACGTCGAGCCGGAGCGGCTCTCCGGTATCGAGATTGCGCGCCGACGGGTTCGACACGCGACTCCCCGCGCGCACCACGTTGATGTAGTGGTCGGTGCCAGCGCGCGATTCGGTGTAGTCGTGATACAGATCGAAGGCGTGCGTTTCGGGCTGCTGCAGGAAGTAGACGATCTCCCGCGACTGCACCGCGCGCTCGCCGAGTCGCGCCTGCACGCCGGACGTCACCACACCCGCGGCATTCACCAGCGACGCGACCGGCCGCGCCCGCAGCACGAGCGGCGCTTCGGCCGGCGTCGCGTTCCAGAAGCTGATAGCGATGCGGCCGTCTGGCTCCTGCAGCACTTGCGACGGATAATTGCACGACTCGAGCTCATAGCCCTTCGGGAGCACGACGGCATTGCGCTTGATGCCGAGTGGACGGTTGAACACGATCGTCGTGCCGTCGGTGAAGTAGCTCTTGGCATCTTCGTACGTTTTGTCGATCAGCACGCGCGCTTCGCCGCCGTTGGCGGGAACCGGCCGCGCCAGCGTGACGCGGATGTACTGCTGCAAACTGTCGGACACGCGCACGCCGCCGGCGCGCGCCACGGCGGCGCCGACCACATCGAACACCAGCGGCTTGCCTGTGGCGCGATCGCTCACGTGTTCATCGGTGGCGATACTGCCGGCACGGATCGGATTGAAGTAGAAGGCCGCACCGGCCGTCGTGGCGGTGACGTCGTACACAATGCGGAACTTCGCCGACCCGGGCGCCAACAGCTCGTAGCGCGTATAGGCGTCGGCTTCCGTCTGGCGCGGCGGCGCGGTCTGGGCGCCCGCGGCGTGTGCCGTGGCGTGTGCCGTGGCGTGTGCGGTGGCGAGCGCCAACGCGACGCCGAGTGTGCGTCTGCGCACCACGATCATGAGATTCATGCGGGTTGCACGAGATTGATGAGATTACCGCAGCTATCTTCGAACAGCACGGCGGTGATCGGCCCCATCACGGTCGGCGCACCGCGAAATACGACGCCGGCTGCCTTGAGCCGCGCGAAATCGGCGTGGATGTCGGTCGAGATGAACGCCGATGCCGGCACGCCCGCGTCGAACAACGCCCGCTGATAGACGCGCGCCGGTTCGAACGCCATCGGCTCGAGGACGAGCTCCACCCCGTGCATGCCATCGGGCGAGGTCACGGTGAGCCAGCGGTACTCACCGAACGGCAGGTCGGTCATCTTTTCGAAGCCAAGCACGTCGGTGTAGAAGGCGAGTGCCTTCGCCTGGTCGTCGACCATCATGCTGATGAACTTGAGTTGCATAGCGTGCCTCTCGTGATTCGGACGTCGGCCGGGCGACGCGAACGGTCGCCTGCCCCTCGCCTAAGGTGCCGCCGGACGCGGGGCCACGGAAGTCCGGTGTGTTCACTCGACGCGAGCGTGCGCCGCGTCCATTTTGCTGGGCTGTGGTCCCTGAAATCGTCCCATCGGCCCCCTCCCCGAGCCTCCCCGCTTATGAAGCGTTCCGTCATCGTCGCCCCGGTCCTGCTGGCGCTGGCGACCCCACTGGCCGCCATCTCGGCACAGGCGGCACCGAAGATTGCCCGTTTGGTGATCACCCCGGCCAGTCGGACGATCGTGGCCGGCGATACCATGCGCCTGCGCACCGAAGCGCGCGACGCGCAGGGCAACGTGCTCTCGGGCGTGACCGTGCGGTACCGACTGGGCGGCTCGGCCCGTTTTGAAGGGCGGGTCGACTCGCTGGGGCTGCTCACGGCCAGCTCGACCGCGATCCTGCCCGTCACCGTGACCGCTACCATGCCCGGCGCCGCGCCGGCGTTCGAGGTGATCGAGATCACCGCCGTCCCGGGACCGGCGGCACGCATCGAGTTGGCGCCGAGCGCGCCCAAGCTTGTCGTGGGGCAGCGCGTGCGGGCCACGGCGCGCGCCTACTCCGCCACCGGTGACGCGCGTAGCGACCGGATCACGTGGAAGAGCGACAACCCGGCCGTGGCCAGCGTAAGTGCCACCGGGTTAGTGACCGCCCTCCGGGCCGGCACGACGGCCATTGTGGCCACGACCGGCGGAGTCGCGCAGCGTATGCCGCTGGTGGTGGCGGCCGCGTCGCTGTCGTCGTTAGCGATGACTCCCGGCCACGTGGAAGCGCGCACCGGTGACGTGCTGCGTTTTGCGATCACGGCCAAGGATGCGACCGGCAAGTCGATCGCGGGGCTCACACCCACCTGGAGTTTCTCGCCGGGACAGGGGCAGATCGACGCCGACGGCGCCTTCGTGGGCTACGAGCCGGGCGACTACACCATCACTGCGTCGTTCGGTGCGCGTAGCGTGGAGAGTACGATCACGCTCGCCGCGCGCGATGTGCGCCGTCCGCTGTCACTGGTGGGGCGCCTGCCGCGCACGCGGTTCACGACCGAAGAGGTCTGGATTCATCAGGACGGCAAGCACGCCTATCTCGGCTCGGGCGGCGGCGGCGACGTGCTGTACGCGCTCGATATCAGCAACCCGGCCGAGCCGAAGGTTACCGACTCCATCGTGTCGAACACGCGGCGTGTGAACGATGTGATGACGTTCCCCGACGGCAAGTTCCTCGTGTTCACGCGCGAAGGCGCGAGTGACCGCAAGAACGGCATCGTGATCGCGTCGCTGGAGGATCCGGCCCACCCGAAGCCCATCGCCGAATTCACCGACGGCGTCACCGGCGGCGTGCACTCGGCGTTCGTGTACCAGCAGGAGAAGTACGGCACGTTCATCTTCCTCACGAACGACGGCACCGGGGCGTTGCACGTGATCGATGTGAACGATCCGTATCATCCCAAGGAAGTAGCGCGTTGGAAAACGGAAGGACGTCCCGACGCCGGCCGCTCGCTGCACGACATCGATCTGCGCGACGGCCTCTTGTACGCGAGCTACTGGAATGACGGCCTGATCGTGCTCGACGTGGGGAACGGCATCAAAGGCGGGTCGCCGTCGAACCCGGTGCAGGTGTCGCAGTTCAAGTACGACCTGAACGCGATGTACAAGCAGGTCGAAGTGGACGGCGGTCCCGGCTTCATTCGCGGCACGCACACGGCGTGGCGCCACAAGAACTACGTGTTCATCGCCGACGAAGTCTTCCCGGCCGCGGGGCCCAAGGGCACGAAGGACGCCTCCGCCGGCCGCGCGTACGGTCGCCTGCAGGTGGTGGACGTGTCGGACATCACGAAACCGAAGGTGGTGGCGTTCTACGAGCCTGAGCATGGCGGCGTGCACAACGTGTGGGTAGCCGGTGATTCGCTGTACATGGGCGCCTACAACGCCGGCTTCCGCGTGTTCGACATTTCCGGTGAGCTGCGTGGCGACCTGCGCGCGCAGGGGCGCGAAATCGGCCATCTTAACACCGCCGACATGGACGGCCACGTGAAGAATGCGGCCATGACGTGGGGCGTGGTGGTGAATCCGAAGGACGGCCTGGCCTATGTGAACGATGACAACAACGGCCTGTGGATTGTGCGGATCGAACCCAAACCCGTGAAGAAGGTCATCCCGTGAGTGCGTGGACCTTGCGCATCGCGCGGGCGGCCGCGGTGGCCACCGCGCTGTGCGCTGCGTCCACCGCGCGCGCGCAGGCCCCGGCGCAGCCGCCAGCGCGTGACTACCTCGTGCTGGTCGCCAGCGAATCCGTAGATCGCGTGGCCCTCGTGCGCTTCGGGCCCGCCGGCGCGCGCGTGGAGCGGGAGAAGTACGTGGGCTGGTCGCAGATGGAGGTGGCCGGCCCGCACGGCGTCGCCATTGCGCCCAACGCGACGGAATACTTCGTGACGATCGCGCACGGCACGCCGTTCGGGAAGCTGGTCAAGTACGACGCGGCCACCGACGCGCAGTTGGGCAGCGTGATGCTGGGCAACTTTCCCGCCACGGCGCAGGTGTCACCCGACGGCGCGCTCGTGTTCGTGGTGAATTTCAACCTGCACGGCGACATGGAGACGAGCGACGTCTCGGTGGTGGCCGCGAAGGCGATGGTGGAGATCGCGCGCATCCGCACCTGCACCATGCCGCACGGTTCGCGCTTATCGACCGACGGCACCAAGCACTACTCGGCCTGCATGATGGACGAGACGCTGGCCGAGATCGACGCCAGTACGCTGTCGGTGAGCCGCCACTTCTTCCTCACCAAGGGGAAGGAGATGGGCATGATGGGCGCGCCAGCGGAGCGGGGTGCCGGTGAGCATGCCGCGCATGGTGGTGCGGCCACCGACATGTCCGGTCACGGCATGGAGCCACCCAAGCCGGGCGACATCGCCTGCTCGCCCACGTGGGCGCAGCCGTCGCGCGATGGGTCACGCGTCTGGGTGGCCTGCAACAAGTCGAGCGATCTGGTGGAGATCGACACAAAGTCGTGGACGCTGGTACGCCGCCTTCCCGCCGGCCCGGGCGTGTACAACCTGGCCACCACGCACAGTGGCGCGCGGCTCATCGCGACCAACAAGCGTGATGCCTCGGTGTCGGTGTTCGATGCGGTATCGGGCAAGGAACTGGCGCGCATTCCCACCACGCGCAAGGTGGTACACGGCATCGCGGTGAGCGACGACGACCGGTATGCGTTCATCTCGGTGGAAGGCGTGGGCTCGGAGCCCGGCACGGTCGACGTGATCGACCTCGCGACACTCAAGAAGGTGGCGTCGGTGGATGTGGGCCAGCAGGCGGGGGGCATCGACTTTTTGCGGTCGGAGCCCGTGCGTCAATCGCCCTGAATCACCGGCACGACGAATTGCACGACGTTGTGGCCAACATCGTGCCGGAATATCACGCGCCCGTAATGTGACGACGCAACCCAGCGCACGATCGACAGCCCCATCCCTCGGTCGTGCGCGCGATCCTTCTGCTCCGACATCGCGGTGTCGGTGAACGCGGCGCCGTCGTTGCACACTTCGAGTACGGCCTCCGCCCCTGCCATGCCGCTGCCAACCTGGCGGCACGACACGGTCACCGGCGCCGTCGGCGTCCCGTGGCGGCACGCGTTCTCGATCAACTCGAGCAGCGCCTCCTGCAGCAGCGCCGCGTTGCCGAGCACCGTGACCGGCTCCGCATCGCCGATGGCGAGCGTATGCCCCGTAACGGCGGCTCTGGCGCGCATCAGGTCGGTACACTCGAGCACCAGTCCGTCGAGTTCGACGCGTTGCTCGAGCCGGACCACTTCACCCGCGCGTGCCTCGGCCAACAGAAACAGCTCATCCACCCGCCGACGCATCTGTTCAGCCGCCGTGCGCACTCGCGCCAGCGTCGCTCGAAGCCGCGCGGCGTCGGGCGCCGTGGCCGGCGCGCCCGTCATGCCGTCGAGTGCCAGCCCCGCCTCACCCAGCACCAGCGTGAGCGGCGTGCGAATCTGATGCGCGGCCTCACGCACGAACTGGCGATTGCGCTGCTGCGCGTCACCAAGGCGGACCAGCAGCGCATCGAACTCCGCGGCCAGCGCCCCCAGTTCGTCATCACCGTATTGCGGCAGCAACCGACGCGACAGATCGGTCGGGGCAATCGCCGCGATCTCCTGCGATAGCCGGCGAACGGGCGCCATCGCGCGACCGGCCAGCAGGTAGCCCACAGGCACACTGGCCAGCAGGATGAGCGGCACACCGACGGCGATGAAGAGGCCGAGCAACTCGGTATCGGCCTCGATCCCCTCCGTGGAGCCGAACGTCACCACACGCAGCGTATGCGCGGCGGTGCTCCCGTCAGCGGTGACGGCGATCGTGGTATCCAGCAGCCGGCCGCGAAGATCCGGCCCGCCGCGGTCGATCGCGAAGCGCGGGGTGTTCCCCGCCGGCAGGGCCGCGAGCACGCGCGCACGGACCCGGTCGGGATCTCGGCTCGCCGCCACGTCGCCACGCCCATCGAGCAGCAGAAACGCGTCGCCGTTCTCCGGCCATTCCGCCGCGACTTCACCCGCCACGTAGCGAAACGACGAGTCGGGCGTCTCGGTGTACTCACGCGCAATGGCCGTGACCAGACCGGCGCCGATGCCGTCGAGATGCGAGTCGAAGCGCCGCGTGGACTCCCGGGCCAGAAAGGCGAGACCACCAGCCGCGAGGAGCGCGGTACCGACGGCAAACGCCAGCGCGAAGCCCGACGCGAGACGGACGCGCAGGCGGCTAAGGGGCATGGTCGCCTCCGGGCCGATCGGTGAGGATGTAGCCGCTGCCGCGTACCGTATGCAGCAGGGGAATCAGCCCGTCGCGATCGATCTTCCGGCGAAGGCGCCCGACCAGCACGTCGACGGCGTTCGCGACCGGATCGAAGTTGTCGTCCCAGACGTGATCGAGAATCTGCGCACGGCTCACCACCCGACGTGGATTCCGCAGCAGATACTCGAGCAATGCCACTTCGCGTGGCGTCAGCACGAGCGGCCCGCCAGCGCGACGGGGCTGCCGCGAGGCGCTGTCGAGTTCGAGATCCGCCAGTCGCAACACCGGCTCGAGCGCCGCCGCCGGACGTCGCGCCAGCGCGCGCAGCCGCGCCATCAGTTCGCTCACCGCGAACGGCTTGGCGAGATAGTCATCGGCGCCGGCATCGAGTCCCTGCACCCGGTCGTTCACGGCATTGCGCGCGGTGAGTACCAGCACCGGCGTACGATCTCCACGCGCGCGCAGCGCCCGGCAGACGCTGAAACCGTCCATGTCGGGAAGGCCGACATCGAGCACGACGAGGTCGTAGGGGCCACGCGTCAGCGCGGCGAGGGCGGCCTGACCATCCGACACCCCGTCGGGCGCCCAGGCCGCCTCGCGAATGACCCGCAGCAGGAAGTCTCGCACTTCCGCATCGTCCTCCACCACCAGGACACGCATACGGGTCAAGCTAGCGGGCCGAGGCCGTTCGACTAGACGCCCGGCTTCTTGACGGCGGGAGGAACCGTGGCCTTGGCGCCCTTGGCCCGGTCTTCCTTGGCCTCCTTCGCTTCGTCGGCCGCATTCTCGTGCTCGACGCCGACCACCGTGCCGGTCATCGCATCCACCAGCACCTCATCAATCCCGCTCTTGCCGGGGACTTTGATGTCGAACGAGTACACGAGTTTCCCGTCCTCCTTTTCGATCTCGGCGCTCTGCACCTTGCCACCCGGCACTTTTGCGAGCGCCGTGGCCGTGGCGGCCGCCGGGGTGATCTTGGCCGACTTGAGCATGCCGGCTTTCTCTTCCTTCACGGTCACCGACTGCGCCGACACGACAGTGGCACCGACCGTGAGCGCGAACAGACTGCGAGCGATGGCCTTACGCATGGGTTACCTGCCTGGATCAGAGGGTGGCCGTAGGAGCAAGTCGGTATCCCCGCCCGCGCACGGCCACGAGCAGGATGGGTACAGCGAACAGTGTGATCGGCATGGAGAGCGCCAGCCCGCCGATCACGGCGATCGCGAGCGGCTTCTGCATCTCGCCGCCCGCGCCGATCCCGAGGGCGAGGGGCAGCAGACCAAACAGCGTACAGAGGGTCGTCATGAGAATCGGACGGAGGCGGATACGCGCCGCGTCGCGAATGCCGGTTTCGAGATCAGCACCATCGACCAGCATTCGGTGCCGCGTGAAGTCCAGCAGAATGATGCCGTTCTTCACGATCAGCCCCACGAGCAGAATCAGCCCCATGAAGCTCGACACATTGAGCGACACCCCCGTGGCGACGAGCAGGCCGAAGGCGCCACCGAACGACAGCGGTGCCGCGAGCAACACGACGACCGGCTCCACCATCGAGCGGAATTGCAGCACCATCACGCACATCACGCACACCGCCGCGAGCGCCAGCACGAGCAGCAGCGTGGAGAACGCGGCCTGCTGACTGGCGTACCGCCCCCCCAGCTCCACCCGCACGCCGGCGGGCGCCGGATTCGCCGCGAGAATGGCCTTCACGTCGGCAATCACCGCGCTCAGCGATCGTCCTTCGACGGCGGCGGTGACGATCACGAGCTGCTGCTGATTCTCGCGCCGGTGTTCGCTGCGCACATCGCCGGGCGTGAAGGTGGCCAGCACGCCGAGCGGCGTGGCACGTCCGCCACGCGGCGTCCACACCGGGAGCGTCCCCAGGCGCGCCGCATTGAATCGCACCGAGTCCGGCGCCCGGACGCGCACCCCGATGGCACGGTCGTCGAGCCGGATCTCGCCGGCCTCCACGCCCAGCATCGCACCGGCGACGCTGGTGCTCACGTCCTGCGCCGAGAGCCCGGCACGGCTGGCGGCATCGCCATCGATATGCATGGCGAGTTCGGCACTCGACTCGGGCACGCCCGAGAAGAAATCCGCCAGTCCTTCCACCTTCTCCACGGCGGGCCCGATGCGCAACGCGTAGGCATCGAGGGCGGCCAGATCGGCACCGAACAGCTTGATCTCCATCGGCGACGACGCGCCCGACAGGTCATCGAGCACATCCGACAGGATCTGCATGAACTCCACGCGCACGCGCGGTACCTCGCGTTCGACGCGCGTCCGGACCTCGTCGATGATCTCGCCGATCGGCCGTGTGCGCCGCGAATGGGGCTGCAGCCGCACGGCAATGTCGCCGGTGTTCTGCTCCGTCGCGAACAGACCGAGTTCCGCACCGGTGCGCCGCGAGGTGCCCGTCACTTCGGGCGTTTCCGCGAGAATGCGTTCAATGATGTGGAGCTGCCGGTCCGTTTCGGCCAGGGCGGTACCGCCCGGCGTCACGTAGTCCACGATGAACGAGCCCTCGTCCATGTCGGGGAGAAAACCGCTTCCTGCGGCGCGGTAGGCGAGCACCCCACCGGCCACCAGCAGCAACGCCACCAGCAACAGCGCGCGCGCGTGGTGCAGCACGCCGCCCAGCACGTCGGCATAGCGATCGGAGAGACGATCGAGCGCCGCGCCGATGCGCCCCGGCAGGCCGGTCACATCTTCACGCGCGGGCGTGTCATGCGCGCGCAGAAACTGCGCGCTGAGGAGCGGGATGATGCTGAGGGCCAGCACCAGCGACACCACGACGCTGGTGGTCAGCGTGAGGGACAGGGCAGCGAAGAACTGTCCGGAAACGCCCTGCAACAAGCCGAGCGGCAGGAACACCACGACGGTGGTGGCCGTCGAGGACGTGACGGGCCAGATGAGCTCTTCGACGGCATCGCGGATCGCGATCGTGCGATCGGGGGTGAGCGCGAGATGCCGGACGATGTTCTCCGTGATCACCACCGCATCATCGATCACGAGGCCGATCGCGATCGCCATCGCGCCGAGCGTCATCAGGTTGAACGTCTGTCCGAACCAGCGCATCAGCAGCACGGTGATGGCGAGGGTCAGCGGAATCGCCGTGGCACTGATGGCGGTGATGCGCAGATGCCGCAGGAACACCAGCAGAATGGTGATCGCCATCAGGGTGCCGATCAGCATGGCGTCGCGCACCGAGGACACCGCTTCGCGCACCAGGGCGGCCTGATCGTACACGGGGGTCAGACGGACCCCCGGCGGCAGCTTCGCGGAGAGCGCCCGCACGACCTGAGCGACACTGTCGGCCACGCCCACCGTGTTGCCACCGACCTGCCGCGTGATGTTCAGCAACGCCGCCGGATGCCCGTTGCCCGAAATGAGCCGCACGTGATCTTCGGTGCCCAGCAGCACCTGCGCCACATCGCGCACACGCAGCCCGCGACGCAGCACCACGTTGCCGACATCCTCCACGGAGTGCGCTTCCTGCGCCGAGACCACCAGGTACTCCTTGTAGTCCCGCGCCACGCGCCCCACCGCATCCACGGCGATCCCCGCGCGGATGTCGTCGGCGAGTTCGCTGTACGTCAGTCCGGCCGCCGCCAGCCGCGCCGGATCGGCCACGACTTCGATTTCCCGCATGTCCGACCCCTGCACATCCACGCGGCCCACGCCGGGCACGCGCGACAGCACCGGCTTCAGCTGATAGCGCGCGATGTCGAAGAGCGTCGCCGCGTCGCCACCTTCGAGGTTGTACGACAGGATCGGAAACAACGCAGGAGTAAGCCGCTCCACATCGAGCAGCGTGCCGGGCGGCAGCGCACTGCGGATCTGCTCCACACGGGTGCGCACCAGCTGGAGCGCGTTCTCCATCGACGTGCCTTCGGCGAAGGTGATGTTCACCTCGCTGGCGCCTCGAATGGAACGGGACGTCACGCGCTCCACGCCGGGCACGATACTGACGGCTTCTTCGATCGGCCGGGTGACGGCGAAGACGATCTGTCGCGCGCCCAGCGCCGATCCCTGCGCGATGATCGTGACGCGCGGAAAGGTGAGCTCGGGGTACACCGCCGACGGAAGCCGCATCGCGGACCAGACCCCCGCCACGCTGAGCAGCGCCACGACGACGTATACGAACAGGCGCTGCGCGTGCAGCGCGTCGAACAAAGTGCGGCGCGGCGTCATCACGACCGACTCACGGCTTCTTCCCCGACGGCACGACGACCGAGCCGTCATCGAGGCCGTACGCGCCGGCGGTCACGATCGTCTCGCCGCGGCGTACGCCCTCGCGGATCCACACGCCCTGCACGCTGCGTCCGCCGATCGACACGTCGCGGGCACGCGCCACGCCGGCGGAATCGACGACGAACACGCGGAACCCCTCCTCGTGCGGCACCAGCGCCTGATCGGGGATCACGACGGCCCCGTGGTGGGTGTCGGCGACAATCGAGCCGAACAGCGATTCGCCAAGACGCAGCACGCCCGACGTTGGCGCCACCGCCACCCGGACCCCGACCGAACGCGTGGTACTGTCGACCACCGCCGCGATGTCCGCCACGCGGCCGCGGCCAATGGCGATGGCGCCCGCCGCGGCGCTCTGGCGCAGCTGCACCGGCTGCCCGACGCGGATCCGGCGGGCGGCGTCAGGTGCCAGCTGCAGCACCACGTCGACCCGATCGGGATCGGCGACATCGACGAGCGGCTGCTGTTCATTCACGTTGGCGCCACGCACCGCGGACACGCGGGTGACGACGCCGGCGATCGGCGACCGGAGCGTGGAGAGCTGCCGGGCACGACGCGCCGCGAGCGCCGCCGCCCGGGCGGCCTCCAACTCCGCATTGGCCTGCTCCAGCTCCCGTCGCGGCGCGACGCCGGCGGCCACCAGACGTTCGGCCCGCGCCTGCGCCTGCTCTGCCGCCAGCCGCGACGACTCGGCGCTCAGGAGCGCGGACTCGAAGAGCGTGGATTCGAACTCGAGCAGCACGTCACCGGCGGCCACGTGATCACCCACCGCCACCAGAATCCGATCGACCCGGGTCGGCGCCGGCGCCGCCAGCGACGCCTCACCGCCCGGACGCGCCGTGACGAGCCCCACGGCATCGACCACGTCGTTGAAGCTCGTGGTATCAGCGCGAGCCGTCGTGGCGGCCACAGACGACGCATGCGTGGCCGACTCATGCTCGGCGTCGTCATCGCCATCGCGGCAGCCGGGGGCGATCACGAGCAGCGCGAACAGCGCGCACCGTGCCGTCGCGCCCGGACGTGCGCCCAGGCGGTGAGCAGGGCGAGTCACACCGCCGGTTTGAGGTCGTAGCATCACGGGGTATTGGGAAGGCGAAGCGACAGGAGCTGCTGCAAGCGTTCAGCGATCTGCACGGCGGCGAGATCGTCCAGCAATTGCGCGCGGGCGTCACGTGCGGTGCGCTGCGCTTCGAGCACGTTGACGAGCGTGGTGGCACCTTCGCGATAGGCCAGCAGCGAGAGGGCACCGATCCGTTCGGCCGATGCGAGCAGCCGGAACGAATTCTCGGCCCGCCGGCGAGCGGCCGCGGCGTCGGTCTGCGCGAGCCGCGCACTCGTCTGTTGTTCGAGCGCCGCCTGCACCAGCAGGGCGCGCCCTCGCTGCACGTCGAGGTCGGCCCGCGCGATCGCCGCGCGGTTCCGGTTGAACAGCGGCAGAGGCAGACTCACCCCCACCAGCGGCAGCGCTCCACCGGGGCCACCGGGATTGATCGTCTCCACGCCCAGCGCGAGCGCCGGCGCGCCGATCCGTTTGCGACGCTCCAGTCGGGCCTGCTCTTCCGCCGCACGCACATCCAGTGTGGCGGCGGCCACGGGCAGTGCCACGCCGGTTACCGGCGCGTCGGCTGGAGTGGGCGGTGATGGGATCGCCGTTGCCGCCACGGCGATCGTATCGGCCAGCGCGATCCGGATCGAATCCGGCGACACGCCGATGAGGAGCTGCAGGCGCAGGATCGCGGCGGTCGCACTCGCCGAGGCCGCGAGGGCCGCGTTGGTGAGCTGCCCGGCGGAGACATTGGCGATCTCCACGTCGAGGTCGCTGGCATCGCCGGCGTCGCGTCGGAGGCGCACGAGCGCCAGGAGACTATCCGCGTCGCGTGCGGTACCGGCGAGGAGACGCGCCTGTGCCTCCAGCGTCTGCGCCCGCGTGTAGGTCGTGTCGGTGTCGAACGCGAGCAGCACGTCGGCCAGTCGGAGACGGACCGTCGCCGCCCCGAGCTGTGCGCGGGCGGCGGCGATTCTCGGCGCGCGCAGCCCCGGCCAGTCGAAGGGGACATCGAGCGTCACGTGCGCTTGCGGTGCGGAGCCGCTGTAGGACGACGACAGAACGGGATTTTCGAACTGACGGGCGGCCGACACCTCGGCCGACGCCGACGCCACGTCCACGCGCGCAATCGTGTGCCGCGTGGATTTCTCCAGTGCACTCGCGATGGCCTCGGCGCGCGTGAACGGCAGTGGCACCGCCAACGGCGGTGCGGATTGCGCCGCGGCGGTCGGACCCAATACCAGCAGCGAGAGCGCGAACGTCGGCCATCTGTTCACACGCCACGCACGCGGCAGACCACCCATCTACTTACGATCCAGCACGAGAATGCCGAACGACCCGGGAATCACCGGTGGGCGCGGACGCGGTTGTTCTGTCGTTGGCGCCGGCGTCGGGCCGTACTGCACGGTGGCGAGATAGGCGCGGTGCGTGGTCGGATCGATCGTCATCGTGCGTGAGCCGACGCGCGTCTTCGCGTTGCCGAGGGAGGTGTAGCGGTCGGCACCCTCCTGCTTGATCACCGTCATCGTGCCGTCGCCGCCGTTCGAGGCCAGCAGCAGGCGTTCGCTGTCGTCGTACGACACCGCATCGACGCCGGGACCGATGGGGACGGTGGTCACGACGGTGCCGGTGGTCGGGTTGCTCACGGCGAGCACGCGATTGCCGCACACGGAGAACAGACGATCGCGGGCGCGGTCGTACGCGAGGCCCGAAGGGCCATCGCACCCGGTCAGCGTGTACGTCGCAATGACCTTCAGCGTGCGGGTGTCGACCACCTGTATCTGTCCCGGGTCCGTTTCGATGTTCACGAAGAGCCGTCCCTTGCCGTCGGTCTGGGCAAACTCCGGCTTGCCGGCAAGCGGGATCGTGCCGAGCACCGCATTGGTCGTGGCATCGATCGCGGTGGCGTTCGCGCTGCGACCGTTGAAGGTGAACACCCGCTTGCTCGCGGCATCGAAGTGGATCGCATCGGGATTGGCGCCGGTGACTTTCACGCGTCCGAGCACGGCGAGCGTCTTCAGGTTGAAGATCGTCACGGAGCTGTCGCGCCCGTTGCTGGTAAAACCGCGTCCGAGGTCGGCGGCGATCGCGATCCCGTGAATACCGGGGGTGTCGCCGAGCTCTCCCACCACCGTATCACGGTCGATGTCGATCACCACCATTTTGCTGGCATGCGACACATAGAGCCGCCGGGCCGCCGCGTCGACGCTGACGTAGTCCCATCCGCCCTCACCGCCCACCGGAATCGTTTTGACGAGGTGATAACCGGCCGCCGGCGCCCCCTGAGCGTGGCCGGTGGTCGCGGCAAGCGTGACCAGCCCACCGGCAACAAGGGTGGCAATCCATCGGGGTGTCGATCGCAGGGGACGAACGGTCGCGCGTGGCATGGGCATCCGGGGCTGAGAGACTCTACGGCTGACGTGCCAGTGTACGCCGTGATCATGTCAGAATGGTGACAGGACCCGGGGCTATTCCCGAACGGCGTGCCCGCCTCGATCTTCCCAGTCCATGAACCTCAGCGACGGCATCCTCGCGCGCGATCACCTCGGCGCCTTCTGCACGCACACGCACGTGGCGCGCGCCGGTGCCGGCCGTGGGCCGCTGCACGGGCTCACCTTCGGGCTCAAGGACCTGTTCGACGTCGCCGGCCATCGCACCGGCTTCGGGAGCCCGGATTGGCTGGCCACGCACGACCACGCGCTGTCGACCGCCACCGTGGTCACGCAGCTGCTCGAGGCCGGCGCCGATCTGTCGGGCAAGACGCACACTGAGGAGATGGCGTTCAGCCTGACCGGCGAGAACGCGCACTACGGCACGCCGATCAATCCAGCCGCGCCGAACCGCGTACCGGGAGGCTCGTCCAGCGGGTCGGCCGCCGCGGTGGCCGGCGGTCTGGTGGACTTCGCGATCGGCAGCGACACCGGCGGCTCGGTGCGCGCGCCGGCGAGCTTCTGCGGCATTTACGGCCTCCGACCCACGCACGGCCGCATCTCGCTCGAGGGTGCCTGCCCACTGGCCCCGATCTTCGACACCGTCGGCTGGTTCGCCCGCGACGCGGCGCTGCTGGCGCGCGTGGGTCGCGTGCTGCTGGGCGGAACGGCCGCGTCGCCCGGCCGCCTGCTACTCGCGCAGGACGCGTTCGCCCTCGCGCTACCCGGCGCGGCTGCCGCGCTCGCACCGGCAGTCGCGCGCGTGACGGCGCTGCTTGGTGACGCCGAGCCGGTCACGGTAAGCGACGACGGTCTGCCGGCCTGGTTCGACGTCTTCCGCGTGCTGCAATACGACGACATCTGGACCGCACATCGCGCGTGGATCACGCGTGTGCGCCCGACCTTCGGCCCGCAGGTCGGGCCACGCTTTGCCGCGGTGGCGCAGGTTCAGCCGCACGAGGTCGCGGTCATGCGCGAGCGGCGCGTGGACATTATGTCGCGGCTCGATGCGCTTCTGGCGGACAACGCGGTGCTGGTGCTCCCCACGGTGCCCGATATCGCCCCGCTGCTGCGCTTGCCGCCGGCGGAGACGGTGGCCTTTCGCGAGCGCGCGCTGGCCCTGCTCTGCATTGCCGGGCTGGGCGGATTGCCGCAGGTGAATCTGCCCTTCGGGACGCTGCACGGCTGCCCTATTGGCTTGTCGATGATTGCCGCGCGCGGGAATGACGAGATGCTGCTGGATATCGGGACGCGGCTTGGCGCGGTTCAACCCGAATAGCATTCAATCGTGCGAACCGCGGACACCTAAGAAAAGATCACGCGGAGGCGCAGAGAGCGCAGAGGTCGCAGAGGAATACGCCGAACCCCTCTGCGTGCTCTGCGCACTCTGCATCTCTGCGTGATCAGTTCATTCGCCACGACTCCATGCGCTTCATCGCGGCCGGCAGCTCGCGGTCGGAGAACCACGGCACGGCACCTGCGCTACAACGCCTCGAGGGCCTCATTCAAAAATTCTCGGAGCGGAAATGGACGAGCATCAACAGCGAATTGCAGAACTGTACGATCTGGTCGCCGGCATCGAAACCGCCATGTTCGTGACCCAGCGCGACGACGGTTCCCTCGTGTCCCGCCCCATGGCCACCCAGAAGCGAAACCCGATCGCCGACCTCTGGTTCGTGACCGATATCGAATCGCACAAGATCGATGAGCTCGACCAGCATCCGCACGTCAACCTCAGCTATTTCAGCACAAAGACCAAGGAATGGGTGTCAGTATCCGGCACCGCCACCATGTCGAATGACCGCGCCAACATCCGTGCGCTGTATCGGCCCGACTGGAAGATGTGGTTCGGTGCGCTCGACGACGTGCGCGACGGTGGTCCCGACGATCCACGGTTGGCGCTTATTCTCGTGAACGCGGAAAGCGTGATCTACCTGAAGCAGGACAAGTCCACGCCGGTCGTGCTCTTCGAACTCATCAAGAGCCGAATCACCGGAGACCGACCGGATCTTGGCACCGTGAAGTTCGTCGCGCTCTAATCGTAAACGAGTTGGTGCCCCATCGCGAGGACGCGATGGGGCACCAACTCGACCAGCCGGCCGCGGCAGTTTACTGCCGGATCCCCGCCGCCGCCGTCGGCACCGTGTACGTCCACGGCTGACGCACCAGCGGCTTCTTCCGCGGATACACTTCGTCCAGCGTGTTGCCGTCGAACAGGCGGCCGTTCACCATCACCATCGACACGCTGTTGCTGTTGCGGATGTTCACCAGCGGATCGCGGTCAAGCACGATCAGATCGGCAAACTTGCCGACTTCAAGCGATCCGATCTCGCTGCCAAGCCCGATCGCTTCGGCGCCCACGATCGTGGCCGAACGCAGCGCGTCGTGCGTGGAGAGCCCGCCCGACTGGATCAGCCACAGCTCCCAGTGCATGCCGAGTCCCTGCAACTGGCCGTGGCTGCCCACACCGATGCGACCACCGGCCGCGACGGTCTTCGCAATGTCCTCGGCGTGCTGCCACATCGCGTACTCTTCCTTCACCGCGAAGCCGGCCGGTCCGGGCGCGTTCCCCGCGCCGCGACGACGCACCTTCGTGTCGAAGTCGACCGGGTGCGTGAAGCGACGGAGCTTCGCGTCGGTGAGCAGGTCTTCCGACTGGTAGAACCACCCTTCACCGAACGGGCCGCCGTACTCCACGATGAGCGTCGGCGAGTTGGTCACCTGCGTGGCCTTGTACCACTCGAAGACGTCTTCGAACTTCGGCGTGATCGGCAGCGTGTGCTCGATGCCCGGATAGCCGTCGATGCCGTGCGTGAGGTTGAGCTTCTGATCGAGGCCGCCTTCGGTGGTCGGCATGATGCCGAGTTCCTTGGCCGCCATGATCAGCCACTGCCGCTGCTGACGGTTGCCGCTCATGTACATCTTGAGCGTCTTGGTGTCGTAGTACTTGGCGTACCGCGTCAGGATCTCCTTCGCATGCGCGTAGTCGCGCACCGGCTCGGCCGAGAAGACGCCGGGGCCCGTGGTATAAATGCGAGGGCCGATCATCTCACCCGACTCCACGCGATCGGTATACGCCAGGAAGTCGGTGCTCGACGTTTGCGGATCACGCGTGGTGGTTGTGCCGTACGCCAACGTGGCCAAGTACTGCCAGGTCTGCGTGTTGTGGATCTGCGGCGTGAGCCACTGCGGATGGTAGTGCGTGTCAACCATGCCTGGCATGATCGTCTTACCGCTCATATCGAACTGCTGCGCACCCTCCGGAATCGCAACCGTACCGCGCGCGCCGATCGCCACGATGCGGCTGTCGCGCACCACGATGTCGGCGTTCTCGATGATCTCCTTGCCCTTCATCGTGAT
Source organism: Gemmatimonadota bacterium (assembly GCA_947461225.1). Taxonomy (GTDB): domain Bacteria; phylum Gemmatimonadota; class Gemmatimonadetes; order Gemmatimonadales; family Gemmatimonadaceae; genus Gemmatimonas. The sequence goes on along the minus strand of CANHJV010000029.1, from coordinate 2,332 downwards.
CGCCTTCGCGCCGCGGAACACGGCCACACCGCGCGGCAGATCACGCGAGGCCATCACCGTGATCTTCATCTCCGCCGGTGCATAGGCCGGCAACGGCTTCTTCTTGGAGGTGTCGGCTTTCGCGATCGAGTCGGCGCGCATGACGCTGTCCTTCACCGACTGCGTGGTGTCTGCTCGCACGCGGGCCTTCAGCTTCGCGTCGGCCTTCGCCGAGTCCTCGGCGATTTTCGCGCGATCGAGATCGTACGACCACACCGCGTTGCCGAGCGCCCAATGCACGACACGACCGGTGCTGTTCCAGGTGGGGAACTCGCCGCCGACGGTATTGAGCTTCTTTACCGGCACCGAGGCCGCGGCCGGCATCGCCACGTTCACCGTGGGCGCGGTGGCACCCGTCTGCGCGACGGTGATGGTGTAGAGGTCCATACCCACCATCGCTAACGCCTGATCTCCGCTCGGTGCCATCAGCACGAGCGACGCTGGCGGCGCCTGCGGCGGTGACGGCTCAGCGGGATCGAGGTGCATCCCCATCCCCACGGGGCGCGCCGCGCGGCCGCCGATGTATTGCGTGGCCTCCTTCTCCACGAGCGCCGCGTCGAGCCCCGGCGTTGCACCCGACTCGCCACCGGCACCCGGCGGCAGCGGACCCGTGACCTTCAGATGCGTCTTGATGTCGGTGCCGTCCCAGCGGAACGACTGCAGACCGGCGCGCCCGTACGCGAAAATGCGCGTCGCGTCCTTGGTGAAGTGCGGCGTGCCTAAGCCGCCACTGGGCATGATCACCGAGAGCGCACCACCGGTGGCCGGCAGCCACACGATGTCGGCGGCGGCCGGACCGAAGAACGCCGCGCCCGCTTCCTGCATTTCGCGGGCGGCGGCCCGCATCGCCACGATGCGATCGCCGCCCGGCGACCAGGCGAGATCGGTGTACAGCCCCGCCGACGTGGTGAGCGTTTGCGTGGTCCATCCCTTCTTCGCATCGAGCGTGGCGCGCACGATCTGACCGCCGGCCGCGTCGTCCCACGTGACCCACGCGAGCGACTTGCCATCGGGCGACCACACCGGGCCGAACTCACCCGTGGTGCTCTTGCTCACGCGCGTCGGTGTGCCACCGGGCAGCGCCATCACGTGGATGCGCCCCAGCGACGAGAACGCCAGCTGCTTACCATCGGGCGACGGCTGAATGTCTCGCACCTGACGCGAGGCAAACGTGGCCGCCGTATCGACCTTCCACGCAAACTTCACTTCGGGACCCATCTCGAGCTTCACTTCCGCTTCGAACGGAATCTTGACCGCCGCCGACTTGTCGACCGGCACACGCCAGATCTCACCACCGTACGACACGACCACCGACTTCGAGTCGGGCATGAAGCTGAAACCCGGATAGGCGTCCATCGGCGCGCGCGACTCCGTGTCGTCGCGCTGCACGGGAAACGCCAGCCAGTCTTCCTGCTGCGTCTCGAGATTGCGAAGGCGCAGCCCCGTCTTTGTTTCGAAGCGGGTGCCGTACACCAGATACTTGCCGTCGGGCGACAGCGTGGGGCGGAAGCCCGAGCCGAAGCGCGTCGTCATCTGCGACACGCGTCCGGTTTCCTTGTCCCAGACATGGATCTGGAATTGTGCGCCGATGCTGTTGTACTGCCAGTCGCCGGTGCGCGCCGCGAACCACATGTAGCGCGGATCCTTACCGAAGGCCGCGCCCAGCAGCTTCAGCGTGGCCGGCAGCGTGGGCTCCGTCGTGATCGGCAGGCCATTGCCACCGTTCACGTTGTACATCCACAGCTTCGCCGCGCCGCCCAATCCGCCACCGCGCGAGCTCACCACGTACGCACCGTCCGGCGTCCACTCCGGCGACACGTACATGTTGTTATTGCCCTTCGTGACCTGCGTGGTGTCCTTGCCGTCGAGCGACTGAATCCAGACGTTCTCACCGCCGGAGCGGTCGGACACGAACACGACTTTCTTGCCGTCGGGCGAGAAGCGCGGCTGCGCATCGAATCCCATGCCGCTGGTGAGTCGCGTGGCTTTGCCGCCGGCGATCGGCATGGTGTACAGGTCACCGAGCAGATCGAACACGATTTGCGATCCATCCGGCGACACGTCGAGCGACAGCCAGCTGCCTTTCGTGGTCGTAAAGGTGTGGGTGCGCGCCGTCTTGAGCGGCAGCGTCTCGGCGTCCGGCGCCGGGCGATCCTGCGCGAAGAGCGGACGGCCGAGCGGGGCGCTCAACGCGATCAGCGTGAGGGCCGCCAGGGGGGCGAACGAGCGGGTCAGGCGGTACGGCAGGCGAGGCGTCACGCGCGCGTCTCCGACAAAGGGGAAAGTGAGGATT
>CANHJV010000028.1 GCA_947461225.1 Gemmatimonadota bacterium | reverse complement strand
CTGGCGACGGGTCTGTTCGCCGCTGGCCGGTGCCATCAGCAGAGCGGCCCCGGCACCAATCGCGGCCCCGATGAGCAGCCCAAGCCCGAGTGAACGGCCATCCATGCGATCGCCGCGATCCCGCGTGACGCTGTTGAACATGCGACCTCCCGCGCCAAGGCGCGTGAATAACTCCGTGGTGTTCGACCGATGCCCGGACGGCGATGGATGCCGCACCGCGCACCTAGAGATACATTCTTCGTATGAGCGTCGTTCCATCCTCCACCGTGCAGCGCGCCGCGGATGTGCGCGACCTGCTGACCCGCGCGCAGCACGAGTACTACGTGCTCGACCGTCCCGCCCTGTCGGATGCCGAGTACGACCGGCTCTTCCGCGAGCTGCAGGTCATCGAGCAGGAGTACCCGACCCTACGGACGGATGATTCTCCGACACTCCGTGTGGGTGCGCCTGTGCAAAGCGCGTTCCAGACGCATCGGCATCTGGTGCGGATGCTCTCGCTGGACAACGCGTTTGACGAGGCGGAACTGCTCGCCTTCGAGCAGTCCATCGAGCGCGTGGTCGGTGCATCGGTCCACAAGAGCGGCTACACCGTTGAGCTCAAGATCGACGGGGCGGCGATCGCGCTGACCTATCGCGAGGGCGTGCTGGTGACGGGGACCACGCGTGGTGACGGCACGGAAGGGGAAGACGTGACGGTGAACATCCGCACGATTCGCGGGGTGCCGCTGAGACTGCTGGGCGAAGGGCATCCGCCGCTGATGGAAATTCGCGGCGAGGTGTACATGCCGTTCGCGGGTTTTGAGGCCATGAACGAGGCGAGGGTTGCCGCGGGCGAGCCGGTATTCGTGAATCCCCGCAACGCCGCGGCAGGCGCCCTCCGGCAACTCGATCCGTCGATTACCGCGCAGCGGCCGTTACGCTTTTTCGGCTACGCCGCGGTGCTTCCCGACGGCAATGCGCCGGCGCGCAGTCAGTGGGAGTTGCTCGAGCTGCTGAGCGCGTGGGGCATTCCAGTGGCGCCGCATCGCGCGCGATGCCACACCATGGCCGACGTCTCCACTTGGGCGCACACCGTCGAGCATGACACGCGGGCGAAGCTCGGCTTTGCGATCGACGGCGGCGTGGTCAAGGTGAACGACATGTCGCTGCAGGATGAACTTGGCGTACGCAACGATCGCACGCCACGCTGGGCGATCGCTCGCAAATTCGCCCCCGACATGGCGGTCACCAAGCTGATCCGCATCGACGTGAGCGTCGGACGCACGGGTGTGCTCACACCATTTGCGGTGCTCGAGCCAGTGGATGTCGGCGGGGCGACGGTCACGTATGCCTCGCTGCACAACGCCGATCAGATCGCCAAGAAGGATCTGCGCGATGGTGACTGGGTGCAGGTGGTGCGCGCCGGCGATGTGATTCCCTACGTGCTCGGGCCGGTCCCGGACCGGCGCGATGGCAGCGAACAGGCGTGGACCATGCCCCCGGAGTGCCCACGCTGTGCGTCGCGCACGCATCGCTACGGGGACGACGTCGCCACCTACTGTCCGAACGTCGCCTGTCCGGGACGTCAGCTCGAAGGGCTGGTGCATTTCTCGAGCAAGGATGCGCTCGACATCGACGGGCTCTCGTACGCGCGCATTCAGCAACTGCTCGAAGCCGGCTACATCACCGATTTCTCGGATCTGTTCGGCCTCACGGTGGAGCAGCTCGTGTCGCTCGAGCGGTTCGGGACGAAGAGCGCCGAGAATCTGGTAGCAGCGATCGCGGCGGCGACCCAGCAGCCGTTGTCGCGGTTGCTGTTCGGACTCGGCATCCGGCACGTTGGGGCGCAGGCGGCGCAACTGCTGGCCAAGCAGTTTGGCAGCATGGACGCGATCATCGCCGCCACGCCGGAGCAGCTGGGGGCCGTGCGCGGCATCGGCGATATCATCGCCACGTCCGTGTCTTCGTACTTCGCCGATCCGACCTCGCGGGCATTGGTGGAACGGTTGCGCGGGCGTGGCGTGCGCTTCGATGAGCCGAATGCCGTGCAAGCCGACGGCCCCTTGACCGGCGCCACGGTGGTGCTCACCGGCTCCCTGCCCACGCTCTCGCGGACCGACGCGGCCGCGCTGGTGGAAGCGGCCGGTGGACGCGTGACCAGCAGTGTGTCGAAGAAGACCACCTTCGTGGTGGCCGGTGAGGAGGCCGGGAGCAAGCTCGACAAGGCGGTCGAACTGGGCATCGACGTGATCGACGAGGCCGAACTGCTTCGGCGGACCGGACGGTGACACACTCCCGGCACCGTTTATCACGCCGTTACCGCTTGACGTGACCCCTTCCGTGCGCGAGCGTCACCGGATCATGAGTACTTCGCTTCCATTCCTGACCACCCGCACCGTCACGGTGCCGGTCGAATTCTTCGACGGGCTTCGCCGGTCTGCGCAGCAGGCGCATCCAGCGGTCCTGATCGACGCCGTCCGTGACGCGGGCTACGCGGCGGGGCAGGCGCTGTTCGACCACTTCTCAGCGTGGTTGGCGGATCGCAGCGAACATGGCCCCGACGACCTCCTGGACAGTCGATTCCCGATCCTCCTTCGGGAGTACTTCTTCGAGATCGGCTGGGGGTTGGTCCAGCTGTCATCGCTGAGCGAGGCGGTGATGGTGCTCGACGCGAACAACTGGGGGGAAGCGGCGGCCGAGGCGAGCGGCTGCCCGGTTTCCACGGGGCTCTTCGCGGGTTTCTTCGGGCGGTTGGCCGATGCCCCGCTGTCGGTGCTCGAAGTGACCCCGGAATCGGCCGCCGAGGGGCAGTGTCGCTTCCTGCTTGGCTCGGTCGACGTGCTCAATTACGTGTGGGAAGCGATGGAACGCGGCATTCCCTACGAGCGGGCGGCGACCAGCGCCCAGACGCTGGCCTAAACGCGGGCCTGCTGGGCGCTGGTCGCTCAGACCTCGGGGAGGAGTCCGGCGTACTTCGGGTTAGGCCGGAGCTCGCCGTCGATCAGGATTTCGCGATCCCACGGCAGCACGATCATGCTCTGGGTTGCCAACGCGAAGTAGTCCGGGGCAAAGCTGCCCGTCTTGAAGCTGACGGCCGTGCGCACTTCCTGGGCGCCGCCATTTCCCACCGCGCCAACGGCCAGGCGCATGGTCTGGCCGGAGTCGCAGGTCTCGTCGACGACGAGCACCCGCTTGCCGCGCACCTCGAGCGGCGCCGCCCCGAAGACTGCGGGCGTTTCGCGAACCGCCGAGGCGTTATAGCGACGGGAGACCAGAATCGAGTGGAACGGCAGGTCGAGAATCGCCGCCACCGCCGCGCCCGGCACGACACCCGCTGTCGCGATGCCGATGACGAGCTCCGGGGTCCACTCGCGCGCCACCCGCACGGCCAACGCGCGCGACAGCTCCCCGAAGAGCGGCCAATCCACGATCATGACGCCCTTGGACGGGTCGGGGGCATACGGCTGTGGTGCGGTCATCGTGGCGCTCCGGTAAGGGATCCCGCAGTGTACACCGCGTAGCCGTTCGGGGGCCACGCGGCCACGCGAATTCCCCCTGGCGACACGCGCGGCAACGTGTTGACAACTTGTTGGCAACGCGCTCTCCCGATAGCTTAGCGCATCGATCGTCGCTCTCCTTTTTTCTTCCTCCGATCCACTGCGAGCGCATGACTTGGTGGCGCCGTCTCGTGGGCGGTTCGTCCGGACGCAATCCGCGCCCCACGGACTTCCTGGCTGAAGCGCTCGATCTTGAGTCGCGCGGCGATTATGCAAACGCTCTGACGTCGTATCGTCTCGCCCTGCGCGAGCGGCCTGACGACCTCGGCGTGTTGCAGAACATCGCTATCGCGTTCTCGAAGACCGGGCAGCCCGAAGAGGCCATTCGGTCGTATCGTCGCGCCCTGCAGCTCGATGCAGAATCGCCGGGGGCCCACTACGGGCTGGCGTTTCTGCTCCTGAAGCGGGGCGACACGGCGCACGCCGCGATGCATCTCGAGTCGTTCCTCCACTGCAGCACCGAGCAGGATCCGACGTCCGCACGATTCCGTGCCCACGCCGAGCGCACGCTCGCGCAGTTGCAGGGTGCCGCGGACGATGCCGACGGCCAGTATCAGGATCCATCAGCGCCCTCCGGCGATGACGATGGATCGGCCTACACCGACGAGGGCTGACGTGGGACGCGTGCTCTCGATCGTGAGTCAGAAGGGTGGTGTCGGCAAGACGACCACGGCCGTAAATCTGGCGGTCGCGTTCGCGCGCCGCGGGCTCAAGACGCTGCTGATCGACGCCGACCCGCAAGGGGCCGTGCGCTATGGCGTGGGATTGCGACGCGGCCACCCCACGGTCGGGTTCGACGACTACCTGCGGGGCGAGAAGTCCCTGCGCGAAGTGATTCTGCCCACCGCCCTACCGTGGCTGCGCGTCATCCTCGCGGGCAGCGTGAGCGAGTCGGCCGATCACTCGGACTTTCAGCACCGCGTTGGTGAAAGCACCGTGCTGGCGGATCTGCTCGCCATGGCCCGCGAACGGTGTCACGTGGTCGTGGTGGACACACCGCCGGGGCTCGGTGCCGTCACCCGTCGCGTGCTGGCGGCCAGTCAGCACGTGGTCGTGCCGTTGCAGTGCGAACCGCTCGCGTTGCAGACCACTCCGCAAATTCTGCGGGCGATTCAGGACGTGATCAGCAGCAACGACGAGCTTACGCTCGAAGGCATCCTGCTCACGATGTTCGAGCCGGGGAATCCGGCGTCGGAACGCGTCGTGCACTACGTACGCGAACACCTCCCGCAGCATCTCGTGTTCGACACCCCGATTCCTCGCACGCCGGCCACGGCCGATGCGTTCTCCGCCGGTCAGCCGGTCGTCCTGCGGAATCCGGCTGATGCGGCGAGCCAGGCCTACGTGAACATCGCGACGCGGCTGGCGGAGCGCTTCGCGTGACATCGTCCGTGCGCGCGCGTCGTCGCGCGAGTGCCCTTGTCATCACGGCCGTCCTCGCCGCCACCGGCGTCGGCACGGCGTGCGCCGAGGTGGGTCTCGGTCCGAACGAAGCCGCGGCCATCGAACTGGATCCCCTCCCGTCACCATCGGTGGTCGTGGGCGATACGCTGCGCAACATCGATGGCATCGTGGCGCCGGTGCGCGCCCGCGTGTTCAACGTGCGCGGTGACGTGATCGACGACGCCAAGCCGCGGTATTTATACGCCGACTTCAACATCGACTCGGCACTCGCGATCGATTCTGCCACGGGTCGGGTCGTCGCGAGGAAGCTGGTGAGCGGCGACAAGCGCGTTGCCGCTCGCATTGGCAGCTCGCTGCAGGTCCTTCGGATGTTGCGGATCGTCACGCGTCCGGATTCTGTCAGCGGAACCAGCCTGACGACGATCCTCGGTACCAGTCTGCCGGATACCGGACGCACCGGGACCGATAAGAATACGACCTCGGCGCTCACCGCGAGGGTCGTGCACCTCGAGTCCGGTGCCGCCACGCCGGCGCGATCGTGGCCGGTGCGCTTTCAGTTGCTGACGCCGGCGAATCCGACCAACGACACCATGGCCGCGGCGTACCTCGTGGATGATCAAGGCCGGGCCAGCACGATGGATACCACCGACGACAGCGGCGTTGCCGGACGGCGGGTGCGCGTCCGCGCGCTTCAGTTTCCAACGGGTGCGGCGGTGGAATCCGTCGTGGTTCGCGCCACGGTCACGTATAAGGGGAAGTCGCTCAAGGGATCGCCGATTCGGCTGACGGCCCCCGTTCGTCGTGGGTCCGGATCGTCCTGAGGACTCCCGCCAGACGACGTCCGGGAGCAATTTCAATGCATCCCACCTCGCGTCGCTCCGGTTCGTTCCACCGATGCGCCTCTGCCCTGCCTTTCGCTCCAGTCGGAGATGGCGATGACTTCGGTCGCGGCTGATTCCAACCCTGCCCTGAACGTGACGATGAACGGCCTCCCTGCCTCGTCACGCTATGCGTCCGGCGGCCCGCGGCCGCCACACGGCACGATCAACGCGCTGTTCTTCGACGCCGTCGAGCGATTCGACCGCGCCGACGCGCTGAGTACGAAGGTGCGTGGTGTGTGGGAGCCGATGTCCCACCGCACGATCATGGAGCGCGTGCGCCGTACGGCGCTCGGCCTCGCCGACATCGGCATCGTGGCGCAGGAGCGCGTGGCGATTCTGTCGGAGAACCGCCCCGAGTGGTTGATCGCGGACTATGCCTGCATCTGCAGCGCGATCACTGACGTCCCGATCTATCCCACGCTCCCCGCCGATCAGCTGCCCTATCTGCTGAACGATTCGGGCGCGCGTGCCATCTTCGTGTCGAACGCCGATCAGGCGAAGAAGGTCGCGTCGATCCGCAGTGAAGTGCCGGGGCTGCAATGGATCATCGGATTCTCGGCCACCAAGGCCGACGGCTGCGACTTCACCCTCGCCGACATCGAAGCCAAGGGGGCGGCCCTCGACAACGCCGAGCGCGCTACGACGTTCAAGCGTGATGCGTTGGCGGTGACGCCCGATCAGCTGGTGACGCTGATCTACACATCGGGCACGACGGGCAATCCGAAAGGCGTGATGCTGACACAGGACAACCTGTACTCGAACGTCATCGCCACGAAGACGTCACTGCAGGTGAGCACGAGCGACCTCGCCCTGAGTTTCCTTCCGCTCAGCCACATTTTCGAACGCACCGGCGACTACTTCCTGTTCGCGTACGGCGTTCGCATTGCATACGCCGAGTCGATCGACACGGTGCCGGTGAACATGAGCGAAGTGAAGCCGACGATGATGATGTCGGTGCCGCGTCTGTACGAGAAGATCTACGCGCGCGTGGTGGAAAACGCCGTTGCCGGCGGCGCGATCAAGAAGCGCATCTTCCTTTGGGCGAAGGCCGTCGGGGAGAAATGGGCCGACGAGAAGTTGGCGGGACGGGAGCCCTCCGGCCTGCTCGCGATGCAGTACGCCCTTGCACAGAAGCTGGTCTTCTCGAAGCTCAAGGAGCGGACGGGCGGAAATCTGCGTTTCTTCGTGTCCGGTGGCGCGCCGCTCTCGCCCGACATCGCGAAGTTTTTCTACTCGGCCGGCCTCGTCATCCTGGAAGGCTACGGCCTCACGGAAACCTCGCCGGTGATCTCGACCAACACCTTCCAACACTATCGACTCGGCAGCGTTGGCCGTCCGATCCCCGGTGTGGAAGTGATGATCGCGGCCGACGGCGAGATTCTCTCGCGGGGCCCGCACATCATGCGCGGCTACTACAACCATCCCGAGGCGACCAAGGACGCCATCGATGAGGAGGGATGGTTCCACACCGGTGATATCGGTGAACTTTCCGACGGATTCCTGCGCATCACCGATCGCAAGAAAGACATCATCGTGACGGCGGGCGGCAAGAACATTGCACCGCAGCCGATCGAGAACATGCTCCGGACGAACAAGTACGTGTCCCAAGCCGTGATGATCGGCGACAAGCGCAAATTCCCGGTCGTGCTCATCGTGCCGAACTGGGACCAGCTCGAGAAGTGGGCCGCCTCGCAGAGTATCGTGTGGACGAGCCGCGCCGAGTTGCTGGCGATGCCGACGATCAATGCGAAGATGGAAAAGGAAGTGAAGACGCAGCTGGCGGCCTTGGCGAGCTACGAGACACCAAAGAAGGTCGCGCTGCTGGAACACGACTTCAGCGTGGAGCGCGGCGAACTCACGCCGACGCTCAAGGTCAAACGCCGCGTGATCGACAAGACATACAAGCCGCTCATCGACGGGCTGTACGAGGAGTAAGCGCTAGCCGACGGAATCGGGCGCGCGTCGGCGGAGCTCCACGAGCCCGCTGGCGCGCGTTGTCGTTTCGGCGACCCATTCGGTCGCGTCGCGCGCGAGTTCGCGCATCCCCGCGGGGACCGGCGCATCCGCCGGCGCCACGAGGTGCCCGCCGATACGCAGCGCCCGCGCGGCACTCTCGAGAAACGGGGGCGTGGCATGGGCCGCATCGACCGCGATCGCGGCCAGCGTTTCCACGCCAAGCGGGAGCCGATCGGCCACCACGATGCGTGAGACGTCTGGCCCGGGAATCCCCGGGCCACTGTTGATCAGCAACTGCGGTGCCGACACGAACGACGCGAGCATGCCACTGGCCGTCGCGTAGCGGCCCACCAGTCCCACCGGGAGTTGGCTCTCAGCCACACCCAACAGTGCCGCCAGTCGCAGCACCATGTCGCTGGTGACCGGCTCGGACGACAACGCGAGCGGGTGCGGCGCGAGTGGTGGGAGCCCCGCGAAGTGCGCCACGCCGTCGTCGATCCGGAACTCCGCACCGCACACCGGACAGGCGAGTTCCGCCACAAGGAGCGTGGCACCACTGGCTTCCAGCACCATGGCCACCAGCCAACTTTCTTCGTGCGTGCCGGGACAGCGCAGGGCGTCGAGCAGATCGCGTTGCATACGTGTGGCTAACGAAGAAGGTGCTGCTGTTCCGACGCCGGGACGGTGGCCGTTGCCGGCTTCAGATACCGGTCGTACCACCCGAGCAGCCGGTTGTGCCAATCGGCAAACTCGGCGGCGTTCGTCATGGGAATGCCGTGCCCACCGTTCGTGTAGTTCACCCACTCCACCGGCTTGCCCAGCCGACGCAGCGCGAAATACATCTCACGCGTGTTGATCGCCGGCACATTGTGGTCTTCGCCACCCGTTACCAGCAGCAGCGGCGTCTTGATCCGGTCGGCGAACATCACGGCACTGTGTTGCACGTACTTCTGCGGCTGCTCCCACATCGTGGCACCGATGCGATCCTGCGTCTTCTCGGCGGCGTTCACGTTGCGCACGCCAAGCCGCGGCGAGTCGGTATAGAACGACACGAGATCGACCTTGCCCGAAATGTTGATTGCCGCCTTGAAGCGATTGGTTTGTGTGATCAGCAGGTTGGTGGCATAGCCGCCGTAGCTCGTGCCGTGCACGCCCAACTTGCTACTGTCGGCCACACCCATTTCGATCAGCTTGTTGGCGCTTGCCGTGACGCCCTTCAGCCAGGCCTCGCCCGGATAGCCGGTTTCGAAGGTCACCGACGGTTTCATCACCGCGTAGCCGCGACTCGCCAGCAGCATCGTCGTGGCATCGAAGCTGTCGTCGAAGAAGTCTTCGTACACACTGAAGACGGTGGGCAGTGCGCGTCCACCACCGGCCGGCATCGTCAGCACGCCGAACTGCGATCGGCCGTCGGCATCGAGATACTCGACGAGCTTCGTGCTGGGAAGGGCGCGTGAGGCCCATTGGGGATTGGATTCCACCAGTCGCTTCGGCACGAACCTCGCAGCCTCACCGAGCCACAGATCGGCTGGACGGCCGTTCTCACCGATCATGACCGCCACGCGTGCCCCGTCGGGGCTCAGCTTCGGCGCACCATACAGGCGGCCGTCTCGCACGAGCGTGTCGATGACATTGGTGGCGAGGTTCACGCGAATCAGCGCGCGGTTCCAGGTGGTGCGCGATGCCATGCTCACGAGCAGGGTGCGTCCGTCTCGACTCCAGTCGGCGAGGGCAAAGCGCGGCCCGCGGATCGTGTCGGTAACGGCCCCGATCGTGCGACGAGTCCCGTCAGCGACGCGAATCAAGTGCAACCCCGTGCGCGAGGAGACGACGACATCTGCTCCCGACGGCGAGAAGCCCGCGAGCGTGAAGCGCTCCTCGTCGTTGCTGCGCGCACTGTCACCACGCGCACCATCGCGGCGAGCCCGCGGCGCGGGGCCGATCAGCCGTCGCGGCGTCGTGTCTGTGAGACTCGCGAGATAGATCGCACCGTCACGGGCAAATGCATACCGATCGCCGTCAGCAGCCTGAAGCACGGTGACACCGCGCAACGAGGCGAACACCACCTCGGCGCTGTCGCGATCGCTGTCGCGCCTGAGACGGGTGAGCAGGCGGGATTCGTTACTCGGTCCGCCCTCGTAATTCGTCTTGGCGTTGCGGTCTTCGCGCCAGCTGAGGCGTTGGCCGTCGGGCGAGGCCGTCCAGCTCGTGATCTGCGAGGCGGGAATGAGCGTATCGAGGCGCGCCGATTGGGGCGTGAGCGCCACCACGATGGCGCGATTGCCGAGTCGACGCAGCACGTCCCACGCGAGAAACGGTTCGGTGCCGACCTGCACCGAGATCGGCCCCCGCACGAGCGAATCGAAACGCGCCCGGACTTCATGCAACCAGTGCCGCTCCCGGATGGCCAGCAGAAGCCGTCCGTCGTCGGTCCAGGACAGATCGCTGTTCTCCGCCAGCCGTGCGCCGCCGAGCGGCTGGGCGCGAAGCTTTCGAGTGGCAACATCCCAGATCAGCAACTGAGGAACGGTGTCGCGCGTGGCGATGGCGAGGCGTTCACTCTGCGCCGACCAGGCCACCGTCCCGATCGTGCGCGGCGTGCTCAGGATGGCCGTCGTGTCACCGGTCGCGGTGTTGAGGAGTAGCAGGCGGGACGGTGCCGGGCGCGTGTAGCTCGGATCGCCATCGCGCGCCGCCACAAACCCCAAACCGTCACCTCGGCGGGCAATCCGCACCACCAGCCACTTCCCATCGGGCGAGTAGTCGCCGGCCGAGACCGTCCGCACGTCGAGCAAGTCGGCGGGCGTGAGCGCGGCGGAGGGGACTGCGCCCTGGGCGCCGAGCATCGAGGGGCCTACGGTGGCTGCCAGGGCCAGTGTGACACTGGAGGCGGCCGTGCGAAGCGCGCGGTGCGATCGTTCGGTCAGCAAGACGGGCATGGGTCGGTCGGGAGAGGCGCATGGAGACATTCAGGCGAGCGTGCTACCCTGAAGGTGCAACCGATGGCCCGGTTCGGCGAGTTGCCGACCAACCGATCCCGGTCGACGTGCCGGTCAGGTCCGACTGATGCGGAGTTCGTCGACGTTGACGGTGGACGGTCGGGTCACGGCCCAGAGCACGGCATCAGCCACGTCCTCGGGGCGCAGCATCGCCGCCCGCGGCGGGAGGCCCGGCGTGTGATCCGGATCGATCGGATCCCAGATCGGTGTATCTGTGGCCGACGGTGCCACGAGCGTGGCACGGACGCCGCTCCCTCGCAGTTCCTCACGCAGCACTTCGTGCAGCGCGCGGGCGCCGAATTTACTGGCCGAGTACGCGCCGTTACCGCTGTAGATACTGCGATCGGCGACCGACCCGATCGTGATCACGTGTCCTTGCCCGGCCGCCCGCATGCCCGGCACGAATGCGTGCAGGAATCGAAAGGGCGCCACCAGATTGGCCTGCAGCGCGCGCTCGAAGAGCGCGGGATCGGTACGTTCGATAGCGCCGAGCGGAAAGATGCCGGCGTTGTTCACCAAGATCATCGGCCCGGCCGCCCCACCCTCGCCGATGACCTCGACCGCACGGCTCACCGCGTCGGCGTTGGTGACATCACACGGCACGGCGACCGCCCCCTTCCCGATGTGCGTAGCGACCTGTTCGAGATCACCAGCGGAACGGGAGAGTAGAAACACGCGCGCACCCGCCGCGGCGAGCGCACCAGCCACGGCACGACCGATGCCGCGTGAGGCGCCCGTAACCACGGCCGACGCGCCCTGGAGCATCAGAATGCCGCGGACGGGCCGTGCGCTAACCGCAGGAATTCGCTGCGCGTCTTGGAGTCGTCGCGGAACTGCCCACGCAGCGACGATGTGATGGTACGCGAGCTCTGCTTCTCGACGCCGCGCATCATCATGCACAGGTGCACGGCTTCGATGACGACGCCGACGCCCTTCGGCTGCAGCACCTCGTCGATCGCGTTGGCGATCTGCTCGCCGAGCCGCTCCTGCACCTGCAGTCGACGCGCGAACACCTCGACCACACGCGGAAGCTTGGACAAGCCCACGATCTTGCCGTTGGGGATGTATGCCACGTGGACCTTGCCGAAGAACGGGAGCATGTGATGCTCGCACATCGAATACATCTCGATGTCACGCACCATCACCATGTTCTCGTGATTCTCCTCGAACAATGCGTCGCCGATGACCTGGCGGGCATCGAGGTCATAGCCACGGGTCAGCCACGCCATCGACTTCGCGACGCGACTCGGTGTCTTGAGCAGTCCATCGCGATTGGGATCTTCACCCAGCATTTCGAGCTGGCGCCGGACGAGCCCCTCGAATTCCACCTGCGTGGCGCCGTTCGTTTCCATGTCGTCGGGATCGACCGCCGCCACGCCTACACTCGCCGCCAAAGTCGGTCGGATCATGTGCTTACTCTCCCTCGTAGTCGACATAGTTATTCTCGGTTTCCCACAGGCGCAGCCGCACCAGTTTTCCGGGCGCCACGACCGGCTCCAACTCACGCCACATGCCGACCACGACATTCTCCGTGGTTGGGTTGATCCCCTGCATGTAGGGCACGTCGATATTGAAATTGCGATGGTCGGTCACGCTGACCACGTGCCGCTCCACCGTATCGCGCAACAGCCCGAGGTCGATCACATAACCGGTGCGCTCGTCGACCGGTCCCTTGACCGAGACCTCGAGCGTGTAGTTGTGACCGTGCCAGTTCGGATTGTTGCACTTGCCGAACAGGCGGGTGTTCTCCTCGTCGGAGAGCGCAGGATTGTGAACGCGGTGGGCCGCATTGAAGCGCAGCAGTCGCGTGGCGGTGACGATAGGCATAGGTACCCAACGACCCGAACGGGGGAGAGGTTCCATCGGCCGGCCCGTCGCCCCGGTGCGTGCCAGTACGGCAGCCCACGACCTTCGGCTCAGGGACAGACACACGAAAGCCCCGCCAACCGGCGGGGCTTTCGCACAAGGTGCGGAACGAAGAGGAGGTCTTGAAGCCCAAAGAATACTGATAAGGTCCTCACCGCGCGGTCGCCTTCCCCGCACTGGGGCATGACGTAAACGCAGTCTGTCGGACCTTTTCTTAGGACTTATCGGCTCAAGAGGTAATTCTCTCCGCCCCGCATACGGGTTGAGTATCGACCCCGGAGGATCGGTACTACACGCCGATATTGTATATGGTGCGCCACGGCGTGCGCAATGCGAGATTACGGCATGGACCTCTATCTGCTTGCCGGAATCGTGATGCTCATCGCGTGGGGCGGTGTCACGTATACGACCGACGCCCCCGGTTGGATCCACCTGATGCTCACCGGTGGCGTCTTTCTCGTGATCTGGCGCATCGTCGTGCGCGACACCCCGTCGGGTCCAGACCAGAAGCGCTAACCCCCCACGGTCTCAAATCTCCCAATTCGAGAGCACCATGCCCTCGGTGGGAGGGACTTCGTTCCAGCCGTAGGCGCTCATCCGCAGATCCGTCCAGCGCACCCGCGCGCCCAGCGCGACCAGGGTACGATACGCATCCGGGTAATCGCCCTGCAGCCGAATCGCGACACGCCGTGTTCCTGATCGGCGCGCCAGATCCGCGAGACTGCCCAGCAACGCGGGCAGGCCGCTTCGCCTGGCCAGCACGAGCTTGAGCACACGGAGTTCGTCCCGCGTCCGCCCCTCGACCAGCGGAACGGTGTGACAGACCGCGAATCCGGTCGGCGCCTCGAGCGGCCCCATCAGAATGGTGTCGCCCAGTGCGTGACGATCGGTGAGTTCGAGCTCGCGCGTGAAGTCGTACCCGGGCATGACCCGCAGCGTGAGATCGCGACACGCGGCCATCGCGGCCGCTTTCTCGCGCAACGACAACCGCGACAATAATGACGGCGCGCGCTCGCCCAACGCCGCCTCGAGCGTCAGCGTGACCGTGAGATGGCCGGGGACGAATCCGAGATTCGAGTAGAAACCGATGTTGTCCATCGTGCGCGGCATCGTCTCGAGTCCGATCACCTTCACCGACTGCTGGCGCAGCCAGCGCATGCCGCTTTCGACGATGATCTTTCCCAGTCCGGCGCCTTGGCAGTCGGGACGGACGCACAGCGGCCCCATCCAGCCTTCCGTACCGGAGTGATGCACGATGTTGAACGCGGCAATGCGCCCACGTTCGTCGCGCCAGCACAGCGCACCGTCGCCGGCGTCCTCGATCGCGTAACGCCAGATCGCCGGATTGAGCGGCGGCACGCGCACGCCATTCATACCATCCTTCCGGTAGCGCTCCGTGAACGCGTCCGCGAACACCTCGTTGAGCTGCGGAATGTCGTCGATGGTGGCGACGCTTGGCCCCTCGAGCGGACGGGCCGTGCGCCAGGGACGCGGCGTCGCGGTCATGTGTCCGCCAGCGTCAGCGGGCTGCGACCGTCGGCCCCGACGAGCTCGTCGTCGAGCGGCTCATCGGGCAGCGCCGGCGCGCTGGTGTGCACCACACTGCACCCGCGCGTCTCGTCGAAGCGCACCAACAGCACGCGATCGAGTCCTTCACGGACCTGCTCGATGTGCGTGATCACGATGACCTGCTCGAATCGATCATGCAGATGGCGCAAGAGTTCGACCACATTCGCCCGGCGTGTTTCGTCGAGTGACCCGAACACTTCGTCGAGAATGAGCAACGAGAATGCCTGCCCGGCACGTTCGGCGATCATCTGCGAAATCGCCAAGCGCAGCACGAGATTACACAGGTCCTCCTCGCCGCCGGAGATGACGGGCTTGGGGAGCCCCTCCTCCATGACGAGCACCTTGTAGTCCTCGTCGAACTCCAGCGCACTGTACCGCCCATCCGTCAGCCCATCGAGGAATCCGCTGGCGATCTCGGCCAGCTCCGGGCGCAACTGGAAGTTGAGATCGGTGCGCAGGTCGGTGAGCGCGCGATCGAGCTCATCGTGCAGCTGCTTGTCCTTCTCGAGCACGTCGAGCGTTTCCTGCAGCCGCGCGAGATCGCGTCGCCCCTGCTCGGCGCTGTCGAGCGCAGCCCGCGCCCGCTCCGCTTCGCCCGCGGCGCCGACCGCATCGAGCTCCGCCCGACGGGCTTCGGTCGCGGCACGCTCATGGGCGTCACGGACACGCTGATACGACGTGTCGTCCATCCCGAGCGCGGTACGTTGCCGCTCGAGCTCGACGACCTTCGTACGCGCCGCGTCTCGCACGACCGTGACACGCAACCGTTCGCTGCGCGTGATATCCTCACGCTCCACGAGCCCGCCTACCCGCGCGGCCTTCGTTTCGAGTTCCTGCAATCGCACGACCTCGTCGCGCAACGCGCGATGCCGCTGCGCGTCGTAGCCCAGCGGTAGCGCCGCCAGTTGCTCCGTCGCCTGCGCGAGTCGTGTGGCCAGCTCAGCCCGCGCATCCGCGACCTGCGTGGCCTCCACCAGCGCGTTCTGAATTCGCAGCAGCCGCCGCTCGGCCGCCGACAGCTCGGTCTGCAGGGTGCGGCGCTGCTCGTCCATCAGTTCGATGGCCGCCGGCATGGCGGCGAGCTGTTCGACGCGCTGTCGGTAGTAGTTCCCATCGATGCGCACGGTCTCGATCTGCTCGTTGAGCAAGTCGAGCACGCCACGATAGGACGCACCGAGCGGCCGCCCGCACGTGGGGCACGGGGATTCCTCGCCGAGGCCCTCGAGCGTGTCGCGCTGGTCGGTCAACTCCGCGTACTGCCGTCGGAGAGCCTCGAGACGGGTCTCCGCCTCCTGTCCATCCCTCGTCCAGGCCTTGCTCTCGGCGTCAAACGTCCGCTCCACCTCGGTGAGCGTGCCGCGAAGCGTAGTGAGCTGCTGTTGCGCATCGCGTTCCAGCGTCGGCGCCGATTCCAGTCGCGTGGCACGTTCGGCCAGCTTGGCGTCGTCCTCGGCCGCGGTACGCACCCGCTCCATCAACGCCTGCCGTCGCGCGTCGGCCGCCGCGAGCTGCTCCAGCGATTCCAGTTCGGCCCGTAACGACAGCAGCGGCAAAATCGCCTCACGCAACGGCGCCAGCTCGCTGTGCGCCACGGCCACGGCGTCGAGCTCGCGATCGAGCCGCTCCACATCGCGGGCGAATCCCATCGCCTCGCTCTCGGCCACGCGCAGCTCGGCCAGCAGCTGCTGCATCTGGTCCCGCTGCGCCTGCGCATCGAGCCACTGCGGTGCCACCGCGCTCAGGCGTTCGGCCGTGCTAACGCGCGCCACGTCGGCTTCGGCGGCACGCGTTCGCGCCACCGCCAATCGGGCTTCGGCATCGGCCACGCCGCGCCAGATGGCGTCAGCGTCGGGCATGCCCTGCTTGAGCCCGTTGATTTCCGCCATGAGCGCGCGACGACGCTCGCGCGCAATCTCCTGCGCGCCGCTGATCCGATCGTAGCCCAACACACGCGAGAGGAAGCGGGCCCGCTCCGCCGCCCCGAGCGAGGCCATGACATCGAGTTCCTTCTGGCCCGTGAAGTAGGTGTGAAAGAACTCGGAACGCGTCATGCCGAGCCGTCGCTGCAGCAACTCCGTGGCGCCGGTAATCGTGTTGGCGATCGGCACATCGCCGCCATCGAGGAAGACCTCGGCGTTCGTGAGGCCGCGCATCACGCGATAGCGGTGGCCGGCGAGCTCGAACTCCAGCTCCACCTTTACAGAGGCGCGCGGTGCGGCGCGTGAGAACCGGATGGAATCGCGCGTGCCTCGTGCGGCGGGCGTGCCGTACAACGACCAGGCAATCGCTTCCAACAGTGTGGACTTCCCTGACCCGTTGGGCCCGATGATGCCCGTCAGTCCACGCTCGAACTCGATGCGCGTGTCCGCGTGCTGACGGAAGTTCTGGAGGCGGAGGGAGATCAGTCGCATCCGTCAGCCCTCCAGCACAGGAAGGGCGGCCATCGCGGCGTCTTCGGCCTGCTGCAGATAGCGCAAGCCGAGCGAGACGAGCTGTTCTCGATCCACTCCGGGCGGCAACGGACGCTCGTTGAGTCGCTCTGCCACCAGCTCAGGCAAGGTGGCCCGACGGCCCGGCGCGCCTTCTCCCTTGCCACGACGCGCCAGGACTTCCGGCCGACGCGTGTCGAGATGGAAGTGCATGGCGCGCTTCCGATACTCGCGCAGCGCGTCGTGATTGAGTTCGCGCACGATGTGTCGCGCGATGTTGCGCACCGTGACGCGCACGACGCGGTCGTCGATCCCGCCGATCGCGCTGTCGACCCGTGCACGCAACGCGCTGTCGACGTCGGTCGCGCCCATCCCACTGGCATCGATCGGTTCGAGATCCAACAACGGGCGCGATGGCGCCACCGGATGAAAGCGATGGGCACCCGACACGAGATCGTGTTCGATAAAGCCCTTGCCGGGGATGCGCTGCTCGCGTTCCTCGCGCAGTTCCCCCCACGGATTCGAACTCGTGTAGTCGAGCGAGCCGCTGTAGTACGCCCGCGTGGCCACTTCGCGATACACGTGGTAGTGGCCGAGCGCCACATAGCTCCACTGCTCGGCGTGCAGTTCCGCCGGATCGATCTCGATGGCCGCCCGATCGGCGGGGGCCGCGTGCGCGGGGAGCATGCCGGCGATCTCACCATGCAGCAGCAGCACCGTGTGCTCGAAGCCTTCGGGCGGCACGAAGGGCGGACGATCGATCCCGGGCACGTCGGGCACCGCCAGCACCGCGAGCGAACGCCCCGCAAAGGTGAACAGTTCGGCCTTCGCATCGGCGACGTGCACGCCGATTTCACGAAAGAGCCGTAGGATGCACCCCGTTTCCGACGTGCGCGGCGCATCGTGATTGCCGGCCACCATCACGATCGGCGTATCGGGGAGCCGATCGCGCAGGGCCGAGAAGGTGCGAAAGGCGTGCAGAATCGCCGGGTTCGAGGGGCGCACCGTGTGAAACACATCGCCGCCCACCACGATCAGATCGGGGGCACAGGCAATGATCTGGGCGACCGCCCGCGACGCGGTCGCGGCGACATCAGCTTCGCGCTGGTTGATTCCGGTCGGCGTGAGCCGTTGATACTGGCGGAATCCGAGATGGAGATCGCTGAGATGGACCAGGCGCATGCTGCAAGCTACAGAACGACCACGCCCGCTCAAAGCGCGAAGCGGCGCTCTCGCTGTTCAGCGGACGCGAATCCGCTGCACGATGCGCAGATCCAGCAACATGGGCCGAGCCGCGTCGGCTGGACCGGGCGTGACCTCGGACTGCACGTCGATCACGGTGCGGGCATCGACGATCCAGGCACGGAGCCGATCAAGGACCATGGTGCCGAGCACGGTGCCGGCCGTGACCACCCGCGTGCCGGCCGGCAGTTCGCGCGCGGCGCCATCCCGTCGGAGTTCGCCATCCATGGAGATCCACGCGTTCCGTCCACCCTGGGTGAGGGAATCGAGGCGGAATCGCGTGCGCACCACGCCGTCGGCACGATAGCCGCTCACGGGAAGCGACGGGAGCACGATGTCGCGCACCCAGCGCTCGCCCACGCGCACCGCATGGGTGGGCAACAGCGCGGGCATCGAGGCCAGCGTGGCCCCGAGTTCCATGGCCCCCGGCGGTGGATCGCTCACCCGCATGCCCCCATCGGGCGTCACGCGAACCCGCACCTGCCGTCCGTCGGCGGGAAGCGGGAGCATCTCCGGCCGCCCCTGTTCAGCGGGCGCCCCGGCCCACATGGCCATCGAGTCGGTCGTGGCCAGCAAGGTCGTGGTCGATAGATCGCTCGCCTCGACGAGCGAGTGCGCATACATCACGAGCTTCGTGACCCGGAGCGAGGCGCGCGTGCGACGCGGCCCGTACTCCGGCGACTTAGCGGCCGGCAGCGTTGTCCCGCCGGCGCGACGCCCGTCGATGCCAGCGCCCGAGCCCACCGGCGGCACCGACGATTCCGTGCGTCGTCCGCTCATCTCGATGGTCTGCTCCATCTGGAGACGCAGGGTGTCACCGACGCGCGGTCGCACAATGAGCGACACACCATCGGGACCAACTCGCATCGACTGCGCGCGCAGCGCTGGCGGCAAGGCCAGCGCGCACACAAGCGTACACGAGCCGGTGAGCACACCACACATCCGGGCGATCCACCACCCGCGGACGCGCACAGCCGACGTCATCCGCCGTATTCGTCGGGGGAGAACGACCGCAGGGCGCGCGGTCGCGGGGTCACCGACTCGACGTCGCTCGCGGTCGGGCGCGACCGACGTGCGAGTTCGCGCGCGAAGGCACGCTTCACATCGTCGGGACGCGTTCGCACGACCGCATTGCGCGCGGCCAGCACCACCGGCTCGTCGTACAGCAGAATCGTCTGCTGCACGAAACCCAGGTCGATGGTCTCGTCGAGGCGACGCAGCTCACGCGTGACCGCCTGCGCGAGCGACGGCTCCGGCGCCTGCGGGAAGCGCTCCACGCCCTCGCGACCGGACATCACGGACGGACGGGGAAAGCGCACGAAAACCGGCTGCGTGAAATGCGGATGCCGCACCATGAGCTGCCCCTTGTCGAGCGTGGCCATGCGCGCCTTGATCGCCGGGCTCAGCACCTGATACCCGGGCGATGCCAGCTCATCACCATCCATACGCCCGTATAGCGCGGTCCCCGCGTTGCCGGTCACGCGACGATGCACCTGCGAGCGGAATTGCTGGGCGCCGAAGAGCACCAGCCCGAGGTATCGACCACGTTCGGCGATATCGAGCAGCATTTTGCGGACATACGTATCGGGACCATCATGAGGCGCATACTTGTTCAGCTCATCGACGAAGACGATGACGTGATCGACGCCGAGTTCTCGTCGCTCGAGTTGTTCGCGCAACCGGGACACCACGCGGGCGAAAACGAGATCCTGCGCGTCTTCCTCCACATTAGCGACATCGACCACGTACACCGCGCGATCCACAAAGCTCCCGAAGGGCAGATCGGACACGGCGCCATCGTCGGTCACCAAGCCCGCGCAGCGCGTGGACAGATTGGAGAGCCGATTGCGGACTTTGCGCACGGTGGCCGCGTGGTGGGTGCGCCACGTGTCGCCGTTGGAATCCTCGAGCTTGCGCAGCACATCGCGGAACCAGGCGTCGAGATCGGCGAACGACTGCACGCGGTGCGTGCGTGAAAAGCCGGGCTCCTCGAAGTCCTTACCGACGACGCGCTCTCGGATGAAATCGATGAGCGCGTCGGCCTTCGCATCGATGTCGTCCTTGTTCAGCAATACCTCGGCGAACTGCAGCACTTCACCGAGGCCCCACGTGAGCGGCGACACACTGTCGGCGAGCGCCGGATGGGAGCGTAACGTGTTCAGCGCGAAGCCGCGGGCGGTGAACGGCGCGAAGTATTGCACGTCCTGAAACGGCGTCGGTGGCACGCCGAGCATCTCGTACATCTCGAGATCGGCCGGCTCGAGCTTGCCCGGCTGATCGAGGAAGCACAGGTCGGGCCCCTTCACGTTGAAGCACACCGCGGCCACGGTTCCGCGATGGGCAGGGAAATGCGCGAAGATCGACTGCAGCAGCCATTCGATGGCGCTGGTCTTCGTGGCGAGTCCCGACACTCCGGAGATGTTCAGGTGTGCGGCTTCCGGTCCTACCAGGAAATCGGCGTCGAGGAAGATCGGCGACCGCATGCCACCGGCCCGGTACATGCCCACCGGAATGCCGGTAGATGATTCACCCGTGATGTAGCCATCCATGCGCAGCGCCACGGCCACATCGGCATCGTCGGCGAGATACACGGCCCCGAGCGGCACCGGCTGCAACGGTTCTTCGGGGATGTGCCGCAACACGGACGCCGTGTACAACCGGATTTCGGTGCGATCGGTGTGCGACAGCGGCCCCGCGTGCGGACGGCCATCGTGGCCGAGCACATCGTGCAGCGGTGACTGGAGATCGCTATAGCTGAAGCCTTCGACGACGACCCCGTACACGCGTGGGATCACGTTCTCCACTGGCGTGTTGCCCTCCACGCGCACGATCGTGCCGATCCCGATGGGCGCATCGATCGCGGTCCAGAAATGAAACTCGTGCGGCGTATTGGGCTTTTTCTCGGTCGCGACGACACGACCGAGCGGCAGCGACACAGCATCGGGCACAACGGAAGGCGAGGTCACAGCGTCACGACGAAAAAGGTCAAATGCCGACGAGCGCATCGAGATACATCTCACAGGCATGAATGCCGTAGGTGAGGGTATCCCATCGCGGATCGGGAAGCGAGAGCGGGGCCCGCTCGGCAAGAATGCCGGCGGAGAGGCGGTCACAGTGCTCGGTGAGCCGGGCGCGCGCGTCGTCGGTGATGTGATCAGGGTCGAGCATGTCCATCGGCGGCGAGATCTCCACGCGCACCAGCCCGTGCATCGGATCGCCGCCTGCCGTGGTGCGCAGACGCAGATACCAACTCGCGACCGCGCGACGCGGACGATGGCCGACCAGGAAGGCGGGTGAGCGTTCCGCCTCCCGGAGGGTGAGCACCGATTCCACCTGCTCCGCGCTCCCGTACAGCGTCGTGTGCGATTTCACCACGCCGAAGGCGGTGGCCCGTTCGTCGACCGCCAGATTGCCGGAAATGCCGCCGTCGATCCAGAGCCATCGCGATTCACTCCGACACCACTCCGCGGCGAGCCGGCGTTCGAGCCCTTCCCGCTCCAGCGCGACCAAGTCGAGCGCCCGGGCGCGGAGCGCGAAGGGGTGGACCGGAATCGCCTCGTCCGCGACATCGGCGGTAATGTCCACCATCGGGACCCCGCTTTCCACCAGTTGGTTCCATGCCGTCTCCCCGAGCTTGCCGCGCGAGACGAAGAGCGCGCGACGCACGCTCGGCGCGCGCCACGTCTCGAGGCGCCGCGCCACCCGCTCGCGGACGGCCGCCGCGACCGAGGCATAGATGAGCGGTGAGCCGGCGAGGTAACCCACCACGCGACTCCGCTGCACGCCGTCGAGGAAGGCCGCGACCAGCGGTTCGCTCGGCACCGCGATCTGGCGCGCGCCGGGCGCCTCCAGCGGCACGCAGGGCGCCACCGAGGGCGGATCGCTGCGCATGGCCATGCGTTCGAGGGGCGGGCCACTGCCGGCCGCCACCAGCGCGCCGTCACCGAACAGCACGCGGAGGGAGCGCAAGGCGCCGCGAAGCGAGGCATCGGTGGCCGTAGCGGCAGCGGCGGCGGGCGGGTGTTCATCAGTCACGAGGGGCACGCTAGCAGGACGGGCGCCCGCAGACAACGCGGCCCATCCGTGTCGCGCGGGAATCCCGTGGCCTCCGGTGGTGGACTTCGGCGCTCCCGCCCACGAAACTCACGGCGTGAGACTCTCCCGACCTTTTGCCATCGCCGCCCCGCGACTCCGCGGCGTAGCCCTTCGTGCCCTGCCCTTGGCGATCGCGCTCCTCGGCGGAGCGTGCGACACCACGGAGCGTGTCAAGAACGCGCTCAGCGCCGATCAGGGCGATCCCGTCTGGCAAGGGGACAGCACCTTGCTCGCCACGCATCCCGACGTCTTGTTCCGCGTCACGCGCGACAGCGCTGGCGCCCGTGTCGTCCCCTTGGCCACGATGGGACCGCAGGGATTCCGGTTGCTAACCTTGAGCGATCGCGGGTGGCGCTCGTTCGATCTCGACTATCTGGTCGGTGGGAAATCGTTGATCCCGTACCGCGGTGGGCGGGAGTTGGCGCCCGTGAGGTCAACGCGCGGCATGTGGGAGGGCGCTCCGCTCGATTCGATCCCCGGCTGCTCGATCATACTGCCCGGTGCGGTGGCTTCGATCCCTGCGGGCGTGGAATTCTTCACCAATGGGAAGCGACCGCCGCTCCAGCCGGTGACCGCGCTGTCGGCGGCGGAGCTGCAGACCGCGATCGGCGCGATTGCAACCTTGATCGCCCCGGCCGCCGGCATCTCGATGTCGCTGCTGCCGCGCTACACGCGGGACGTCTACGTGGCCGAGACCGGCAATGGACCGCGGCCCACGATCGTGGTGGTGTACGATGACCCCGAAGTGGTCGCCGACAGCGTGCGCCAGATGGGCGCGCGGCCCCGACATCTGGTGGTGGTGCTGGACAAAGGCGTGTACGGCTACAAGCCGACGTTCACGTACACGACGCTGGGCAACAGGCTCTCGCCGCCGCGCTATCGCTACCTCGACCACATCGATGTGGACAACGACGGCAAGTCGGAGTTGTTCTTCGGGCTCAGGCTCGCCGCCGCGCCGCTGTACACGATCGTACTGCGCTATGAAGCGGACGCGTGGCGCGAACTGCTACGCAACGAGCGGCAGCGCTGCCACGCGTGACGCGTGACACATAGCGCGCAGCGCGTATCCGGGGTCGACTACTCGACCCCGATGTCCCACGCCTGCTCGAGATCGTTGCGGCTGTAGGCACGGAACGCGGTGAGCGTTTGCGTGCGGACAATGCCGGGTACTTTGGCGAACTCCTCAGTGACCACGGTCGCGATGCGTTCGAGATCGGGCACGCGCACGATGGCCACGAGATCCCACGCGCCCGACACGGAGTAGACCTCGCTGACCCCTTCAATGCCCGCCAGCGCGGTCGCGCAGGCCGGAATGGTTTTCGGATCAGCCTGCACCAGCACGATGGTGGTAATCATGATCGCCTCGAAGACGTGAGAGAGTCGCGGGTGCCGCTCAGGCGCCGGTGAGACAGCGGGCGATGCGCGTCACGCCCTCAACCGCCACCGACTCCGTGGTGGCGTAGCTCGCGCGAATCCAGTCGGGCGTCAGGAAGGCACTGCCCGGCACCACCGCCACCTGGTGTTCCTCAAGCACGGCGGCGGCGAAGGCGGCGCCGGCATCAGCGGCCCCACGGAAACCGGCCACGTTGATATACAGGTAGAACGCGCCGGCCGGATGGACGTACCGCACCGTCGGGAACGCGGCGAGCGCGGCCACGACCGCGTCACGACGATGACGGAATTCTTTGACCATGTAGTTCACCGCCTCGTCGGCCTCGTCGCGTCGCGCGAGGGCGGCGAGTGCCGCGTACTGCGAGACCGCCGACGCGTTCGACGTGGTATGCGACTGGAACGCCGTCATCGCCCGGGACACGGCCACCGGCGCGATCGTCCAGCCGATGCGCCATCCCGTCATCGCATACGCCTTGGCGACGCCATTGATCACGATCAAGTTGTCGCGCGTCTTCGCCACCTCGAGCGCTGACTGGGCACCGCCCTCGTAGGCGATGCGCAGATAGATCTCGTCAGCAAGCACCCACCATCCCTTGTCGGCCGCGAGGTCGAGGATCGCGGTGAGTTCGTCACGCGTGTACACGGCCCCGGTGGGATTGCTCGGCGAATTGAGCATCAGCCCCTTCGTGCGCGGCGTCGCGGCGGCCGCCAGCTGATCGGCCGTCACCTTGAGATCGTTGGCCTCGTCACCGAACACCGGCACCGACACCGCCCGCGCCAGTTCCACCATCTCGTAGTAGCTCGTCCACGCCGGCGTTGGAATCAGCACCTCGTCACCGGGGCCGAAGCAGCAGACGCAGGCGTTGTACAGCGACTGCTTAGAACCACTCGACACCACCACTTCGGCCGCGGTGATCGGCGCGCCATGCGCGAGCAACCGATTGGCATCGGCGGCGATGGCTTCACGCAGCGGCAGAATGCCATCGGTCGCCGTGTAGCGGGTGGCCCCCGCTTCCACGGCGGCGGTGGCGGCGTGCCGGATGAACGCCGGCGTGTCGAAGTCGGGCTCACCGGCCCCGAGATCGATAATGGCCTGGCCGGCCGCCTTGAGCGCCCTCGCTTTCGCGGCCACGGCCAGCGTCGCGGATTCCTTGAGTCGGGCGATATTAGCGGACGGCTGGAAGACCAGAGGCATGATCGAGACGCGGAACGAAGGTGGATGGCAAGGGAAACGCGCGGGGCCCCTGCAGTTCGGGGCCGGACCGGGATACCTTTCCTCGCTGGGCAAGAAGCAATTAAGCGCGCCTGACAGGGGTGCGCTACGCAGTTGCGCTGTGCGGGTACGCGATGCGCCATAGGGGCGCGACAATCACTGGCCGTTGGGCGGCCAGGCTGACCGACAATCGATGGGGTGGGGCGTGGGCGAGCAAGAACGGGAAGAGACGTCGCCAGGGGCGACGCGGAGCCAGCACGTGGTGCTGCAGGGACCCGCAGATCTGCGGATGATGACCGCCGCCATGCGTCCGGGGATCGAACGCAGCCGCCGGATGCAGGGCGTGGCCGCGCCGGCCTGCTTGGTCATCACTCCCACGGTTGAACAGGCACTCAGCGCCGCCGAACAAGCGCGCCTGCTGCTGGCCGACGAGAGCCTGCGGGTTGTACCGGTCACCTCCGCCACACGCGCCCGTCGCGTCCTGGCGGCCGGCCCGGTGGCCATCGTGACCGGCACCGCCGCCGATCTGCTCGCACTCCGCAAGGACGCCGCCATCGACCTGCAGCAACTCCAGGTCCTCGTGGTCTTCAGCCTCGACGAGATTCTCGCCGACAAGATGGGCGACACGCTGCAAGCGCTGCTCGGCGATTCGCCGGACGACATGATGCGCGTCGGCACCATCGACAGCGAGTCGGACGAGATCGAAGCCTTCCTCGAAGCGCAGATGCGCCGCGCGCGTCGCCTCACGCCGATGCTGGCCGGCGTCGCCCCGCTCGCGATGACGCCGAGCTTCGTGATCACATCGGCCTCCGGACGTGCCGACGCCCTCCGGTCGATCCTCGATGAAGTCGATCCCCCGTCGATCGTCGTCGTGACGACCACCGATGCCGGCGAGCGCGAAGCGCAGGCCGCCATCACTCGGATCGGTATGGCCGTGGATGGGCTGAACGTGCAGGTCGTGCGGCAGGCCACGTCGCAGCATGTCGCGCTCGTGGTCTTGTGGGAGTCGCCGGTGTCGTATGACGCGCTCCTGGACGCGTTGGCCGCACGGCCGGTGGATGCGGTCGCCCTGTTGATGGCGGACGAGCTCGCGGCCTTCCGTCGCATGACGAGCGGGCTCGCCGAGGCGTGGACGCCGGCCGCCCGCAAGGCCAACGCCGAAAGCCGCGTGCAGGCCCTACGCGCCGCGCTCCGCACGACACTCGCGAATTCCGGCGGCACCTCAGCCAGCGAGATGGCGCTGCTCGCGCCGCTCCTGGAAACGCACGATTCGCTCGAGATTGCCGCGGCCGCCTTGCGCCTGTACGAGGGCGCGCGGCGCGATCTCGTGACGGCTCGCACCAAGGCTACCATCGCCGGTCCCGTGCGCACCCCGCTCGCCGCCGGCCAGAAGCCGGAGGCGCCCGTGGTCAATGGCAAGCAGCGCGTGTTCCTGGCGGCCGGCAAGCGTGATGGCGTGCGCGTTGGCGACATCGTCGGTGCCGTCGCCAACGAAGCCGGCATCCCGGGTGACCGGATCGGACAGGTGGAGTTGTTCGAGTCGCACGCGATCGTCGAGCTCAACGCCGACGACGCCGCCAAGGCCGTGCAGGCGCTGGGCTCCGTGTCGCTGCGTGGCCGTCGTCTCAGCGCCCGGATCGACGAGCGCGGCGGGGACGCACCGCGCGGTGGTGATCGTGGTGGGGATCGCGGCGCACGAGGCCCGCGCAGTGAGCGCACGTTCGGCCCGCCGCGTCGTGATGCCGGCGACCGTCCGGCCCGTCCGTCGTTCGGTGGTGATCGTGCGGCGCGCCCGTCGTTCGGGAGCGACCGCGGCCCGCGCCCGGAGGGCCGTGGTGGTCCGCCGCGCGGCGGCAACGATCGTCCGCCCCGCGCCGACGAAGAACGTCGGGCCTTCGGCGACCGTCCGGTGCGTGAGCGCGCGGAAGGGCGGGAAGAGTGGTCCGAACGCGGCGCCCGCATGCAGAATGCGAGCCGGAAGCCGCGTGTGAATTCCGAAGGAAATCCTGAAGGGAGCAGCGAGAGCTAACCATGAGCGGCAGCTTCCAGGTCTCCGGCGGGTGGATGGAGGTCGTCGCTGGATCAATGTTCAGCGGCAAGACCGAAGAGCTGTTGCGGCGCGTGCGTCGGGCAACCATTGCCCGAAAGCGCGTGCAGGTGTTCAAGTCGCATCTCGACGACCGGTACGCCGGGTTATGGAATGTCTCCAGCCATGACCGGCGTACCTTCGAGGCGATTCCGGTCGACTCGTCGGCCCAGATTCTGTTACGCCTCGATCCGATGGCACAGGTCATCGCCATCGACGAGGCGCAGTTTCTCGACGCCGGGATCGTGCAGGTGGCGTCGAGTCTGGCCGACCGCGGCCGGCGGGTCATTCTCGCCGGCATCGACAGTGATTTCCGCGGTGAACCGTTCGGTCCGATGCCGCAGCTGATGGCCGTCGCGGAAATGGTCGACAAGCTGCACGCGATCTGCGTGTTATGCGGATCGCCGGCCAGTCGGAATCAGCGACTGATCGGCGGCAAACCCGCGCCATACAACTCGCCGACGATCATGGTGGGCGCGGCTGATGCGTACGAAGCGCGATGCCGCGCCTGCCACATTGTCCCGCGACCCACCGAAGGGCAGCAGCAACTGCTCTAGCAGGTCGCGGCGAACCGTCAGCTCGCCGCGCGCGCGAACGCCAGCGCCAGCGCCTCGGCGAGCTGGCTCCGAGTGAACGGCTTGTTCACGAACGGGACGCGCCGCGCCTCAATCGCGGCGCGCGCCCCCGGATTCACGCTGTAGCCGCTGATCGCGACCATCGGCATCGTTGGATAGCGGGTCGCCACCGTCTCCAACAGCTCAAGCCCGTTCATGCCCGGCATGGTCAGATCGGTGATCATGAGCGAGACGTCGGCGACGTGCGATTCCAGCACGTCCAGCGCGTGCTGCGCCGACGGTGCCACCACGACAGCGTGCCCCAGCTTCTCCAGCATGCGCCGGCCCAGATCGAGCAACATCGGATCGTCATCGACCAGCAGAATGCGGCGGGCTTCGAGTGCGGCGAGCGGGGTCATAGCGGGCACGTCGCGCGGGGTGAGGCTCAGCGACGACGACGGGGTGCTGTACGGTTCCGGCAGCAGGGCCGACGGGAAGAACAGACGCAGCGTCGTCCCCTCGTCGGCCGCGGTATCGCACTCGATGAAGCCGCGGCTCTGGTGCACGAGGCCGTGGACGGAGGCCAGCCCCATCCCCTTGTTCGTGCCGAACTCCTGCGTCGAGAAAAACGGCTCGAAGAGTCGGGCCTTGATGTCCTCTCGTATGCCGGTGCCGGTATCGGAGACCGACAGCACCGCGAACGCGCGCGGCGGATCGCCGACCAGCGCTTGGGGATGCCGCACCAACGCGGTAGCCGTCGCAATCGACAGCGTTCCACTCGCGGCCTTGGCGATCATCGAGGCACTCGCATTGTCCACGAGGGCACGCAGTGCATCGAGCAGGCGAGTGCGATCAACGACGGCCGTCACCGGCACCTCGCTGAGGTCGAGACGCACGGCGATCGAGAGCGGCACCTCATCACGAATAACGGGCAGCTGATCGCGCAGCAGCTGATTGAGCGCGACCGATTCCGCGCGCAGCATCTGTCGGCGTCCCACCGCGAGGAGGCGGCGCGTCAGTTCCTCGGCGCGCTCGGTGGCGCGCTCGATCGCATCGAGATCGCCGACGTATGGCGATGTCGCACTCACGCATTCGCGGAGGAAGCCGGTCGAGCCGCGAATCACCGTGAGCAGGTTGTTGAAGTCGTGGGCGATCCCGCCCGCCAGCTGACCAACCGCCTCCAGTTTTTGCGCCTGCCGCAGGCGTTCTTCAGAACTCCGGGCGTCGGTCACGTCGGTGAAGACGGCCACCGACGCGTACGGCCGCTGTTCGCCGGGGCGGACGAGGGGATCCGCCGTGACATTGAGCCAACCGAACGCCCCATTGCCCCGTTGCACGCCCATCAGCGCCCGCGGCTGACTGCGGCCTGTCTGCAGGGCAATGAGGGCGGGATGGGTCTCTGGAGGCCATGGTGTGCCGTCTTCGTGCACGGCACTCCAGTCACGATCGACGGGCTTGAGCCCCAGCAATTGCGCCCCCGACAAGCCGAGAATGCGTTCGGCACTCGGGTTGTAGGCACGAATCGCCCCGGTGTCATCATGCAGCACCACGCCTTCCTGCATGCCCGCGATGACGGCGCGAAAGCGCGCTTCGGACTCGCGCAGTTGCCGTTCGGCGCGTACGCGGTCGGTCGTGTCCTGAATGATGACGTGCAGCACGCGGCGCCCCGCGATCGCGACGACACCGATGAAGGCCTCCACCTGACGGAGTTCGCCATTGGCAACGCGGTGCTCGCGCTGCACGCGAAGCCCCGTGCCGGTGGCGATGGCAGACGTGGTGTCGCGCCAGTGATCGAGCGCGACCGCTTCGAGGTCGGTCACATACATCGCCCGCATCGTGTCACGCGGCCAGCCGTAGAACGTGACGGCCGCCGGGTTCACATCGACGATGCGCGCGGTCTCGATGTCGGCCAGGAGCTGCACAGCCCCGTTGTTCTCGAAGAGTTCGCGATGGCGCGCTTCGCTTTCCTCGAGGGCGAGGCGCTCGAGCTGTCGCCGCGTGATATCACGCGAGGAAATGGCGACCGCATCGGCGAGCACGGGAACGAGCTGTCGCTGCAGCCAGCGCAGCGGCTGTTCGGCCGTTGGCGCATGCTGCGTGGTTTCCAACGGCTCGCCGGTGATCAGCACCGAGCAGCACTGCTCCCACAGACTCCAGTCGCGACTGTTCGGAAATACGTCCATCAACGAATGACCGAGCAATTCGGCACGGGAGCGCTGCACCATGTCGGCCGCGCGGGCATTCACGTCGAGAATCTCAAAGCGCGCGATCGTGCCGTCGGCGGCGCGGTGTGCTTGGGCAATCACGAAGGCGTCGAGACCGGCCTCGATGACACCGCGCAGCCGGCTCTCCGATTCACGCAGAGCCTGCGATGCCACCGCTTCGTCGGTGACGTTGCGTGCGAGCCCCAACAGGTGCGTCGCGAGACCGTCGTCATCGTAGATGACCTCGAGGCGTGTTTCGAGCACGAGGCGGCGTCCTTCCAGCGTCACCACCTCGCGGTAGGCGATCGGTTGGCCGGACCGGAGGGCTTCGTCGCATCGCGACCGCATCAGCGCGGCCTCCGGCGGCGGGAACACCTCTTCCGGCGTGCGTTCGAGCAGCTGCTCGGCCTCGATCCCGGTGGCCGCCAGATACGTGGCGTTCACCGACTCGCAGCGGAATACCCCGGGGGCGTCGATGCGGAGCAGGAACGCCATTTCGTGCATGTGCTCCGTGAGCATCATGAGCCGCGATTCCCGCTGGGCAGCCTCGCGTGCGGCCCGTGCCCGCGTGGTTACGTCACGCAGTTGCACGGTGCGAAAAGGCTGCCCGTCGGGGGCGGTGCCCGATCGCAGGAGCGCGTCCCAGACCCGTTCACGCGCGCCTTCCCCAACCGAGAACTCCAACGGACCTGTTGCCGACTCGGGGGATGCCGCCGCGAGCCACGCCGAGAACGTACCATCGCCGACGTGCTTCGCACACGGTGGGAGCAGCTGCCCCCGGAGCTCGTCGGGCGGAACGCCGATCAAGTCACCAGCGGCCGAATTCGCGTCGAGAATGCGCCCCCGTTCGTCGATCACGAACAGGACATCACTGAGGGCCATGGCGGCCGACAGGAGCAGCGCAGACGAGGCGGAACGATCGGAGGGCACGAAGCGGACACGGTCGATGAAGGCCAGCACGGGCGTCGTCGCCGATGACTGTCGAGGGAAATGTGTCAGGGCGTTGGGTCTACCGTTAGTGGACACCACAGCAATCCGGTGACGGATAGTGACCATTGCCCCGCCCGCCGCGTCTTTGGGCTGATGTCATTGTCAAGCCCCCCCTTCCCCGAACGGATCGTCGCATGGGCGTAATCGCGACGCTCCTCGCACACGAGCCCCGGCTCGCACGGCTGCGTAGCGCCGCGCGGGACCGGTACCGCTTCGTGTCTTGCGAGGACTGGACGTCTCTGACCCGCGCTTGCGAGCGTGGGCCAATCAACGTGGTGGTCTTCGATTTATACGTCGACGGCCGCGCGGATTTCGAACGGGTGCGCCAGCTGCGTATCCGTGTGCCGCGAGCGGCGCTGGTGGCCTACGTGGACCTGACGCGGGAACGGGCCAAGGACATGTTCGACGCCGGTCGATGCGGCATCGATGTGCTCGTGGTCGCCGAGGAAACGGATACGCCGCAGATGCTCGGGGCGCTTCTGGATCAGGCCGAAGCGCGCAGTGTCTCGAGTCTGCTCAAGCCACATCTCGCCGGATTGCGCAGCGTCGTGCGTGATGCCGTGATGCTGTCGGTGACCCGGGCGCACGAGCGGCTGACGCCAGACAGTTTGGCGCGCCTCATCGCCGTGTCGCGACGACTGCTCTCGAAGCGGCTGGAGGGAGCGGAGTTGCCCCCACCGCATCAGCTGCTGACGTGGGGTCGCTTGATCGTGGCCGCGAGCATGCTGGAGGACGGCTCCCGCAGCGCCGACGGCGTCGCCGGTGCGCTCGATTTCCCGTCGGGTAGTGCATTCCGGAACACCTGCCAGCGCTATCTCGGCTGCACGCCACACCAGATTCGACTGCGCGGCGGGGCCGGCTGGGTGATTCAGGAGCTCCTCGTCAACCGCGAAAAGCGGCGAGAGATCTCGGAACCAGAAGACGACATGCCGGAGAGCGCCGCCGCGTAACGTGGCGCGGGTATCGCCATCGCATGGAAGGGCTCCGGAATCTCCGGAGCCCTTTGGCGTTGGTGGTAAGTTTCGGCATGCTCCACCTCGCGCTCACCGGAAACATCGCCAGCGGCAAGAGTAGTGTGGCCTCGCTGCTGGAGGCCCACGGGGCGACGATCATCGATGCGGACCTGCTGGCCCGTGAGGCAGTGCGTCCGGGCTCCGCAGCCCTCGACGCCATTGTCGAGCGATTCGGCCCATCGGTGTTACTCCCCGACGGCACGCTCGACCGGCCGGCCCTCCGCCGCCAGGTCTTTCGGGATCCGGTGGCACGCGACGCGCTCAACGCCATCGTACATCCGGCCGTGGGCCGGCTACGCGACGAGCAGCTGGCCATAGCCAAGCGCCGCGGCGACGCGGTGGTCATTTCCGACATCCCCCTGCTCTTCGAAGTCGGCCTCGAGCATGCGTTCGATGGGGTGATCCTGGTCGACGCGCCCGAGCCGCAGCGGCTCGAGCGCCTCCAGCACGACCGCGGACTGTCGCGCGATGAGGCCCAGTCGATGATCGCCGCACAGTGGCCCGCCGCCCGAAAACGAGCGGGAGCGACCTGGATCATCGACAACGACGGTCCGCGAGAGCAGCTTCCGGTACGCGTCGCCGAACTCTGGCAGACGATTCAGGCGCTTCCCCTCCGCGGCTCCGCTGCGGATACTTCATTGTGATCGTTCCTTTTCCCCATCTGGAGTCCTCGTGTCGAACATCCCCGCCGATCTGCGGTACACCAAGGAACACGAATACATCCGCGCGACCGACGATGCCGCGATCGTGGCCATCGGCATCACGGATTTCGCGCAAGGCGAGTTGGGCGACATCGTCTACGTCGAACTGCCCAAGATGGGCGCGACGTACGGATCGCACGATGTGTTCGGCACCGTGGAAGCGGTGAAGGCCGTCTCGGAGCTGTACATGCCCGTGGCCGGCGAAGTGGTCGAGATCAACGGGCGCCTCGACGGCGAACCGGCCCTGATCAACACGGACCCGTACGGCGACGGCTGGATGATCAAGGTGCGCGTCGCGGCCGGCGGTGATGCTGGCTTGCTGTCGGCCGCCGAGTACAAGGGCGTCGTGGGCGAGTAAGGCTTTTCGCTCGACGGGATCGTGGTACGCGGGGCCCCGGGCTGTGTGCTCGGGGCCTTGTTGCTTTCGGACGGTGGGTCGTGAACGACCGCCCCGGTCGG
>CANHJV010000027.1 GCA_947461225.1 Gemmatimonadota bacterium | reverse complement strand
GTGTCGTTTCCCGTCCGGACGAGGAACAGTTCGAGATGGCCGGTGCGCACCAGCCACACGCGGTCCACGCCGTCGAGGAGGAACGGCGCATTGCCCGCGACCGCGCGGGCGACGCCGGTCTCGAACAGGGAGCGCATGAACGCAGAGGTGGTGGGCGGCGTCAACTGGCGATCAACCGGGCGTATGCGCCATCAAGGGCCTTCAACTCGTCGTGCGTGCCGCGCTGCACGACCACGCCGCGTTCGAGCACGATAATTTCATCACAGTCGCGGATCGTGCTGAGCCGGTGCGCCACGATCAGGCACGTGCACCCGCGTCGGCGAAGGTTGTCATCCACCCGCTTTTCCGTGGTGGCGTCGAGGGCGCTGGTGGCCTCATCGAGCACGACGATCGTGGGATCGCCCACCAGCGCCCGCGCAATCTCCAGCCGCTGGCGCTGTCCGCCGCTGAAGTTGCGTCCCCCTTCGTCCACCCGCCCGTCGTACGCACCCGGCCTGGCGGCGACATCGTCGTGAATGCA
The DNA here is from genome assembly GCA_947461225.1 of Gemmatimonadota bacterium. Classification (GTDB taxonomy): domain Bacteria; phylum Gemmatimonadota; class Gemmatimonadetes; order Gemmatimonadales; family Gemmatimonadaceae; genus Gemmatimonas. The sequence goes on along the minus strand of CANHJV010000027.1, from coordinate 32,435 downwards.
CGCGTCCTTCGCGGCTTGCACGATGCGCGCATCGCCCAGCGTGCTATCCCACATGGTCAGGTTGTCGCGCAGCGTCCCGTCGAAGAGAAAAATCTCCTGATCCACCAGACCGATCGAGTCGGTCAGCACGCGACGCGGATAAGCGCGGCGCGGTTTCCCGTCGAAGAGCACCTCGCCCGACCACGGTTCCTGCAGGCCGGTCACAAGACGCGCCACCGTGGACTTGCCGCTGCCGGTGCCGCCCACGAGTGCGACGCGCTCACCGGGGCGCACGGTCAAGTTGAAATCGGTAATCAACGGCGGCTCGAGGCGACTGTACCCGAAGGTGACGTTCCGCAGTTCGATCGTTCCCGACAGCTTCACGATGTGCGCGGCGTCGGACAGGGTCCCGTGCTCGGCGTCCGGCGCGAGCTGCGGATCGATCGGGTACTGCATCACGTCGTCCAGCCGGTTCATGTCGGCCTCGAGCATCTGCACGGTGGCACCGAGTCCCACCAGCTGCGTCACCGGGCCCATGAAGCTGGCGGACAGCGTCTGAAAGGCCATCAGCGCGCCGATCGTGAGCACGCCGTCCATCACGCGCAGGCCGCCCAGCCAGAGAATCGTGACGGTGGTGAGCGCCGAGAGCACCATCGGCACCGTGCTCACGAGCAACGAGGGCACGGCCAATTCACCGGTGCCGGTCACGACCTTGGCCTGAAATCCGGCCCACCGCGTGAAGAAGTCCGACTCGTTGCCGCCGGCCTTGAGTGTTTCGATGGACTGCAGGCCGTACATCGTGGTGCCCACGAGATTGCCCTGATCCGCCTGCAGCTTGCGGTTGCCCGCGGCCCGCACCTCTCCCACCACACGGAGCGCCACCACGTTCAGGGCGGCGGCCGCCATGGACACGAGGGCCAGCGTGATATCGTACGAGAACAACACGGCGAGATAGAACACCGACGTCAGCAGGCTGAGCGCCGTGGTGGCCAGTTGCCCCGACAGCACCGAGGCAATCGTGTCGTTCGTGGCCACGCGCGAGCCGATGTCGCCGCTCGAGCGCTGCGTGAAAAACGTCATCGGCGCGCGCAACACGTGCCACAGGAATTGGCCTGACGACGCCACCGACAGCTTGGTCTCGAACCGCAGCAGATAGTGTTGCTGCAGCCACGTGGCGGCGCTGGTGACCAGCATGGTGGCCACCATCACGAGCAGCAGGGGGCGCACCAGCACGGTCGATTTGGCAATCAGCACGCCGTCGATGAACAGGCGCGTGAAGGTTGGCGAGGCGAGCCCAGGCACGACCAGCAGGAGTCCCAGCAGCACGGAAAACGCCAGCGCCGCCCCCGACCCGGTGAGCCGCCGTTTGAGCGCCATCACGATGGAGCGGGATTGCCCCCCCTTCTTGAACGTGCTCGATGGGCGGATTTCGAGCACCACGCCGGTGTACGCGCGGTCGAATTCCTCATCGCTCACGGAACGCCGGCCGCCGGCCGGATCGCTGAGATACACCACGCCCCGGCCGAAGCCCTCCAGCACCAGGAAGTGATTGAATTTCCAGAAAATGATCAACGGGCCCTGCATCATGCGCAGCGCCGCGATCTCTTTCCGCAATCCGCGCGCGTCCATCCCATAGGTGCGGGCGGCGCGGACCACATTGCTGGCCTTGCTGCCGTCACGCGACACACCGCACGAGATCCGCAGTTCTTCGAGGGGGACGATGCGGCCGTAGTAGGCGAGCACGATGGCCAGGGCAGCGGCGCCGCACTCCACGGCCTCCATCTGGATGACCGTCGGTGTGACCACGCGGCGTGGGCGCGTGTTAAAGGCCAAAGAGGCTCCGCACGAACGGCAACACCAGCTCGATGGGGCGCTGCGTCCGCTCGGTAATCAGCGCCGTCGCCATCGTGCCGCTGAAGAGCCCCACCGCCGGACCGGCTCCCGAGGTCCAGCGGTACCCACTCACGGTGGCCGTATCCTGGGTAAGCGTCACGAATACTTCGAACGGGGCGCCCTTGGCCGATAGCGTCGTCACCAGCCCGTCGTTCTGCAGCACCCGCTTCATCCCCTTCGTGGTGGCCGGGAAGCTGGACACCGTGCGCACGCGACCCGTGATGTAGCCGAATTCCTCCGGCTTCACCGTGACCGGCGCGAGTCGCACCGTCATGCCGGGCTGCACCTTTTTTCCGTCGGCCGCCGGGAGAAAGATCAGCGCTTCCAGCGGGCCCGTTACCGGCTCGAGACTGAGCACCGCTTCGCCAGCCGTCACCAATTGTCCATCGGCCACGATGACTTCCACGACCCGGCCATCGGCAGGACTCACGATCGCCGATGCGGCCCGCACCCGCTTCTCGAGCCCGGCGACCGTGCGCGCCGCCTTCTCCGCGTTCAAGCGCGCCGTCGTCATCTCCTGCGCGGCCCGGTTCCGCCACGTCCCCTCGGCCAGCGCGATCTCTTTCAGCTTGGTGCGCGCCGTCTCCTGACGCGCCTGCTCGGTAAGCGCCGAGCGGCGCGTGTCGAACAGCTTGTCTTCCAGCAGCAACCGCTGCGCGAGCAGCGTTTCCTCCGCCTTCACGCGCTCCGCATACCACCGCGCCTGTTCTCCGGCCTCGGCGATCGTGCGCGTGGCCTCCTCGCGCTGGCTCCGGAAAAGCGTGGCTTGCTGCTCCGCGTCCACGGCCTGGAACTGGGTCAGGGCCGCTTGCTGCAGACGTGCCGCCGTGAGTTCCGCGCGGGCGTTGTCGAGTTCGACGAGGAGATCGGGCTGCGCCACGTTCCCGAGCCCCTGCCCGCGTTTGACCAGATCACCCGCCGTGACGGTGAAGCCAGTCAGACGGCCGCCGGCGGTGGACACGATCTGCGACACCCCACCGGTGCGTAACAGCAGCCCTTCGCCGGTGAGCTGCGAAGGAATTTCTCCCACGATCGACCAGAAAATCGCCATGACCACGAGACCCGCCAGCGCCGAAAGCGCGAGCCACGCTCTGGGGCTGGTGACACGCAGCGCCCGATCGAGTTCGTCGGGCGACGACAGTTGGTCGAGGGCGGCTTTCCTGAACAGCGACGGCTGTGTGCTCACCGTGTCGGTGGACTAGCGAGTTCACCAGTCAAGCGCATCTCGGCCGTGTAGCGCAGCGCCGCGAAGCGGGCCAGCAAGTCGGCCTCCGACACCCCACGACGCTCGTCGCCTTCGAGGTCGGCAATCACATTGCCGCGATGCATCATCACGGTGCGATCGCCGTACTCCACCGCCTGCTCCATGCTGTGCGTGACCATGAACGCCGTGAGCTTGTGCTCGCGCACCACCGCGTCGGTCACGCGCATGACCTGTTCAGCGGCGCGCGGATCCAGCGCCGCCGTGTGCTCGTCGAGCAGCAGCAAATGCGGACGCCGCAGCGTGGCCATGAGCAGCGTCACCGCTTGGCGCTGGCCGCCGGACAGCGTCCCCATCGATGCCTCGAGCCGTCCCTCGAGCCGCATGCCGAGCGTCGCGAGCAGCGTCCGGTAGCGATCGAGCGCGGCGCGATCGAGCCCGCGGCGCAATCCACGCGGCAGTCCGCGCAGCTCCGCCATGCGCATGTTCTCCGCCACGGTCAGCGTGGGGCAGCTCCCCTTGAACGGATCCTGAAACACGCGGCCGATCAGACCGGCGCGCTGATGTTCCGCCAGGCGCGTCACGTCGGTGGTGCCGATCCGGATCGTGCCGGCATCCGGCAGGAACACGCCGGCGATGGCGTTCAGGATCGTGGACTTCCCCGACCCATTGCTGCCGATCACCGTGAGGAACTGTCCCTCCGGGAGCGAAAGATCGATGCCGCGCAGCGCGTGCACTTGCTCACCGCCGGGCTGTTCGAAGGTCTTCTCGAGATTGGTGATCGTGATCATCGGGTGGCTCCGGTGCGGGAGGCGCCCTTCCGCAACTTCGGGAGGACAAGCGCGGCCAACACGAACACCGCGGTGGCGAGTTTGAGATCGACCGGGTTGAGCCCGATGCGCAGCGCGACCGCGATCAGCGCGCGGAAGCCCAGCGCGCCGAGCGCCACCATGATGATCGTCGCGCCCAAGCCCCAGCGCTTCGGCTTCAGTGTTTCGCCGAGGATCACGGCCGCCATGCCGCCCACGAGCGTGCCCACGCCCATTCCCACGTCGGCGAAGCCCTGATACTGGGCGATCAGCGCGCCGGAGAAGGCCACCAGGCCGTTGGCCAGCGCGAGTCCCAGTTCGACCATCCGGCGGCGATCGACCCCCTGCGCCGTGATCATGGCCGGGTTGTCACCCACCGCGCGCATGGCGAGCCCGAAGTCGGTGCGCAGATACCACACGAGCACGAGCCCAAGCACCACCATCATCGCGCCGAAGATCAGCCCGTACGTGAGGTCGGCGTTCCAGCCGGCCGTCGCCGGGACGAGGCCGTGCAGCGTGGTGGCCACCGAGGGTTGGTCGAGCATGGAGAGATTCGACCGCCCCATCACGCGCAAGTTCACCGAGTACAACCCGGTCATGACCAGAATGCCGGTGAGCAATTCGGTCACGCCGAAGCGGGTGTGCAGCACGCCGGTGAGATAGCCCGCGGCCATGCCCGCCACGAAGGCGGCGAGTGTGGCGAGGACAGGATGGACGCCGCCCAGAATCAGCGCCGCGGCCACGGCGGCGCCCAGCGGGAAGCTGCCGTCGGGAGTGATGTCGGGAAAGCGCAGCACGCGCGACGTGAGATACACGCCCCACGCCAGCGCCACGTACGCGAGTCCCTGAGCCAGCGTGGACCACCACAAGGCCCCCGGCGAATCCGCCGGGGTCGTCGGCGCCGCCGGGGTCGCTTTCGCGGCGCCGGCCATCGCGGCACCCGTCGGCGCCGCGCCGCCGTCCGGCGCCCCCGTTTCCGGGATCACCGTGTTGGCGCGGTCGATGATCGCCTGCGGGATCACCACGCCGTACCGCTTGGCCGCCGCCAGGTCGACCTCCAACCGGGCCTTGTTGGTGGACTGAAACGGGATCACGGCCGGCGACGTGCCGCGCAGCACCCGGATCATGATCAGCCCCATGTCGTAGCCGTTGTCCCGGAAGCTCGCCCCGAGCGAGAGGGGCGGGCCGGCGGTGCCGGTGCTGGCCGACACGAAGGGCATATTGGCCTCGCGCGTCGCCTTCACCATCGCCGGCATCCCGCCCACGATCATGACGCTCGGAATCTGCATGATCCCCTGCGCCCCCTGCGCCCGCAGCGTCTGCACCCCCGTCACGATGTCCGAGGGGCTGGTGCAGGCCACGATCACCAAGTTCACGCCCAGCGCGGCCGCGGCGGCCTTGGTTTTGCCGACATAAAATTCCGCAAACGGATCAGACGGATCGAACAACGTGCCCCACGTTTTCACCGCGGGAAACGCTTCGATCGCCACCGCCAGTGTTTTGTCGACCGGTAGCGGAATGTCGGCGCCCGTGAGATTGGGGCGGTGCTCGGTCGGGCTGGTGCCGGCTTTGATGATATAGGGATTCGCCACCGCGCCAAAAATCAGCGGCCGGTCGGTGATCACCTGCATCGCGCTCTGCAGCGTGACGGTGGCCAGCGTGGCCACGTGGGTCACGCCACGCTGCTTGAACTCGTTGGCGATCAGCGACAGGGTGGGGATGTCCCCCTGCGCGTTCCGTTCAATGATGGTGATCGTCGAATCGGCCACGTACCCCGAGTCGGCGAGCGCCCGGAGGAAGCCGGCCTTGGCGTCATCGAGTGGGGCAATCGCCGCCACTTGCATCAAGCCGATCACGGGACGCGTTGGGGGCGGCGCCTCACCACCACAGGCGGCGGTGAGCAGCAGCGCCAGCGCCAGCGCGCGGCGTGGCGACACCCAAGAACGGGCGTGGGTCAGCGACATCATGCGTTCTCGAAGGGGTAGCGTCGGGTTCGCGTATCGTGACCCGCGCGCGCGAAGAATAGGCGTTCAACGATCAGCCCGCTATCGCCCCCCCGCCTCCGTCGCGACCGGCGAAGGCCCACGGGGCGAGGCGCCGCTGCTATACTTGCCGGTCGAGGGAAAGCGGGCACGGCAGCACGGTGCCGTCCGTTCGCGTTCCCGTTGAGTCCCCACGTCCCGATGCGCGGCGCCAGTCGCCGTGCGCGCCACCATGCCGACCGGAGCCGGTCCTCACGTGACGACCTTTCAGCAGGCCCTCGCCGATCGCTACCGCATCGAACGCGAACTTGGCGTGGGTGGCATGGCGCGCGTGTACCTCGCGCGCGACCTCAAGCATGATCGACTGGTGGCCGTGAAGGTGATGCTCCCCGAGGTCGCGGCATCCTTCGGAGCCGAACGGTTTCTGCGCGAAATTCAGTTGGCGGCGCGGCTTACCCACCCGCACATCCTGCCGCTGCTGGATTCCGGCACCGCCGACGGCGTCCCGTTCTACGTCATGCCCTTCGTGGACGGCGAAGACATCCGTGCGCGGCTCGATCGCGACGGACGCCTCGAGGTGGCCGACGCCGTCCAGATTGCCCGGGAAGTCGCCGACGCGCTCAACTACGCCCATGCCGCCGACGTGCTGCATCGCGACGTGAAGCCGGAAAACATCCTCATGCTCGCCGGGCACGCCGTGATGCTCGACTTCGGGGTGGCGCGCGCCATGTCGGCCTCGATGGAGGAAGACGCCGCGTCCGACGGCGACGGCGCGGGCATCGCCGTGGGGACGCCGGCGTACATGAGCCCCGAGCAGGCCGCCGGCGAGGCCGGTATCGATGGGCGCAGTGACCAGTACGGCCTGGGACTCATGCTCTGGGAGATGCTGGCCGGCGAGCAGCCCTTCACCGGCCCCACCGTGCAGGCGGTCATCGCGAAGCGGTTTTTCGAGGTACCGGCTCCCATCGACAGCAAGCGTCCCGACGTCCCGCCGCATGTGGTCGAGGCGCTCACCAAATCCCTGTCCAGCGACCCGGCGGCTCGCTTCTCCACGGCCGGCGCGTTTGCGAAGGAACTCGCGCGAGCCACGGCCACCGTGCCGGCCCCCGCCGCGCCCGCCTTCCCCTCGATCGCGGTCCTCCCGTTCACCAATATCGGGCAGGATCCAGAGAACGCCTTTCTCGCCGACGGCATCGCCGACGAAGTCATCAGCGCTCTCGGACGACTGCGGACGCTGCAGGTGGCCGCCCGCACGTCGAGCTATGCGTTCCGCGGAAAGACCGACGATCTCGCCTCCATCGGGACCGCGCTGAAGGTCGCGCACGTGCTCGAGGGGAGCGTGCAGCGCGGGGGCGCGCGTATCCGCGTGAAGGTCGCCCTGCTCCGCGTGGCCGACGGCCAGCAGCTGTGGCACGCCCAATTCGACCGTCTGCTCGACGACGTCTTCGCCATTCAGGACGAAATCAGCGCCAGTATCTCGGGCGCGCTCGAAACCACGCTGGTCGCCGGGGCGCCGGGAGCGCCGGGAGCGCCGGCGACGGTGACACACACCACCCTGGCGCGCGCCGCCGCCCCCTCCACGGACGTCGAGACGTACCAGCTGTACCTCAAAGGCCGCTTCCAGTGGAACCGTCGTACCGAGGAGGGGCTGTCGGAGGCCGTGGCGCTCTTCCTCGCCGCCACCGAGCGCGACCCGCAGTTCGCCCCCGCCTTTGCCGGACTCGCCGACAGCTATGTCGTCCTCGGCACGTACGGCGCCCGCGCGCCGCACGAGGTGATGCCGCTGGCGCGCGACATGGCGCGCAAGGCGCTGGCCATCGATCCGTCACTGGCCGAACCCCACGCCGCCCTCGGCATGGTGGCCGCCTCGTACGATCACGACTGGGCCGCCGCCGAAGCCAGCTTCGCCCGCGCCGTCACCCTCGCCCCGGCCTACGCCACCGCGTACCAGTGGCGCGCCGTGGCGCTGTGGGTGCCCCTGGCCCGCTTCGACGACGCCATGGCCGATATCGCGCAGGCGCAGACGCTCGACCCCCTGTCGCTGGCCATCAGCGCCACGGCCGGGATCGTGCTCGCCCTTGCCGGGCGCTGCAACGACGCCATCGCCCGCCACGGCCAGACACTCGCGCTGGCCCCGAAATTCGGCATGGCGCACTTCTTTCTGGCGCAGGCGCAACTCGGGGCCGGCCTGGTGGCCGAGGCCGAGGACAGCGTGGCGCAGGCGATCGATCTCACCGGTGGGTCACCGGAGATGTTCACGCTCGGCGCGCTGGTCTCCGCTGCCCTGGGCGACCGGTCGCGCGCGGAGGATGTGCGCGACGGCCTGCTGGGGCTGCGCGACGAGCGCTACGTGGGGGCGTCGCTCATTGCCCGGGCGCATTTGGCCAGCGGCGCCCCCGACGAGGCGATCGCCTGGTTGCAGCGGGCCGTGGACGAGCGCGACGCCGACGTGATCTACCTCGGGGCACGGCACGAGTACGCGCCGCTGCTGGGACAGGCGGCGTTTACCGACCTGCTCGAACAACTCAAACTCTAGCGGCCATCTCGAAGCGGTGTTCCGGCGCGAGCCGTTCGATATGGTGCGGCGTGTCGATCGCGAGCACCTGCGCCATGATCAGGGCGTCGTCGCCGGGCTTGAGGTGCGTCACGTACACCGGCACGCGCCCCGGTACGTGGCGCAGCGCATCGGCCAAGGTACTCGGGATCAGGTGCCCCGAGCGTTCGGCCAACGCGGCCAGATCATTCGTGAAGGACACGTCGGCCACCACGTGCGCCAGCGGCTCCGATTGCAGCAGCGCCCAGCAGGCCGGATTCGGGCCCGAGTCGCCCGTGAACACCCACCAGCCATCGGCAGTGTCAACCGCGAGCCCGCACGCGGGCACCGGATGGACGGCGGGGAGCACCCAGAGCCGTCGGGCGTTGGCTCCCTGCCCGAGCGTGAGTACGTCTCCGACCGCAAACGGGTGAAACGTCAGAATGGGCCGGGCTGCACTCGGAATAGAGAGAAAGTCGGGCCAGATCACGCCGTTGAACAGGTGTGTACGCAGTGCATCCAGCGTGGCCGGCAGCCCATGCACACGGATGGCGCCCCGTCCCTGCGGGGCCATCCGCGTTGGCAGCACCACATCCGCCAACAGCGGTAACGACTGCACATGATCGAGATGCGCGTGGGTGAGTACGACGTCGTCGATACGCGTCAGCTCCTCCACAGAGAGCTCACCCACGCCCGTGCCACAGTCGAACAACACCCGATCGTCCAGCAGAAACGCCGTCGTACGGCACCCGGCGGCGATGGCGCCGGAGCACCCCAGCACGCGGATCTGCACGGGGGGAGGGCCGGATTCAGGGGGCATGCGTGGTTGGTCCGCGGGGGGTCGCTGGAGTGAACTGACGTCGCAACAATAACCGACTGCGGGGCCGGCAGGGCAAGAGCGGGCCGCGAACTTGACGCCCGTCTGGTGCAAGGCAACTATGCGCTCTCCAGCGTTGCGCCCGTCGCCTCCCTTCGCTTTCTCCAGCGCCCGCCCATGCAGACCGTGACCGCGCGCATTCTGGTCGTCGACGATACACCGGCCAATATCCAGACGCTTGTCGCCACGCTCAAGCCGGCGGGCTATCAGGTGCTCGTGGCCACCAACGGCCAGCAGGCGCTCGACGTGATGAGCCGTGCCGTGCCCGACCTCATCCTGCTCGACATCATGATGCCGGTGATGGATGGCTATGAAGCCTGCGCCCAGATCAAGGCCAACCCGGCCTGGTGCGAAATCCCCGTCATCTTCCTCACCGCCAAGACCGACACCGCCGATCTCGTCAAGGCGTTCGAACTCGGTGCCGTGGACTACGTGAGCAAGCCGTTCAATGCGCACGAGCTGCTGGCCCGCGTGCAGACGCACCTGACCATGAACCAGCTGCGCATGGGGCTGGCCGACAAGAACGACGAGTTGGCGCGCATCAATGCGATCGTGCGTAACGCGTTCGGCCGGTACGTATCCGAGGAAGTCGTCTCCAGCATCCTCGAGACGCCGGACGGACTCGAGATCGGGGGCGAGGAGCGCGAGCTGACGATTCTCATGTCCGACTTGCGCGGGTTCACCGCGCTCACGGAACAGCTGTCGCCGCAGGCGGTCATCGGCGCGCTGAATCAGTATCTCGAAGCGATGGTGGAAGTGATTTACCGGTTCGACGGCACCATCGACGAGATCATCGGCGACGCGATTCTGGTCATGTTCGGCGCCCCGGTGGCGCGCACCGATCACGCCGAACGCGCGGTCGCCTGCGGAATCGCGATGCAGTGCGCCATGGATGGCGTGAACGCGAGCCTGCGGGCATCCGGTGGCCCGGAACTCGAAATGGGGATCGGGGTGCACACGGGGCGCGTGATCGTGGGCAACATCGGCTCGCAGCGACGCACCAAGTATGCGGCCGTGGGCGCCAATGTGAACATGGCCGGTCGCATCGAGTCGTACACCACCGGCGGCCAGCTGCTCATCTCCGACAGCACGCGCGACGCCATCGTCTCCCCGCTGAGCGTGGCGCACACGTTCTCGGTGGAGCCCAAGGGATCGGCGCGCCGTATCACGCTGTTCGAGGTCACGGGGATCGGCGCCCCGCATGACCTGGCGCTTCCCGCCAGCCAGACCGCGTTACATACGCTGGCGCAACCCGTGCCGGTGCAGTGCTTCCTGATCGAGGACAAGGCGGTCGGGGGCGTGGCACATGAGGGAACGCTCGTGTCGTGCTCGATGCGCGACGGCGAGTTGCGCACCACGGCGCCGCTCGTGGCGCTCAGCAACGTGAAGGTGCTGGTTCCCGGCACCACCGAGGGGGCCCCGGCCGGGGAGATCTACGCCAAGATCACCCGCGCCGGCGACGGCGGGGCGCAGCCCTCACGGCTGCGCTTTACGTCGATCAGTCCCGACCTACGCGGCTGGCTGCAACAACAACAGCCGCCACACCAGCCGTAGCCCTGAGGCGTAGCGTGCCGACCGGCACGCTACGCCATCGGGGCTCGTGCGGACGCCAGTAGCACGTACAACTCAGCCACCTCGTGCGTGAGGGCACGGCTCACTTCCTCGAGCCCAGCCACCTGATCGATCCGCGCCCGGAGCCGCAGAGACTCCGTCTCGCTGAGCAGCCGCTCCATGATGCCCGTGGCGCGGAGCAATCCCACCAGCATCGCATCGCGCGCCTCGGGGATGTCGTCGTTGTTCAGCAACGTCATCACGCGGCTCTTCACCTCGCGCTCTTCCAGCCCGCTCGTGGGCGGGTAGACACGCGTTTTGAACACCCAGAGGAACCGCTTCTCCACCGCGTGCAGCACACCGCGCTGCACCAGCTGGTCGAGAATGCGATCGCGCAGTGCTGGGCCCGGAATCGCGAGCCGGCGCAGCCACTCCGCACTGGACGACGGCTGCGCCTCGGACGCGATGCGGGCGAGCACCTCGTCGAGAATCGCATGCCCCGTTGGCGTCGGCGAAAGCACGAACAGCCGCTCCGGATCGGTATCGATCCGTCCCGCCAGCGTCAGGTCCATCACCAGCGCTGCGGCGATGGCCGTTTCCAGCGAGAATGGCAACAGGTCGATGAGACGGCCCGTGTCGTCATCGAGCGCCACCAGCACCAGCTCTTCCGTCAGCGACAGCGGGGTCGAGATCGACATGCGGCCGCCTCAGCTCCGAATTTCGAAGATCTTGTCGAAGCCGCTGATCTTGAGCACATCGAGCACGACCGACGTCGGGGACGAGAGCACCACGGCACCGCCCTTCGCCTTGGCCAACTTGGCCGTCATGAGGAGCACGCGCAGCCCGGCGCTGCTGACGTAGTCGAGCTGGCTCAGGTCGATCGTGACCGAACTCGTGTCGCCGGCCAGCAGAGCCTTGAGCTCCGCTTCGTGCGTAGCCGACGTGAAGCCGTCCAGACGGCCGGCAAGGAGGTAGGTGGCAGTAGCGGACATGGGCGCGGTGGTGAGAGGAATGGGCGGGGCAGTGTCAGAGGCGCGACGCGCTCGGACGGGCGTCACGCATGAGTTAAATATAACGGAACAGCCTCAGCCTTGACTTATTGCACCGCGCCCGACGTGGTCACGAGGTCGCGGCCCCCGTTGATCCCGCCCGACCTCTCTCATGCGCATCAAAACTACGAACTCGCTGATCCTCCTCGTCGCCGTGCCGCTGCTGGGCGGCTGGTACCTGGCGAACCGCGCCGAGCGCCGGTTTGTCGACGCGCAGACGGCGGCGGAGACGACGCTGCCGGCGGCGCTGCTGGCCCTCGATCAGCTGAGGCAGGGATCCGACCGGCTCACCGCCGACGTGCGCGCCTTCGCCTCCACTGGTGACCTGCGCTGGCGTGAGGACTTCGAGACAGAAGTGGCGCGTGACCGCAATCGCACCAAGGCGGTGGAGAAACTCAAGGCGCTGGGGATCACCGGGGATGAGTCGCGGCTCCTCGACAACACGCTGGCCAAATCCACCGCCCTCATCGCCCTCGAAGATCAGGCGTTTGCCGCGGCCAGCGAGAAGAATTTCACGCGCGCCATCGCGCTGGTGTACGGCGAGGAGTATCGCGCGCAGAAGGATGCCATTCTCGATGGACTCGCGCAGTTCCGGGACATCGTGACCGAGCGACTGAAGGCGGAGGTCACCGCCGCCGAGCAGAGCGCGCGGACCGTGCGCGTGGTGCGCCAAGCGTGCCTCATCGCGGCGGCGCTGCTGCTGCTGTTCACGCTGGCCTTCTTCTACCGCAAGGTCGTGCGTCCGCTGGACACGCTCAAGCACGACGTCGACGATCTCCTGACCGGCAAGGCCGACGTCCGGATTCACCATCAGGACGATGCGAATGAAGTCGGTGACGTGGCGCGCTCGCTGCAGCGCTACCGCACCACCGCCGATGAGGTCGAGCGGCAGCGCCAGCTCAAAGCGATGGTGGCGCGCGTCTCGGCGGCCCTCCAGTCGGCCGATAGCCTCCCCGACTTTGGACGGCAGCTGCTCTCCACGCTCATGCCGGAGCTGCAGACGGGCGCCGCGTCGGTGTATTGCATGCAGGCCGACGGGGGGGCGCTCGTCGGCCTGAGCACGTACGGGCTCGACGCCGCCGTCACGACTCGGGAGACCATCGCGATCGGCGAAGGCCTCGTCGGCCAGTGCGCGAAGGAGCGGACACGGCTCACGTGGAACGACGTCCCGCCCTCCTACGCACGCCTGGCCTCCTCGCTCGGCAGCGCCACACCACGCTCCGTCGTGGCCGTCCCGATTGTATCCAAGCAATCCGTGTTGGGCGTGATCGAACTCGCCCTCTTCGCCACCCTGACCGACGCCCAGCGCATCTTGATCGACGAGGTGATGCCCGTGGTCGCCCTGCAGCTCGAAATCCTGCAGCGCAATGTCCGTACGCAGGAATTGCTCGAGCGCACGAAGGAACAGGCGGACGAACTCGAGGCGCAGACCGGCGCCCTCACGCAGTCGCAGGACGCGCTGATGGAACAGCGCGCGCAGCTGATCGAGCAACAGGAAGAAATGCGGGTACTCGCCGAGATCGGGAAGGTGGTGAATGCGTCGCTCGATATCGACACCGTGCTGGAAACGATCATCACCGAAGCCGTCCGGTTGGGCGGAGCGGACTCCGGAACGCTCTACGAATTCGACGAGGACGAGGGGGCGTTCGATCCGCGCTTCAACGTGGGCATGCCGGAGGAGATGGTGGCGGCGCTGCGCGGGTCGCGCATCCGCATCGGCCCGGGCAGCGTGGTGGGGATGGCCGCCGAGAAGCGTGGGGTCCACATGGTGGAGGACATCGAGAACGACCCCACGTATCAGCTGCGGGCGGCGAACAAGCGAGGCGGTGGGTTCCGCGGGTTGCTGGGCGTCCCCATGATGAGCAACGACCGCATCATCGGCGGCCTCGTGATCCGGCGCCGCGAGCCCGGTGCCTTTGACGCCTCGCGCGTGAGCCTGCTGCAAACGTTTGCGACGCAGTCGGTCATGGCGATCCAGAACGCGCGCCTGTACGCCGAAATCCGCGTGAAGGGTGAGCAGCTCGACAACGCCAGCCAGATGAAGTCGCAGTTCCTGGCCAACATGAGCCACGAAATCCGCACGCCGATGAACGCGGTGATCGGGCTCGCGTACCTCGCACTCAAAACCGATCTCACCGACAAGCAGCGCGATTACGTCAGCAAGATCCACACCGCCGGCAACTCGCTGCTCGGCATTATCAACGACATTCTCGACTTCTCCAAGATCGAAGCCGGCAAGCTCGATATCGAGTCCACCGACTTCAATCTCGAGGATGTGTTCCGCGCCGTCACCACCGTCACCAGCCAGAAGGCCTACGACAAGGGGCTCGAGTTCCTGGTCGATATTCCCAGCACGGTGCCGGTCGATCTCATTGGCGATCCGCTGCGCCTGAATCAGGCGCTCACGAACGTCATCAACAACGCCGTCAAGTTCACCGAACACGGCGAGATTCACATCAAGGCGGCGCTGGTCGAGCGCGTCGAGGATTCGGTGCTGCTGCGCTTCAGCGTGCGCGACACCGGCCCCGGCATGACGGCCGAGCAGTGCGCGAAGCTGTTCCAGCCGTTCACGCAGGCCGACATGTCCACCACGCGCAAGCATGGCGGCACTGGCCTTGGCCTCACCATCAGCAAGACGCTGGTGGAGCTGATGGGCGGCGAGATCGGGCTCGAGAGCGAGCCCGGCGTGGGCACCACGTTCTTCTTCACCGTGCGCGCAGGCGTTGGTCAGGCCACCGACCGTCGCACTATGGTGCCCGAGGCGATGCACCGCCTGCGCGCGCTCGTCGTCGACGACAACCCGGTGGCCCGCGAGATCCTCACCGACTCGCTCGGCGATCTCGTGGCCACCGTGGATTCGGTGAGCTCGGGCGCCGAAGCGCTGGCCGCCATCCGGCAGCACAACGGCGACGGCGACGCGCCGTACGACGTGGTGTTCATGGACTGGCGCATGCCCGGGCTGGACGGCCTGCAAACCACACGCTTGCTGCGTTCGGAAACCGGGCTGGCGTCACAACCGGCGGTGGTCATGGTCACCGCCTTCAGCGGCGAAGAGGTGAAGGAAGCAGCCGGCGCGCTCAGTCTCGACGGCTTCATGGTGAAACCGGTGAGCAAGTCGATGGTGCTCGATACGCTGGTCACCTTGTTCGCCAGCGCGGCTGAAACCGGCACCATGCGCACCGCCGGTGGCGCCGCGGACGTCGACACCGACCTCGATCGCTGCGCGGGCGCGCGCGTGCTGCTCACCGAAGACAACGAGATCAACCAGCAGATCGCGATCGAGCTACTGGAGGGAGCGGGCGCGCATGTCACGGTGGCGAACAACGGGCGCGAAGCCGTGATGCATCTCGATGCGAACCCCACCGGATTCGACGTCGTGTTCATGGACCTGCAAATGCCCATCATGGACGGGCACCAGGCCACCATGGCAATCCGCAACGATACGCGCTTCGCCACGCTGCCGATCATCGCCATGACGGCGCACGCCTCGAACGACGAGCGCGCGCGCTGCCTGGCCGAGGGCATGAACGACCACATCTCGAAGCCCATCGCGCCGGCCATCCTCTTCGCCACGCTGGAGAAGTACTACGCGCCGGCGCGGGCCGCCGCCGTGCGCGCGGCGCGGGCCGCGAATGTGCCGGCGGTCTCTGAACGCACGGCCCCCGCGGCGCCGGTGGTGCCCGTCGTGGCCGATGAACTCCCGCGCATCGAAGGGCTCGCGGTAGACGAGGGGCTCGCCCGCGTGGCCGGGAACAAGAAGTTGTACGTCAAGCTGCTGCGGCAGTTCGTGGCGCAGGAAGCCGACGCTGGCGCACGCATCAGCGCCTGTCTGGCCAGCGGTGATCGCGGGACCGCCGAGCGGCTCGCCCACACGGTGAAAGGCGTGGCGGGATCGCTCGGCGCGGGCGCCGTGCAAGCCGCCGGTGGGGTGTTGGAAAAGGCCATCGGGGATGGCGCCGACGCCGAACGGTGTGCACCGCACTGTGACGCGCTGACTCAGGCCATGGCCCTGCTGATCGAACGGCTCGGACCCGACTACGCGCCGGCCCCCGTCGAAACGGCAAGCGCCCCCGTGGCCGCGTTCGATCCGGTCACCGGACGGCCGATCGCCGAACGCATGCTGCAGCGTCTCGCCGACTTCGACGCCGATGCGGCCGACGATCTCGACACCCATCGCGACGTGTTCCGCGCGCTGCTGGGACATGACGGCTTCACGGCTTTTGAAGGCCATATCCAAGGATACGCCCTGGGCGACGCACACGCCGCGCTCGAGGCGGCCCTGAGCGCGCATACGTAATGCGCGCGACGCTGGAAGTGCCGGCCCGTATCGACGCGCTGGCGCTGGTGCACGCCCATGCGCGGGCGCTCGCGTCGCTCGTGGGATGCGACGCGGCGCGCACCGCCGCAGTGGAACTCGCGTGTGAGGAGGGGTTCAGCCTGATCCTCGATCGCGTGGACGGGCCGAGTGATTCGCTGGTGCGCGTGCACGCCACGATCACGCCGTTGGCGCTCGAGATTGCCTTCGACGATCGCGAGATTCCGCCGCTCTCCATCGCACACGACCACGACGCGCACGACACCGCGTCGCTCGACGCCATCGACCTCTCGGCGGTGGCCCGTCAGCTCATTCGTCACAGCGCCGACGAAGCGCGCTGGATTCCCCTCGGACGGCAGGGGAACCGGCTCTCGCTCGTCTTCCATCGTCGGGACCCCGACATCACCACATCGGCCCCGCCGGAGTCACTGGTCCCGTTCGCCGAGGACGCGCCGCTCGCCCCGGCGCAGGAATACATCGTGCGCGTGGCCGGCGCCGACGGCGCGGATGACTGGGCCCAGATCGCGCGCGCCATCTACCGCACCTACGGCTTCAGTTACGCCGACGACCTGTACATCCCGGAACGGATCCGGGAGCTCAACCGCGCGGGCCAGGTGTTGTCGATCGTGGCCACCACGGCGCACGGCGAGGTCGTAGGGCACTACGCCCTCGACGTGCGTGGCTTCGGCCAATTGGGCGTCACACCCTGCGCCACCGGCGAACTGGGGAAGGCGGTGGTCGATCCGGCGCACCGCAGCCGCGGCCTCATGGAGCGCATGCGGCGCCTCACCGAGGAGCGCGCGCAGGCTCTGGGGCTGCTCGCGGTGTTCAGCGAGCCCACGATGACGCACCCGTTCAGTCAGCGGGCCAACGAACGGCTCGGGGCCCGCGCCTGCGCCGTCAACCTCGGTCTGGTTGGCGGCACCGTGGAGCTGAAGGGGATCGCGGTGACCGACGCCGCCGAGCGCACGTCGCTCATGGTGTACTTCCAGCCGTTGGTGCCGCCGGCGGCGCGCACGATCTGTCCGCCGGCGCGGCATCGGGCCATGCTGCAGCGTACCTACGACGGCTGCGGCATCCCCGTCACGATCGCCGACGGCGGTGAACCCACGGGCGACAGCGACGTCACCGTGACGTTCGTGAGCGGCCTCGACTTCGGCATGATCGGGGTGCGGCATGCCGGCGCCGATATCGCCACGGCCCTGCGCGCCGCGCGCGACGAACTGGTACGACGCGCGGGGGCGCGGGTCATCTTCCTCGACCTGCGTCTCGACGACGCAGGGTGCGCGGCCGCCTTCGCCGTAGCCGAGCAACTCGGCTTCTTCTACGGCGGACTGTGCCCGCACTTCAGCGCGGGGAACGATGTGTTACGGCTGCAGTCGATCGATGTCCCGATCGATGTGAACCGGCTGGCCGTGGCCGGCCCCTTCGCCCGCGAGATCCTGGACTACATCATCGCCGATCGCGCGCGCGTGGAGCGAGCGGCCGTCGCGTAGGGGCGGCTATGCCGTCCCGGCCCACGACAGCACCGCCACGGTGATGTCGTCGGACTGCGGCGCGGCCCCGGAGAAGCCGATCACACTGTCAAAGATCGACGCGACCAACGTCTTCGCGCTACCGCCGCCGTCGGCGCGAACGCGCTCGATCAGGCGCGCCTCTTCGTACATCTGCACGTCCACGTTGAACGCCTCGGTGACGCCGTCGGTGTAGAGTACCAGCGTGTCACCGGGGGCCAGCTGCGCAGTGTCCTGCTCGTACGTGGCGGGGAACATCCCCAGCACCAGCCCCGACGCCGCCGTCAGCATCTCCACCGTGCCGTTCGCCCGCCGGATCAGCGGCGGATTGTGTCCGCCATTGGCGTACGCCAGCGACCCGGTGGCCGGGTCGAACACCGCGTAGAACACCGTCACGAACAGATCCATCGGATTCTGCGTGAGCAGCACGTCGTTCGTGCGCTGCAGACAATCGGCCGGTCCCGACGCGGTCGCGGCCAGCGCGTTCAGGTTGGTGCGCGCGACGGCCATGAAGAACGCCGCGGGCACGCCTTTGCCCGACACGTCGGCCATCACCAGCCCGATGCGGCCGCCCGGCAGTTCGATGAAGTCGTAGAAGTCGCCCCCCATCGTCGTGGCGGGGAGCATGCGCGCCGAGCCATCACAGCCGGGGGCCACGGGAAACCGCGACGGCAGGATCGCCACCTGCATGGCCCGCGCGAGATCGAGTTCAGCGCTCATCTGCGCCTGCGCCTTCTCCAGCGCGGCGTTCTTTTCCGACACGCTCGTACGCAGCCGGTCGACGGTGAGATGCGTGTGCACGCGCGCCATCAGTTCGTGCGCGTTGAACGGCTTGTTCACGTAGTCCACCGCGCCCAGTTCGAAGCCCTTCACCAGATCGGCAGTCTCGGTCTTGGCCGTGAGAAAGATGATCGGGATGTCGCGCCACTCGGCGTTGGCCTTGATGTTCGCACACGCCTCGAATCCGTCCATCACCGGCATCATGATGTCGAGCAGAATGAGATCGGGGCGCACCTTCGCCATGACGTCGAGCGCCTGCTGCCCATTCGTGGCCACGAGCACCTGATAGCCCGCCGGCTTCAGGGTGGCCGCCAACGACTGGATGTTCGACGGCGTGTCGTCGACGACAAGAATTTTCGCGCTGACACCACTCATGAAACCACCTTGCGCATCGTCAATTCGTTGTGGGTGCCCGTGTAGGCATAGGAAACCTCGTCCATCAGTTCGCGCACCAGAAACACGCCCAGTCCGCCAAGCTCCCGTTCTTCGATCGGGGCGTTGATATCGGGGGCGGCCAGCGTGAGCGGGTCGAACGGGGGACCGTCGTCTGCCATCACCATGGTCACGGTCGATCCCTCATACCGGAGCACCACGGACACCTCGCGAGGCGGACCATCCGGCGTCGTGCCGTGCATGACCACGTTCATGAACACTTCGTCCAGCGCCAGCTCGAAGGGAAAGGCCGTCGCGTCAGGGAGTTCCCCCTCCTGCCACGCACGCTGGAGAAACTCGACCAGCGCGGGCAGCTGCTCCACCGCGGCCGTCGTCCGCATCGATCGCTCGGTCATGATCTCAGGCGATTCCGATGTTCGCCGCCGCCAGCAGCACCTGCAGCTCCTCAATCGTGCGTGTCATCGACCGATTGAGTTCCTCGAAATCGGCGATCTGGTCGATGCGCTGCGCCAGGCGGTGCCGCTCGGAGCGGCTGAGCAGCGCGTCCAGCAGCTTCGTGGCACGCAGGAGCCCCACCAGGAGCGAGTCGCGCGGATCGGGGATCTCGTCGTTGTTCAGCAGCGTCATCACGCGGCTCTTCACTTCGCGCTCTTCAATCCCGCTCGTGGGCGGGTAGACGCGCGTCTTGAACACCCACAACAGCCGCTTCTCCACCGACTGCAGCACGCCGCGCTGTACCAGTGCCTCGATGATGCGGTTGCGCGTTTCGGTGCCGGTGGCCAGGCGGTTCAGCCACTCGGCGGTCGAGTGCGTGGTGGGGTCGGCACTGATCTGCGCGAGCACCTCGTCCAGCAGCGCGTTCCCCGTGGGGGCCGCGGAGAGCACCGTGAGCGACTGCGCGTCGGTGTCGATCCGCCCCAGCAGCGCGAGGTCCATCACCAAGGCGGCGGCGCTCGCCACTTCCATCGAGAACGGCGGCAGGGGGAGCAGCGTACCGCGCTCGTCGTCGAGGGCGACCAGCAGCAGCTCTTCGGCCAGCGTCAGGGAAGTCAGGGTGCTCATCGGGTCGCCTCAGGCGCAAAGTCAGGAAGGAGAGCGCGGATCGCCCGCGGGGCTAATGTACCAAGCGCACGGACGGCCAGCTACGGCAACACCACCAGCTGGCCGTTCCGGAACTGCTGCACCACCGGCGCGTGCACCGCCTCGCGCCGCGCGGACATGGACAGCATGCCGAGTGGTGTGTCCAAATCACGGGTGGCGGCGATGGCGTCGCGTAACGACAACGTGCTGCCGGCGGTGCGCCGTGCGGCGTCGAACGCCACGAGCACCGACGTGTACCCCTGCGCCGCGTACTGATCGGGAGGGTACCCGTACGCCGCACGATAGGCCGCGGTAAACGCCGCACTGGTGGTCGACGTCACGCCGGGGTTCCACGCGGCGCCAACGTACGCCCCGTCGGCCGCCGATCCGGCGATGCGCGCGATGTCGAGCGTATTGAAACTGTTCCCCCCAATCACCGGCTGCGCAAAACGCGCCGCACGGATGGCGAGCAGCGCCGGTGCCGCCTTGGCAACCAGCGGCGTCACCAGAAACGCGTCGAACGTCTGCCCTTGGAGTCGCGCGAGTTCCGTCGTGAGATCCTGTGTCGCGAGGTCAATCTCACGCAGGATCGTCGCACTTTGCTGCGCCACGCCAAGGCGCATCGCATCGGCCGACGATCGGGAAAACGCATCGTCGCCATCGACGATCAAGACGGCCCGCTTGAGCCCGACCAGTGGCGCGACGCGCGCGAGTGTGGCGGGTACGACCAGATTCTCCGACAGCGCGACACGGAAGATGAAGGGTCCCACGTCGGTGATACCGGCGGCCGTGGTCGTCGCCCCAAGCGCGGGAATGCCGGCACTTTGCGCGAGCGCATGATCGGCGGCGGCGAGATTCGACAGCGTCGGTCCGATCAGGACGTCGACCTTGCGCGACACGAGCGTAGCGAAGGCCGCCGTCGACGGGGCGTTGGCGCCGGCGTCGTCGACGACGGTGAGAACGATCTGCACCCCGGACTGCGCCGTGCCCGCATTCAGCTGCCGGACCGCGAGGTCGATACCCTCCACAACCGCCTTGCCGTACACAGCGGCCGTGCCGCTGAGCGACTGCACCACGCCCACGGTGAGCACGCGCGGTGCAGCGGGGGCGATGGCCTCGTTCGCGCCGCAGGCGGACAACAGCATGATGGCCGCAAGCGCGCTGCGCGGCGAACGGAGGGATGGGAGCGTAGGAAAGGGCATGCCGCAATCACCAACGACACGCTGCGGTCGGCAAGGGGGCGACGGCGCGTCTCGCCTATGGAGTGTCGCCGCTGAACGACGCCGCCTGCGTCACCGGGTCGTCGTCACGCCGTACTGGCGCTTGAGCTGCATGATGCGACGGTACGATTCGTCGATGCGCGCCTCGCTGATACGCCCCGTGCTCACCAGCATCTTGATAGTCGTGAACGCGCGCTCGGCGATGTCCGGCACGTACACGCTTGCGTTGTTGGGGAAGGTGAGGACGTCGATGCCCGCGTTGATCCCCAACTCGATGGCTTGCTCGAGGCCGTAGAAGCTCGCCACGGCCTTCATCTGCATGTCGTCGGAGAAAATCACGCCCGAGAAGCCGAGTTCCTCGCGCAGCATGCCGGTGAGCACGCGCTTGGACAACGTGCCGGGATGTGCCTGGTCGAAGTTCGCGTTGAAGATGTGCGCCGTCATGATCGCATCGAGCTCACCGGCCTCGATGGCGCGGCGGTACGGAATGAGCTCCGACGCTGCCCACGTGGTGGTGACATCGGCCATGCCGACGTGCGAATCGTTCCAGGCGCTGCCATGCCCCGGAAAGTGCTTAAAGGTGGTGATGATGCCGTGCGCGCGGTGCGCGGCGGTGACGATGCGCGCGTGCGTGGTCACCACGTTGGGATCGGCGCTGTAGCTGCGTTCGAGCTTCCCGATCACGGGGTTGTCGGGATTGGAATTGACATCCACCACGGGCGCGAAGTTCACGTTGATGCCCAGCGCCTTGAGCGTGCGGGCCGTGCGATCGGCGTAGACACGCGTGGAATCGGGGTTGTTGAGCGCGCCCAGATACTGGGCCGACACCGAGGCCGGAAAGCCGTAGGTGGCCTTGAGGCGGTTCACGCGTCCGCCTTCCTGGTCGATGGCCACCAGCAGCGGCACGCGGGCGAACGATTGCAGCGAGTCCACCAGCGCCGTGAGTTGCACCGGCGACGCGATGTTGCGATCCGCTTTCTGGCGCTCCACATCGACATCGAAGAAGATCACGCTGCCGAGGTGGAAGCGGCGGATGTCGCGCGCGATGCTGCTGTCGGAGGTGGCCACCATGCCGCGGAAGCCGATCATCAGCATTTGACCGATCTTCTCGTCGAGCGTGGGGCGCGCCGGGGCTTGCGCACCGACCGCCGTGGCACCGAGCAGAAGCAGTGACAGGAACAGCGGCCGCATGGTGTCGTCGTGGCAGGAGGGAGGCGCTGGTCGTGGCCCGGGTGTGGGCGCGGACGACCCACGGAATATGGGATCTGGTTAACGCCGGCGGTACACTGGCACCCGGGCACAGCGCGGTGGCCCGTGAGCGGTGGCCCGTGACCGGATGCAGCGGTGCGGGATTACGCGGCCGGGAGTGCCCCGACGGGATGCCGCCCGCCGGCCGATGCGCTCTGACGGTCCAACGCGATCGCATAGCGGTTGGCGAGCCAGATCACCCGCTCGAACACGCTGGTGGCCGGTAGGAGGCGCGTCTGGCTCTCGGGGCCAAGTCCACGTTCCGATCCGATGAAGCCGGCGCGCACCCCTTCCATCACCGAGGCCCGGTCCGACGTGAGCGCCAACGCGATCGCGTAATCGTGGTCCCCGTCCTGCACCGCATCCGACAACACCAGCAGCACGGTGCAGAGCCCCTCCACGAGACTGGCCCGGAGCGTGTGAGCTGCCGGTTCGGGAAATGCGTCCTCGAGCCAGTCGACGAAGTCATGGCAGCCGTCCATCATGTGCACCAGCAATTCATTGCGGGCCCGCACGCTCATCACGCGCTCCAGCGCACCATGACTCGGCGTGCGGCTCATGAGCCGATCGATGAACCCGGCACATTCGCCCACCACATTGGTGCAGGCCGCCAGCAGTTCCTTGTGCTGATAGGGGGTGCCGTCCACTTCGGCCGCGCGCAGTGGATCGAGCAACCGCGGCAAAAAGGCGAGCACACGGGCCTGCTCCCGCTCCACGAGATCGAGCGCCGTCTCGGGTTCGTCGAGCGCTTGCTCGTAGATGAAGTGCGGCTTGGAGAGCACATCGCCCACGCTGGGCGGAAAGAGCCGGCCCGCCATGGTGATGAGGACGCGGCTGAGCAGCCCCGCCGACAGCGCGGACACCACCTGCAGCATCAAGAACGCCACCGCCACCTGCTCGGCGGTAGTGCCGCCCAGCCGCGCGAGGACCGACACACCGCCGCGCGCTTCGGCCGCCTGCGCCAGCAACAGCACCGGCAGCAGCAGCACGACGCCCAACGATTTGATCGCGAGCTGGACGAACGCCAACTGGCGTCCGACCCCCGTGAGATTGCCCGACAGCAGGAACGTGCTGAGCCCCGACCCAATGTTCGAGCCCAGGACGATCATGAGCGTCTGATCGAGCGTGAGGACACCCGCCGCGGCCATGGTCACGGCAATGGCCGACATGGTGGACGACGATTGAATCACCAGCGTGAGCAGCAGCCCCGCGACGAAGGGCAGCAGCTGCGACTGCGCCGAAAAGCGGATGAACGCCCGCACCGACTCCAGGTCCTTCATCGGCCGGGCGCCCTGCTTGATCAGCCACACCCCGAAGAACAGCATCCCCACGCCATACAACGCGCCGATCAGATGGCGCCCGCGCTCGCGCTCGTTGAGCCCGAAGTAGTAGCAGAAGCCCACTGCGCCGAGGAGGAAGAGCACGGCGATATGGATATCGAGCGTGGCCAGGAACACCAGCAGCGCCGTGCCGACATTGGCCCAGGCCAGCACCGGCAGCGCGCGCACCGGCGTGATCATGCCGCTGGTGACCAACGACACGCCGATGAAGGTGACCGCATTGGAGCTTTGCGTCACGACGCCGGCCGCCGTGCCAACGAGCGCCGCACTGACGTGATGTCCGGTGGCCCACGCGACCCAGCGGCGAAACCGGGCGCCGGTCATCTGCTTCATGTGCGTGCCGATGCTCCGGACGCCAATGAAGAACAGGCCGAGTCCGGCGATGATGTCGGCAACGATTTCCATCAAGGAGCACAAGGGGACAGGCGGTGGAGCGTAACCTTTATGCTAAGGCCGCGTCGCGCGAACATTGGCCCCCGCTTCGTATCAATTCGATAACAAACAGCCGCCGCCATGGGCTGCCTTTCACAGGCGGGCGGTTTCCATTAGCATCGCACAGTCCGCCAGCGGCGCCTATCCGTCGAGCGCGACCACTTTCCCCCCAGGAGATCCCGATGGAATTCATGCGTCGATCGACCCTCGCGGCCGTCGCCGTGGCTGGCGTCCTGTTGGCGGCGTGCAGCAAGCGCGAGCAGATCACGACGATCGCCCAGCTCGACGGCAAGCAGTTCGCCGTGCCCACCGGGACAGTCGCGGATCAGCTGGTCACCTCGAAGCTGCCGGATGCCAAGTTTTTGTACTTCAATAGCGTGCTGGATGCCGCGCTGGCGGTGAAGGCGGGGAAGGCCGACGCGGCGGCGTACGATGAGCCGATCCTCAAGAACATCGCGGCCAAGAACCCGGGGCTCGTGGTGCTGGGCGAGAAGATCACGACCGACGACTACGGGTTTGCCTTCCGCTTGGGCGACAGCACGCTGAAGGCGGCGGCCGATTCGGTGGTGGCCGCCATGCGCGCCAGCGGTGAGTATCAGCAGATGGTGGACCGGTGGCTGCCGGCCCAGGGCGAGCCGAAGCCGATGCCCGACATTCCCACGGGGAGCGGTGAGGTGCTGCGTTTCGGGACGGCCGCCGTCACGGAGCCGTTCTCGTTCATGGACGCGTCGCGCCGAGTGGTCGGCATGGACGTCGAGATCGCGGCACGGACCGCGGCACAACTGGGCCGACGCCTCGAGATCGTAAACATGGACTTCGGCGCCATGATCCCCGCGCTCATGGCGGGCAAGGTGGACATGATCGGCGCCTGCATCACGATCACGGCCGAACGGAAGAAGTCGGTGCTGTTCTCGGAGCCGTATTACGTGGGTGGGATCTCGGCCCTCGTGCGGCAGTAAGCACCGTCGGGTTTCAAGGGGTCAGAGTCGTTGAACGCCGTTCAAGGGGTCAGAGTCGTTGAACGGGTTTCACGACTCTGACCCCTTGAACGACGCGGCGTTCAACGACTCTGACCCCTTGAAACCCGATATGCGACTCACCGACATCCCCTTCGGCATCACGAACTGGAGCACCGTCGAACCCACGGTGCACCCTGGCACCTCCGGCACGGCCACCTGGCGCACGCGGCAGTTCGGCGACGTCCGCGTGCGCATGGTGGACTACTCGGCGCACTACGTTGCCGATCACTGGTGCGAGAAGGGGCACATCCTGCTCTGTCTCGCGGGCGTGCTCGACACCGAGCTGGCCGATGGCCGTGTCGTGCAGCTCACGCCCGGCATGAGCTATCAGGTGGCGGACCACGCCGAGCCGCATCGGTCGCGCACGACCGGCGGGGCAACGCTGTTCATCGTGGACTGAGCGCCGACGTAGGGTATCGGGTGTGACGGGTGTCATGGGCACCATGACAACCCGTGTCGGTCCCACCCTCCCGCGCGTCCTCCCGCACGCCGTCGCGACGGCGCTCATCACGCTGGCCACGCTCAGCGTGGCGGCATCGCCGATCGCGGTCGACGCACAGCCCGCCCCCGCACGCAGTGCCGCCCCCCCGCGCACGTTCACGATCACCGGCGTCGTGCGAGACTCCGCGACCGGCGAGGTGCTCCCGAATGCGCGCGTGGGGCTCGTGAGCTCACCGCGCGCCATCCAGACGAACGCCGACGGGCGATTCGCCCTCCTCGGTGTCCCGGGGAGTCCGCAGGTCCTGCGGGTACAGTACGTGGGGTACGCCTCCCGCCTGCTCGCCCTGCGCGCCGACACCCTGACCGGGTCACTGTCGGTGATCCTGACCAAGGCCGTCGTGCGTTTGTCGACGGCGACGGTGCGATCAGCCACCGACCAGTCGCCCACGGTGGTCGCCATCGGACGCGACGTCAGCGTGCAGTCGATTTCGACGGCACAGGTGGAGGCGATGCCGTCGATCGGTGAGGCCGACGTGTTCCGCACGCTGCAGATGCTGCCCAGTGTGGCCGGCGCCGGCAACGGTGGGGCCAGCCTGTCGGTGCGCGGCGGCACCCCCGATCAAAACCTCGTGCTGCTCGACGGCATCACGGTGTATCACGTGGACCACTTTTTCGGCCTGTTCAGCGCGTTCAACACCGACGCACTGAAAGACATTCAGCTGTATGCCGGCGGCTTCCCGGCGCGTTACGGTGGCCGCGTGTCGTCGGTGATCGACCTCACCGGCAAGGCCGGCGACGAGCATCACTTCCGCGCCAGCGGCGGGGCGAGTCTGCTCAGCGCGCGCGGCGTCGTGGAAATTCCGCTGGGTCGCGGCAGCCTGCTGCTGTCAGGCCGGCGCTCGTACACCGATGTCATCAAGAGTGGTCTGTACAACAAGCTCTTCGACTTCGCGCGACAGGGCTCGAGCGCCCAGACGCAGGCGCCGGTTGGCTTCGGTGGTGGTGGACCGCGCGGCGGCGGCCGGTTTCAGCAGGCGCAGGTCGATCCGAGTTTCTACTTCTACGACCTGAACGCGAAGCTGACGTATCGCCCGTCGTCGAAGGACGTGGCCACGATCAGCGTCTTTCGTGGCCTCGACAATCTCGACCAGTCGCAATCGCTCGGCGGCGGCTTCGCGCGCTTCAATCCGGGGGCGCCAACAGGAGCACCCACGGGTGCGCCCACCAACGCCACGCCAACGCTCAACGATCTCACCATCGCCGAGAACATGGGCGTGAGCGGGCGCTGGTTCCGGCAGTGGTCGTCGCGGCTGTCGTCCGACCTCATTGTCTCCAACTCGCAATACACCAGCGACGGCAACCGCACGGCGAGCGGCGGCCTCCCAAACGGGGGCGCGCGCTTCAATTTCGGGTTTACCGAAACGAACACGGTGGATGATCAGACGGTACGTCTCGAAAACATCATCGATCTGGCCGCGTGGTCACGCCTCGAGTTTGGCATCTGGAGCACCCGCAACCGCGTGACGTACCAGTTCGCGGTGGGAGGCGCCACCGATACGGTGCAGAACCGCCGGAACACCGTCCGCAACGGCGAGGCCACCACGCGCGCCGCCTACGTGCAGCACAAGTGGACGCCCGTCTCGGCGGTCGACATCACCACGGGCGTGCGCAGCACGCAGTACGATGCCACGGGAGCGAGCTTCGTCGAGCCGCGCGTGAGCGCCGGATGGCAGGCCACACCGTCGCTGCGGTTCAAGGGTGCGTGGGGTCGCTATCACCAGTTCGTGAACCGCGTGGAAAACGAAGACGTGTTGCAGGGCAGTCGCGACTTCTGGCTGCTCGCCGACAGCACGCTGCGTCCGCAAGGGTCAACGCACCTGATCGCCGGCGTGCTCTTCGACCGGCCCGCGTGGGCGCTCAACATCGAGGCCTACGACAAGACCCTCGAGAACGCGACGCTGTTCTCGCGGCGCTACCGGCAGGCGTTCGGCGTGAACACGGGGTCGTTCTTCTTCACCGGCGACGGGCATGCGCGCGGACTCGAGTTTCTGCTCGAGAAGAAACGCGGCAGCGTGACCGGATGGGCCGCCTACACCCTCATGAAGGCCACCAACCGCTTCGACGAAGTAGACGGCGGCCGCGCCTTTCCGAGTTCACTCGATCAACGGCACGAGCTGAAAGGATTCGGCTCGTGGCAGCTGGGCCAATGGGATCTGTCGGCGGTAGGCGTGTACGGCAGCGGACGCCCGTACACCGCGCCGATCGCGCAATACCAGATCAAACTGCTCGATGGCCGGCAGCAGACGTACGTGAACGTGAGTGACAAGAACAGTCAGCGGTTACCCTCGTACCAGCGCGCGGACCTTGCCGCCTCACGCATCTTCGAGACCAAGGGGTCGTTCGATTGGCGCGTCGGGCTGTCGCTGTACAACATCCTCAATCGCCGCAACGTGTCCTTCCGCAAATTCGACCTCAGCGCCGATCCGATCGTGATCACCGATGTCACCCAGCTCGGGTTCACGCCGAGCCTAGACGTCAAGCTCACGTGGCGCGCACAGCGCGAGCGCGTGACGGAGATCGACCGATGACACGCGCATTCCTGCCCGCGATCCTGCTCGGGCTTCTCACCGCCTGCGGCGACCCCACCTTCGTGGTGCCCGGGTCGCCCGATCCCGTGGTGCGCGCGTTCCTGTACGCCGGTCAGCCCGTGAACGACGTGCGGCTCACCTGGACCGTCCCGATCAATACCAGCGACACCACCGACGTGCAGGCGGCGCCGCCGATCAACGATGCCACGGTAGTGCTGGTGCGCAACGGCGTGCGCTATCCGCTGGTGAAGTCGGCGGGAGACAGCGGCTACTACCAGTACAACGGCACCGGGCTGATCGTGCGCGAGGGAGAGGTGTTCACGCTCGAGGGCTCCGTAAAGGGCCGCGCCCTCTCGGCGCGCACCGTCGTGCCGGTGCGTCCCACCGGCGCGCGGATGGTGTCGTCCACGCTCACCATTCCCACACTGACGTTCGGCGGTGGGCCCGGTGGGCCGCGCCCCGATTTCTCCGGTGCGCAAACGCTGGTGCGCTGGACGAAGTCGCCCGGGTCGCTGTACTTCGTGACGCTCGAAAACGTAGAGCTGTCGCCGGTGGGTGTCGACATCGCTTTCCCGGGTGGCATCCGTGGCCGGCGGCGTGTGATCTTCGCGCCCACCGCCGCTGACAGTCTGCCGGTGAACGCCCTCGGCCTGCCGTACTACGGCCGCTATCAGGTGTACGTGTGGCGCGTGAACGAGGAATACGCGCAGCTCTACGCCACGCTCCAACAGGACTCGCGCGACCTCAACGAACCGTTCACGAACATCACCGGCGGGCTTGGCGTGTTCACCGCCTTCGCGGCCGACACGACGAGCGTTACCGTCATCAAGAAGTAGCGCGCGGTTTCCCGCTGGTGGCCACCGCTGGTGGCCACCGCTGGCGGGATACGGCGCGCGCGGGATACTCTTCACCGTCCTGCTGTACATCCTCGAGGAGAGCCCGTGATGAAGCTGTTCGCGCGTGTCGCATTGGTTCTGGCGTCCGTCTCCACCGTCGTGCCCGTTGTTGCGCACGCGCAAGTGAATTTCGGCGACCAGAAGCCCGAAGACAGCGTCCCGTTTACGATGACGCCGGTGGCCACGTTCAACCTGCCCTGGCGCATCGCGTTCCTCCCCGATGGACGCATGCTGATCACGGAGAAGGTCGGTCCGCTCTGGCTCGTCACGCAGGAAGGGGTCAAAACACCGGTGGCGAACGTGCCGGCCGTGCTGGCGCAGGGACAGGGTGGCATGCTTGGCGTGTATCTCTCGCCGAACTACGCCAAGGACCACCATGTCTACCTCACGTATTCGGAGCCTGGCGAAACCGGCGGCTCCAGCCTAGCGCTGGCCATGGCCACCCTGTCGATCACAACCGGCTCGGCCAGCCTCGATGGACTGCAGGTGATCTGGCGCGACGGCGCCCGCGGACGTGGCGGACAGTTCGGCGCGGCGGTGGCGTTCTCCCCCGACAAGAAATTCCTGTTTCTCTCCGTGGGCGATCGGCAGCGCATGACGCCCGCGCAGGATCCCAACTCGCCCTTGGGCAAGATCCTCCGTCTCACGCTCGACGGCAAACCGGCGCCCGGGAATCCGCAGGCCGGTACCACCGGTTCGGCCACGCTCGACATCATCAACCCGCCGCGCGACACCGAACTGGCGAAGACGGCGGCGGTGGTGTCCACCTACACCTTTCCCGGACCGAACCTCACGCCGTCGGAAACGTGGGCGTCAGGATTTCGCACGCCGTACGGGTTGGCCTTCGCGCCCGATGGTCGCCTGTGGGAAGTGGAGCACGGCCCGCGCGGCGGCGACGAGTTGAATCTCGTGGAAGTCGGCAAGAACTACGGCTGGCCGCTCGTGTCGTATGCGGTGAACTACAACCAGACGCCCATCCCGAGCCCCGACACGCGCCCTGATCTCACGAAGCCGGTGCTCTACTGGACGCCGGTGATCGCGCCGGGCAATCTCACGTTCTACAAGGGCAAGATGTTTGCGCCGTGGAACGGATCCGCGCTGATCGGCGGCCTCGCGTCGCGGACCGTCACCCGAATTACGTTCGACGGGAAGGGTGGCGCCACCACCGCCGAACGCTGGAACGTGGGCCATCAAATTCGCGATATCGCGGTGGCGCCGGACGGTGCGCTGTGGATGATCGAGAACACCACTACGGGCGGACTGTTTCGGGTGACGCCCAAGTAGCCTCGCCGACGACCCGCGCACGGATGTCGGCGTACGCCGCTCCGATCAACGCGTCCAACGCATTGTGGTGCACGACGACGTATTGATACCTGCGCACACGTAACCGGGAGTAGTCATGCTGAACAGGCTGAAGGCCACCCTCGCATCATTCGCCCTTCTGGCGGGTGCGGTCACTGCCGAGGCGCAGTCCACCACCGGGCTGTTTCTTGGGGTCCAGTACGCCGGTTCTAGCCTCAGCATCAAGTCCGCGGTCGAGGATCTCGACTTTAGGGGCGGCTTCGGGCTGCATGCGGGGATTGGGTTGAGCGACACGTGGTCGGTGTTGGCGAACTTCGATCGCAGCGCGCTCACGGGATCCACCACTGGCACCGATGTCGTCCTGACACAGTACGACGCGCTGCTGCGCATGAACATGTTCTCGGCCGCCGGTGGGACGCTGCGCGTCTTCCTGACCGGGGGCGCCACGGCCCGCACCACGAACGCCGGCCGGAACTTCGAGCAGATTGCGCCGACCGCCGGTGGCGGCGTGCACGTGTTCGTCATCCCGAAGATCGCCGTCAACGGCACCGCGCTCTGGACCTTCGGCAAGCTCACGCAGGCCAGCCAGCTCACCGCCAGTCAGAACGGCCAGTTCGAGCCCACGGGCGTGCGGGTACAGGCGGGTGCCTCGCTCTACCTGTTCAGCCACTGATCTCCGGCGTCTATGGATGCCGCGAAGGCGTGGCGCGCACGAAGCTGACGATCCGCCGCACGATGTCGCTCTCGCCGCGACTGATCCGCGCAAACGCGCCCACGCTCACGCCGTGCGCGCCCGGCACCCAGAGCTCCTCCACCGGCACCTGCGCCTTGCGCAACGTCGCCGCCAGCGAGCGCGTGTTCCTGGGGTTCACCGTCTCATCATCCTCACCCATCACCAGGAGCGTGCGCAGCGACCGCGGCGTCACGAAGTGCACCGGCAGCGCATCGTACTCCCGTTCCTTCGGGCCGGCAAAGGTGCGTTGGAGCAGCTCGGTATCGAAGACGAAGTCGTAGGGACCCGACAGCCCCACGAAACCACCCAGGGCGTCCGGGGTGATCCCCTGCTTGGCGAGGTAGCGGGGGTCGTAGGACACCAGCGCCGCCAGCTGTGCCCCCGCGCTGTGCCCCATCAGCACCACCCGAGCGGTGTCGCCGCCCCACTCGGCGGCGCGCGTCTTCACCTGCGCCACCGCCCGCGCGACGTCGTCCACGAACGCGGGAAAGCGCGTGTCGGGCATGAGCCCGTAGTTGGGGAGCACGGCCACGAACCCACTCTGCGCCAGCGCTTTCCCCACCCACGCGTAGTCGTCCTTGCTGCCGCTCTGCCAGCTCCCGCCGTGCACGAACACCACCACCGGCGCCGGCGCGGACAGCGGCGCCCCGGCACGGTCGAGCGCGCGGTAGACATCCATGCGCTGCCGTGGTCCGTCGCCGTAGGCCACCTCCGTGCGGGGGACGTCGACCGTCTCGATGAGGTTGGCCGCGCCGAGCTGAATGTCGGTGCATGCGGCGACCGCGAGCAGCCCGAGGAGCGGGAGGGAACGACCGAGCACGACTCGCATCATGAACGCCTCTGCGGGAAAGGACACGGCATCGCACCGGCGACACACCGGCTGATCGTGCGGATCATGTGGTCGATACCGTCGCGGGGTTCGCGCAGTCGGCGGAACATGCCGATCTCCGTATCGGCGTCAACCCACACGTGGTGTCCCGGGGGGCGCGACACGTGAGCAACACGTCCGCTAGATGTCCTCGCGCGTGACTCCCGCACAAGCCATCACCAGCTCCGGCCCGTACACCATGGCCGGCGTCTGATACCCGGGCTGCACGTCGCCGCGCAGCACCCGCTCCACGACTGCTAGTGCGCAGGCCACCGTCCACTCCACACCCGCCTCGGGCCCGTGCAGTCGCGCCGCCGCACGCCCGCCGGCCCCATCCGTTACCTCACCCCACACGTGCGTGACCGTCTGCGCGCGGCGTGACGCCGACGGAC
>CANHJV010000026.1 GCA_947461225.1 Gemmatimonadota bacterium | reverse complement strand
GCCGCCACGCGCTCCGTGAGCACGCCGCGCCAATGCGCATGCTCGGCGGCCAAGGCAGCCTGCGCCGCGTCGCTCTTGGTCATGCGCAGCAGCACACTCATCGGGGCACGCGCGCAGTTGCTCCACGTGCCACGGCAGCTCGAGACCAGCGCACCCGTGAGCGCGGCGTCGCTGCTCCACGGAAACACCAGCGCACCAGCGCGTGAGCCGTACAGCGTGAACGCCTTGCTGAGACTCAGACTCGCGCACACCAGCACCGACTGTTCGGCCCCGAACTCGGCATAGTCGGCGAGCGCCTCGCGCACGTCGTTGGGATCGCGCGCGTAGTCGAGATACGCGAAATCCAGCAGCAGCGTGACCGGCCCCTGCGACGCGATGTCGCGCAGCATCGACAGCAGCGTGCGACGATCGTCGCGCGAGAGGCTGCGACCGGTCGGGTTGTGGCACGGGTCATTGAGCCACACCAGCAGGCGACCCTGCTCGTCGAGCAGATCGCGGGCCTTGGCTTCCCACGCGCCCACGTCGAGCGCTTCGCCGGGGGCGGGATACGGTGCCGTTTCCAATCGCACGGCCGCTTCGGCGGTGATGGTCGCGTACGGGCCCCAAAACGGCGCAGCGGTGAGAATGGCCTGGCCACGTTCCACGAAGTTCTTGAGCGTGAGCGCCAGCGCCCCCGAACCACCCGGCGTGGCCACGGCCACACCGGGACTCGTGAGCTGTGGCCAATGCCGCTGGGTGAGTGCCAGCAGAAAGGCCGGATCACCGGCGATCGGCGCGTACGGCGCAATCTCCATCGGCATGAGCTCGCGCCACAGCGCCATCACGCTATCGTGCACCACCAGCTTGCCGTGGTCGTCGAGCAAGGCCCCAACCGTGGCGTTGATAACCGACGCTCCCGTGGCCGCCCGTTGCTGGGCGGCGGCGTTGAGCGTGAAGATCAGATCGTCGCCGGCGAAGCCCTGGCGCGAGTCGAGGAGATGAGTGCGCATCCCCTAAGCTAACGCGGTGATCGGGAGCGGCTCGGGGAGAGGAACCGCGAAATCCAAGTCGAGCGCACCGCCGACGGGCACATCGGCCCAACGCGCCAGCAGATCATCCCGTCGAGCGCGCACGCGCGCCAGCTCGTCGTCGGTGAGCGGACGCAACCCATTTGGCATCGTCTTGCCCACGGCCAGTCGCGACGCCACGTACTGCTCCGCCTGTGTCTGGAACGCGTCGGGGGTCATCGCCTCACCCTGCCGTCGTTCCGCGTCGAGAAATCCCACGATCAGCTCGACCACCAACGCTTCATCCGGGATCGGTCCACGCGGCCACGGTTTGGCGAAGTCGGCGATCTCCCATCCGTCGGCCAGCAAGCCGTAAAAGCCGAAACGAAAGCCGAGCGTACTCTCGACCGCAAAGTGCGTGAGATCGTGCGCAGGCATCACCAGTGCGGTCGATCCACTCTGCCGCTGCCACGTGACCGAGCCGTCGCGTCGCGTACAGGTGAGCGACGCCGAGCCGTCAGGATGCCGCTTGAGGCGGATGTGCAGAGCCGTCACCACTGCTGCCCGAACGTGATCAACGCTTTCCACGGGGCCGCCTGATCGACCTTGCGCGTGGCACCAACAAACACGCCGCCCGAAAATAGACGTAAGCCCGCCGTGAGCGACGCCCGAATGCCATCGGTGGGGCGCGCCACTGGTGCCCAACTGGCCAGCAGCGTGGAATCGATCGGCGCACCAAGCCGGTCGATACTGCTGCGCGCCGCATCGGTCACCGCATCGGCCCATCCACTTTGTACCCCTACGCTCAGGCCCGGCGCCAACGCCGGCAAGAAGAAACGACCGGCGCGAATCGGCTGACGGAAATACGGGCTCGTGTACTGCAGCGAGGCGCGCAGCACAGCGGCGCGTGTACCGGCGAACTCCTTGTCTTCGTAGCCGGGAAGATTCTGGAACTTACCGAGTTCGAACAACTGTTGCGGCGGAATACGAGAGCCAAGCACCGTGCCCACGTCACCGCGGGCCAGCGCCACGAACGGACCGAATGGCTTGCGGGCCGTGGCACGCACCTCGGCCCGCTGCCACTGCAGTGTACCGTCGCCGCGCTCGTACGAGAGGCGCGCGCCGACGCCCGGCTTGGCGAATTCCGCGCTGAAATCCGGATGCCACTCGATCAACGCGGCGGTGCGCAGATAGCTGCCCTGGTCTAGGCGACGATTCTCACGATACACGTCGCCACCCAAGGGGCTGCGCGCATACGTTGCGGGGCGATAACGATCGTCGGCCACCCCGAACTCCACGCGCGTGAGCAATCGGCGCGCGCCCGAGGTGCGCACGGCGGCGATCGTGGCGCTGCGACGATCGACGTAGTCATACGGGTCCTGCGAGGCGAACAGCGCCGCCATGCTGTTGCCCGAATCGAGTGGCACACGAAAGTCGTTCGTGTTGTCGAGCGAGCGGCCGGCGCGAAGTTCGAGCGCCGTGTTGCCACGCTTGCGTTCCACGGAAAAGCGGCCGCGCGCCGTGCCTTCATTCCACGCCCAGCCCGCATTGGCGCGCACCACGACGCCCGGAGCGAGATCGCGTAGCGACCATTTCAGGCCCGTGCCCGTGTACACGCCTTCCACGCGATTGAAGTGAAACGCATCGCTGGCGCGCGGCACCGTGTAGTCGAGGCGCGGCGCGCCGGTGGAACGCCAGCGGTCGGGGCCGATGTCGTTGAAGTCGTCGGAGTGCATACCGAAGGAAAGCGCGCCGACATCGGCTTGCCAGTCGCCGTAGCGGCCAAGGGAATCGGTGCCGGCGAAACTCAAGCGACGACGGGCGCGCGTGCGCAGGGAGTCGGCGGCAGCCAGGGTGCGGGCGTCGAGTACGGTATCGTTCACCTGCATCTGCGAAAAACGCGAGACGATGCGAACCACGGCGCGACCGTCGCCCAATCCTGGGAACGTGGCCTGCAGTTCGATGCGCTGTTTGGCCGGCAGCCAGTACTCGCCGTTGCGTTCCCCGTTCTCGTACTCCACGAACGCCACCGCGTCACCCAGCGCGGCGATACCGCGGCGACGCGGCGCGTTGGCTCGCATGAAATAACCACGCAAGCGAACCAACGTGCCGCGCGAGGCGTCAAGCTCCATGTCGCCGTCGAACAGCACCACCGCGTCCGTGATATCGGTGCGGGGCTGCACACGCACGTGGGCGATCGGAATCACGCGATCGCCGGCGCGCACGGTCACGATGGTGTCGCCGCCGGAGTACCGATAGTACTGCTCGCGATCGACTGCGAGCGGATGCACAGCCGGTAGCGTATCGGGGCCGTCCGCACTACCACGTCGGGGCGACGTGCGGCGCGACGAGTTGGAGCGCACGCGCAACCGGTTGCCGTAGAGCACCGGATTCAGCCAGCCGGTCTGGAACACCGAGAGCATCGAGACGTTGGCGCCAGTCTGCTGGGCGCGATAGCCGACGATGTGCTGGTCGGAGAAGCCGGTGCGATTCCACTTCAGCGTACTCGCGACCTGCTCCACCGCCGCTACCGCCTCGTTCCCCTCTTCGCGTCGCAACAGCACGGAAATCTCCGTCTCGACATTCGACCGGAAACTGATCAACGAGGCCGGCAGCACATTCCGTTTACTGGCATCCGCCAGCAGTTCGCGGAGCGCACGAGGGGCGCTGGCGTTGGTGCTATCCGTTTGAGCGGCGACGGGATTGGGCGCGCCGAGCAGGACGAGCGTACCGACGGCAACGAGGAACGAGGGAATTCGCATGTCCATGTGGTACGCAGGGATGCATCGGAAGTTGCACCCCTGCCTGGTTACGATTTCAACTGCTGCACCCGTTCGGCCGCCGCGGTCCAGTCATGCACCGCGTCATCGAGCAGGTCGCGCGTGTCGTCGAGCGCCTTACCCAGTGCCGCCGCCTTCTGAATGCCGGCCGGCGTGTCGTACAGCGTGGCGTCATCGAGTTCCTCGGTGATGCCCGCGATCTTCGCTTCCAGCATCGACACCCGCAGCTCGGCGTCGCTTAGCGCCTTGTCAGCCGCCCGCTGCGCCTTGCGCACGTCATTCGACGTGGGCGCCGCTTGGGCGTAGCCAGCCTTGGCGCCGTGCTTTCCCTGCGACTTGTCGTACGTCTGTTCCTTGGCCTTGTCGGCCCGCTCACGCTCGCGCTGCAGCTCGCGTTCCCGGTCGCGCACCTTCGCGTTCTTCTCTGACTCGCGCTGCGAAATCTCCCGCGCGTCCTTTTCAGCCTTGATCTTGTTCTCGGCCCGCAGTGCCTCCCACTCCACGAAGCTGCCTGGGAAGATGATCAGTTTCTGATCCTTCACTTCCCACACCTGCGTGGCGAGACCACGCAGCACGGCGCGATCGTGGCTCACGATCAGGCAGCTGCCCTCGTACGCCTCGATCGCATCCTCGAGCGCTTCGATGCTTTCCACGTCGAGGTGATTCGTGGGCTCGTCGAGAATGAGCAGGTTGTTGGTAGAGAGCGTGAGCAGGGCCAACGCCACCCGTGCACGCTCACCACCTGAGAGCGTGCCCACGGTGCGCTGCACTTCGTCGCCGCTAAACCCGAAGCGACCGAGGTGACCCTGCACCTGGCGACGCTCCCAGAGCGGACGCTGCGTGGCAATCGCCTCGTAGATCGTGCTGTCGAGCGGCAGGTGTCCCACGTCCTGACGGTAATACGCCACCGTCGTACTGGGCCCCATCTTCACGCGACCCGCGAACGCCGGATGCTCTTCGACCAGCGTCTTGATGAGCGTGCTCTTGCCGGCGCCGTTCGGGCCCACGAGCGCCACCACTTCATTGCGCTCGAGCACCACGTTCACGTCGCGCAACAGTTCGCGCGTGCCATTCGGTGTTTCCACCGCCACGGTCACATGCTCGGCTTCGATCACGCGATCACCGCTCCGATCGCCGGCCGAGAGGCGCAGCGCCATCACGCCGTCACCGCCAATGGGCGCCGACAGACGCGGCATGCGCGCGAGCAACTTGCGACGTCCCTTGGCTTGCCTGGTGTTCTGACCGGCAAGATTGCGCGCGATGTAATCGGTTTCCGACTGGATCTTGGACTGCTGCTTGTCGAACTGACGCTGTTGCGTGAGCCGTTTCTCCTCGCGCTGAATGAGGAACGACTCGTAGCTGCCTTCGTAGGAGAAAGCGGTGCCACCCTCGAAATGCAGCACGTGATTCGCCATCACCGCGAGAAAGGCGCGATCGTGGCTGATGCAGATCACGGTGCGGTCGGTGTCGCGCAGATACTGCTCGAGCCACGCCGTCGTTTCGAGATCGAGGTGGTTGGTCGGTTCGTCGAGCAGCAGGATTTCGGCCGGCGTGGCGAGCTGTCTGGCCAGCGCCACGCGCCCGCGTTCACCACCGCTCAGCGTGCCGATGCTGGTGGCCTTGGCCGCTTCGGGGTCGAACCCAACGCCCATGAGCACGGCGTCCACTTTGGCCGACATCTGGTAGCCGCCCTCGCGCTCGAACCGTTCGAGGTCGCGACCGTACTTCTCCATCGCCTCCTCGCCGTGATCGTGCTCGAGATTGGCGGCCTGCTGGGCCAGCGACTGCTCCAGCGTGCGCAGATCGCCGAAGGCGTCGGCCACGATCTCCCACAACGTCATGCCGTCGGGAAAGCGGCGGTGCTGGTCCATCAGCGCCACGCGCAGTCCGGGCATGCGCGCCACCGCCCCGCTGGTGGGGGTGAGATCGCCGGTGATCAGGCGGACCAGCGTGGTTTTGCCGGTGCCATTGCGGCCGACCACGGCCCAGCGGTCGCCGGAACCGACGGTCAGGGAGATGTCGCGAAAGATCTCGGTCGCGCCGAAATCCACGCGCGCGTTCCCGATCGAAATCAGAGTCATGCCTGCGCCTGCAGGAGATGTGCAAATACGGTCATTCGTGAGAGTAATGGGAGCCGGCCCAGAACGCTCCTGTCCCCCCGTTTACGAGCCCGTTTGCCACTCGTGGCGAAGCGCCGCGGCCACGCGCACGATCTCGGCCCGGCGTGGAGCCGGCCAGCGCTGCACCCGCCACACGAGCGCCCGCCCACGCCATCCGTCGCGCCAGGCCACGGCCACGTCGGCGGCGGTGGGAAGCTGGGTCACGAGCAGCAGCAACGCGACCACGGTGAGCCAGCTGGCATTGCCGGAGAGCGCCAGCAGAGCGATGGCAGCCACGGCCAGCAGCACATACCACGCGGCCACCATCTGCAATCCCGGTACGAAGGCCCGGGCGACCACGTCGGCGCGGGCCTTGGCGAATCGGTGCGCCAGGCGCCAGACCACCCAGAAGATCGGCCCGTGGGTGAGCCACCCGATCAACGCCGCGGGGGTCATCAGCAGCAGCGCCCAGAGCGGTACGAGCCGAGCGTCGGCGGTGAATCCCACACCGTGCAGCATTCGGGCGTGGTCACGGGCCGAGGCGCGGAGGCCGCCCGCCTCCTGTACAAGATGGGAGAGTTCGGAGACGAACGTGTGCACACGACCGGCGTGCGGCGTGGCGGCATCGGAGCGGCGGCTCGCCACCAGCTGCTCGGCGAGCGGCACCAGGCGGGCGGCCCGCTCCAGCAACGACGTCTGTGACGCGGTAGTAACGGGTGGATGTACCGCGGCCACGGCGGCCACAAGTTCGTCGCACTCGGTGCGCGACTCCCAGTCGGGCGCGTTCCGCGTCACGCCCAGGAGCATGGTACGAAGCTCGTCGGTGAGAGCCGACACCCCGGCCTCGAGGCCCTGAGCCAGCCGTTCCGCCCGCCATCCCCGCAGCGACCAGCCACGCCCAACGACGACGATGGCGTCGGATCCACCGGT
Source organism: Gemmatimonadota bacterium (assembly GCA_947461225.1). Classification (GTDB taxonomy): domain Bacteria; phylum Gemmatimonadota; class Gemmatimonadetes; order Gemmatimonadales; family Gemmatimonadaceae; genus Gemmatimonas. The sequence continues at coordinate 26,578 of CANHJV010000026.1, read as the reverse complement.
GCGCGGGGCCTCGTACTGGATCCCGAATGGCACGACAGTGAGGTCGAATACCGAGCCATTATCGATTGCCTCAAGCGCCATCATCGCTACACCTGTTCGCAATCTCCCGATTTGTGGGTTGTCGTGCACCCCACCCTGCGGGAAGACGCCGACCACGTGCCCTTGGGCGAACGCCTGCGCCATTCGGCGTCCGGCTTCGGCGTTTACGGCGGCCATGTCGACGCCCATCGCCCGCATTTTCCGTGCGTCGCGGACCCGGGTGACCGGGATGACCCCCATGGCTTCGTAGCCTTTCCCAGCCGCGCCGCCGGCACCGGCGGCGATCGTCGCCAGATACCGTACGTGCCGCGGACACGCCTGAAGCCCCAGCAACACGTCGGGCAGGTCGTTGGGGTGGTTGCCGATGAACAACACCGGCCCCGATTCCGGGATCTCCTCCAACGGCACGACCATCGTCTCCCGATAGAACCAGCGCAACGCCCGGCGCGCCGACCATCGCAGGAAGGCGCGGAGCAGGCTGAACTGATCTGGGTGAAACGACGGGAGCGGCGCGGGCACCATATCCGAAAAGAAAGCGCATACGAGCGGCCCGGACAATGAAGCGGGGGCCGCTAGAATTCCTGTCGTACCCACACTCACCTTCCGGTCGGATTCGCTCATGCGCCTAATCCGTACGTTCTGCGTTGCGCTCGTCATGGCCACGCCGGTGCCGATGTGCTCACGGGCATCTCGGAGACCGGCGACACCTATGCCGCGTAGGTCCAGCAGCTCATCATCGCGAGGCAGGGGGCGATGAAAGGCGGCAAAGGAGGCCAGGGGCGCAAACGCCTCCCGGCCAAGCCGGTCACGAAGGAGAAGCCACGTGAAGGACCAAAGCGTGGCGCGCCGAAACGCGACTGGGGGGCAGTGGATCGCGAAGAGCCCCTTCCCCCCACGCCCCCCAAGCCCGCTCGGTAACGCGACGGCGCTACTTCGCCTTCCCGGCCACCTTCTTGGCCCCTGTGAACAGCATCACCGCCATCGCACCCGACACGAGACCAACCAACGCGTCGATGACGGTGGTACCGATGAACGCGAGCACGGCACTGCGCGCAGTGAGCGAGTGGCCCACGCCTTCCACGAAGTGCTCGATCGCCGGCACGCCGTGGGCGATGATGCTGCCACCGACCGTGAACATGGCCGCCGTGCCAAGCACGGAGAGGCTCTTCATGAGCAGCGGTGCCGCGCGCAGAATAAACGCACCCATCGCACGGGCGGTCGCGTCGGCCTGACGGTGTAGCGCGAGCCCGAGATCATCGAGCTTCACGATGCCGGCCACCAGTCCGTACACGAGCACCGTCGCCCCAATCGCCACGGCACTGAGCGCGACCACCTGCTGCATGAGCGGTGCGGTGGCCATGGTGCCGAGCGTGATCACCACGATCTCCGCCGACAATACGAAGTCGGTACGCACGGCACCTTTGACCTTGTCCTTCTCGAAGGCCACCAGATCCACGGTCGGATCGGCTACGGCCTTCAGCAGTTCGCCCGGCTGAAGTTCGTCATCGTGATGCAGATACTTGTGCGCGAGCTTCTCCACGCCTTCGAAGCAGAGGAACAGCCCGCCGATCATCATCAGCGGCATGATCGCCACGGGCAGGAACGCGCTGATGAGCAGCGCCGCCGGCACGAGGATGAGCTTGTTGACGAACGACCCCTTGGCCACGGCCCACACGACCGGCAGCTCTCGATCGACATGCACCCCCGACACCTGCTCGGCATTCAGGGCGAGGTCATCGCCCATCACCCCAGTCGTCTTCGTCGCCGCCACCTTCGTGAGCACCGCGACGTCGTCGAGTAGCGTCGAAATGTCATCGATCAGAGCGAGCAGACTGGAAGCGGCCATTGGTCCAGATGTGGGGGGGGGCAGGGTGGTCGGTGCTGTCAGGAATTCTACTGACAGAATCAGAGCTCGTCAGGCGGCCGCAACGGCAACCGCAAAAGCAACTGCTGGAACACGGATTAGGCGGATTGCACCGATATCACAGATAAACGAACCGCGAGAAGCGAACCGTGAGAAGCGAACCGCGCTGTTTGCTTATCTGTGTCATCAGTGGAATCCGCTCCCTCCGTGTTCCGGCAGTTGCTTTTGCGGTTGCCGTGGCGGCAATTCAGCGCAGCCGCACCGCCGGTACGCCCACGTATACGCCACCGGGCTCGAGCACGGCGAACTTCGGCACAACCGACAGCGTACCCACTTGCACGTCAGCGCCAGACGTGACGCCGATGCCGACCACACTGCCTATGCCGATGAGGGTGTTGCGACCGAGTTGCACGCGCGCCGTCTTCAAGATGCCGCGCTCGACCACGTGGCCTGAGACGTGGGCATCAGAGCCGATCATCACGCCGTCGGCGAAGTCGAGCAAGTTGTGGTCCATCAGGGAGAGGCTGTTCACCCAGACGTCACGGCCAAGGCGCGCACCATTGAGACGCATGTACCAGTTCCAGATGGTCGTCGAACGGAACGCGGGGCCCGCGAAGACACGGACCACATGGATGGTCATCAAGTAGCGTCCCCAGTTCAGCACCGGCCAGCTGAAGTCCCGCAACGGCAGCTCCACGTTGGCCGGTGTGCGCCACCCGAGCGCCTTGGTGGCGAGGGCGGAGTAGAGCATCAGCGAGCAGGCGCACACCAGATACAGCGGTGCGAAGCATAGTGAGGCCAGCGTCAGGCGAATCCACGTGGACAAGGGCCACGTGGACTGCCAATGTACGAACAGCACCGCAGGAGCGAGCGCGAGGCCGGTGATGATCGTTTCCACGAACACCACCGACACAGAGGCCCACAGGAACCGAGCCGTACCACGCGAGGTCGCAGTCATTGAGCAGTTCGCAGCGCGTTGCGCATAAGAAGGCCGGGAAAGCAATGGGGAGCGACCGTGGGGACATTATTCCCGAGGCGCACCATCCTGAACATTGTCACGTGCAGGGCGAAGGGCCACCACTGATCTATATCCCCGGTCTCGACGGCACAGGTCTGCTCTTTTACCGACAGGCGCGCCTGCTGGCGCACCGTTTTCGGGTGATCACCTTCCGGCTGCGCGATGACGCACGCAGCATGGACACCTTGGTGGCCGAGATCGCCCGCCACCTCGACGACGCCGTGCCCGACGGGACACCCGCCATCATGGTCGGTGAATCGTTCGGAGGCGCGCTGGCCATGAGCTTCGCGCTGGCGCATCCGGAACGCATCCGGGCGCTGGTGATCCTGAATTCCTTTTCGCGCATCACGCCCAAGATCAAGCTGTACGCGGCCATCACCGCCGCCAGCATCGTGCCGTGGGGCACCATGCGGATCGCCCGTCGCCTCACGGCCTCGCGCCTGCACTCCTCGCACACGCACCGCGACGAGATCAACCGCTTCCTCCTGCTCACCCGCGCCACCACGCGCCTCGGCTACATCAACCGGCTGCGCATCCTCACGCACTACGATATTCGGCCTCGACTCAAGCAGATCCACGTGCCCACCCTGTTCCTCGCCGCTGATGAGGACCACCTGATTCCGTCGGTCGAGCAAGCCACGTACATGTGCGCGCGCGTTCCCAGCGCCGCCATGCGCGTGCTCCAGGGACACGGACACGGCTGCTTCCTCGCGCCGGATCTCGATCTCGACGAGATCCTGAAGGAGTGGGGCAACCGCTGAACAGCAACAGCAACACACGGTGCCTGGCGCGCTACTCGTCGTCGCCGCGGTACACGCACCCCGATGTACATGTTTCCCGCACGACGATCTGACTGAGACCGGTCAGCGTGGGCACCAGCCGACGCCAGATCCACCGGGCGATCACCTCGCTGGTGGGATTCTCGAGCCCGGCGATGTCATTCAGGTAGTAGTGATCGAGCTCCTCGATGATGGGCTTCACCGCCGCTTTCAGGTCGGCGAAGTCCATGACCCATCCCTCGTGGGCCGACAGGGGCCCCCGCACGTGGACGGTCACTTCGAACGAGTGCCCATGCAGCCGCGCGCATTTGTGCCCCGGTGGCACATTCGGCAACCGGTGCGCGGCTTCAAAGGTGAACTGCTTATAGATCTCCATCGGCGCCTCCGCTGTCCGAACTTAGCGGAATCGGCGGTCATTTCGGCACCGCCACCGGACCGCCCTTAGGGCACGGCGCACATATTTCTGTGGGTCCGCCCGCCCACCCTCCTGCCGGAGTCTGCCCCGATGCCCGCTCGTCCCCGCCGTCTTGCCCGCGTCGCGCTCGCGCTGTCGAGCGTGATGTCACTCGCCGTGTTCTCACACGACGCCGGCGCCCAGAGTGCGAAATCGGCCGTGCTCCGACGCACGCTGGACAGTCTCTCGGCGGCGCACCATGGGGTGGTCGGCTACAGCATCACGAATCTCGACACCGGTGAGCATCTCGAACAACGTGGCAACGAGACCTTCTCCACCGCCTCGCTGATCAAGGTGCCGGTTCTCGTCACACTGTTCGACCTGGCCGAACAGAAGCAGCTCACGCTCGACGATCCGATTGTGCTCACCGACATCGACAAGGTGGGCGGCGCCGGGCAGCTGCAGTACCTGCGCACGCCGCTCACGCTGCGCCTGTGGGATGTGGCCTATCTCATGAGCACACTCAGCGACAACACGGCCACCAATCTCGTGCTCGACCGCATCAAGATCCGGCGCGTGTGGCAGAAGATGGAAGCGCTGGGTCTCGCGCACACGAAGGTGCACAGTGGGTCGATGACCCGCATTGCCAGCGTCGCGCCCGACAGCTCGGCCAAGTACGGGCTGGGGGTGACCACGCCCAATGAAATGGCGCAGCTGTTCGTGCTGTTGGCTCAGGGCAAGGCCGTGAGCCCGACGGCGGACTCGACCATGCTGAGCATACTGGCCAACAACGAAGACGATTCGAAGCTGGCCCGGTATACGTACGGCACGCGCCTCGCCCACAAGAGCGGCGATGTGGATGCGTCGCGCACCGACTGTGGTGTGTTTTCATTGCCAGCGCGTGTGGTGGCCTGCGTGCTCACGAAAGAGAACACCGACACGCGCTATTGGGTGGACGCCGAAGGCAACGCGGTGATCGGCCGCATTGGGGAAGCGATCGTCAAGACGTGGAAGTAGCCGTTACGGCCCCACGGCTCGGCAAGGGCGCGCCACCGACAACCGCCGCTCGCGGTTGCCGGTGGTGCCTGCCTACGGCGGCGGTTGCATCAGTCGATCAGCATCAACGTCTGACCACCGTCATGTACAATACGCATGACCTGATCCCGACCTTCCGCAGTCGCGATGGTGTGCACCGACTCGCATCCTGGCACGCGGTGACTGAGATGCTCACCCAACAGGCTTGAGGCACCAAACATCAGCGAAATGCTGCGATCATGCTTGTCATAGGTCGCGCCCACCAGCGGCATACCGTGCCCGAGTGACTGCGCTCCAAAATCATGTCGATCCATTTCAATACTGCACATCCGTCCGGCATTGCGGGTCGTAAACGCATTCAACTCGGCGTCGAGGACGTCGAGCGCGTAACTGCGGGTCTGTTGCTTCATGGTGGCATTCGCACGGGCCGCCGCGATCGTGCGGGCGCGGCCCGGCACGCACAACACCGAGCAGGGCGCCGAACGCACGAGTTCCGTCGTCACACTGCCCAACACCATGCGCCGCAGGAAGCCGTAGCCATGCGTGGCCGTCACGACCAGATCGGCCTTGATCGCGTCGCAGTACTCGATGAGGCGATCCGACGGATTGCCCTGTAGTAACACCGTGTCCAGTGTGAAGCCGTGCGGTTCGAGGTGCTCCTTCAACAACGCGAACCCCTTCTCCGCTTCCCTGGTGTAGCCTTCGGTGTACTCGTGAAACGTCGCATCGGCGTCGCTCAGCGCCGGTCCCACATGCACGAGTCGAACGGTCGCACCCGGCGCGATCATGCTGATCGCAACCTGCGCCGCATAGAGACTGAAGGCGCTGAAGTCGGTGGCGATGACGACCTGCTTGGGAAGCGCCTCGACACCGGGCTCGACGGCCAGCACCGGCGTGTCACCGAGTTGTAGGAGCCGGAGTACCGACTCGCCGCCGAAGGTCCGGCCGACCGTGGTGTGTCGCCCACGACCCACCACGATCACACGTGCTTCGATGCCGCGCGCATCATCGACAATTTCATGCAGCGGCTCGCCGACGCGAACGCGGACCGGCCAAGGTGTGGCGGATGGTACGGTGCGCGCCATCTGCCGATCGATCATCGACTGACGCCCCTCCACCAGATATGGCTCGGCCAGCATCGGGTACGGGACGGTGTCGAACGCGTACATCGGCATCGTGGTCGGCTGCATCGCGCTCACGACTTGAACCGGCGCATTCAGCGAGGCCGCCAACAAACGCGCCATGGGAAACGCGGCATCGGAGGCCGGCGAGGTATCGGTCGCCACGAGAATCGGTCCTGCGGGGGCGACCGTTGCTTCGAAGGTGCTCAGCAGATCGGTCGCAGTACGTATGGTGGCCGCTTGGGTCGGCATGGTGATCTCCGGAAGGGGAAAGGTGAAGAGGCGCACCGCGCGGTGCCGCTATACGCCGACGATCAGATTGTCGATCACAGAGCGCACACCCTCCACATTCCACGCGGCGCGCTCGGCCGTATCGCGTTCGGCGCGCGAGTGTACAGCACCCTGCAGAATCACCGTGCCGCCGACGGCATGGACCGCGATGTGGGCGGCCTCATCTGCCGCCGTACGAATCAACGCGGCGGCGATCGTCATGTGCACGTCGTGCGCCAAGGCGGGCGGCTCGACCAGGATGTGATTCTCGACGGCGCGCACCCCGTCGAGGAAGCGCACGGCGCACTCCGCCGCCGCCCGCTCGTAGTAGAACGAGGTACGTCCATCCAGCACGACGGTGCCCTTGTTCACGCTCACAACGACGCCTTTCGGGACATACAATGCATCACGGAGCGCCTGTGTGGACGCCGCCAGCAACTCGTGATCGTCACGCGGCACGCACTTCCGATCAGCGATCGCGCCGAGTTCCGCCTCGACGCCGTTATCGAACACCGTGCGCTTCGCCGATGACGGTGGTGACAACGGCGGAAAGGGAGGTGCGCTGAGCTGGTGCGGCATTGGACTGGACATCGTCAACTCCGTCAGGTCTTGCGGGGGAATTCATCGGCGGACACCGAACGTCGGGTCATGTCCTCGGCGCGTCTGTCAGTTGCCCTCGTACAGGCTGTCCGGCAAACACCGCACACCGTGTCAGGCGCTACGTGAGCTCTCGGTGCAACAGGTCATGGTCGAGCGCCAGCCGCACGTAGTCGCTTCGGTGATGCACACCTAGCTTTTCGTGAATTCGATGCCGATAGGTGTCCACGGTTTTCACCGTGATGCCCAACTGCTCGGCAACTTCCGGCCCACTGAAGCCGCGCGCGATACGCTCCAGTACGGTTCGCTCACGCGCGCTCAGCACGTCGAGACATGAGCTGACCGGTGCGGCGGCCTGCGTCGGTGTACGCAACCCAGTCGCCAGCGCTTTCGCCGTGCTCGGAAGCACGTAGCTCATCCCCTCAGCGACCATCTCGATCGCCTCGATCAGTTCGGTCACTGACACGCTCCACGGCAAATAGCCGAATGCACCAGCGCGGAATGCCTCCAGCACCTCATGGGGGTGTTGCTCACCGTTCAGCACGATGACGTGCGGTCCGAGTGGCAACGCAGCCAAGGCCGTGATCTGTCGTATGACCGCGTTCGTATCGGGCTCAGCAGACAACAGGACGACCTGAGCGGCGCGCTGCGTCGCGTAGTAGAGGCATTGTTCGAGATCGCACGAATCACCCACCATGTGGATGCGCGGATCACGAGCCAGCAACGCCGTCAGCGCCTGACGCATGAGCTGATTGCGATCAAGGACGGCAATCCGAATCGGCTCTCCGGTAAATCGGGCGCCTCGTCGTCTCGTTGCATCATTCAGCAGCGCGGCAACCATGGCGTCCGGTGATTCCACCGCGAAGACGCTGGCCGACATAGAACGCTGCAACCCACCTTGGAATTGCGTACGCATAATCACCTCGTTGCACCCAGTGTTCGTCGACTGGGAGACACAGGCTATAGGGGTATCCCCATTTCTGCTGTCGGGGAAACTCCTGTCACCAAAGCCGGAGCCAGCCGTTCCCAGCAGTAGATTGCTGATCGTGACGTCCCCCTCACTGACTCTGCTGCGTCAGCTCTTCCCGTCGTGGAAGTTCTTCGACGTAGCGCAACTGCCGCCCACGCTGCAGTTCCGCGTACTCCCTGATGAAGGGGAGCCTGGCGCGTGGTACAACGTGGTGCGGCCAGGGCCACGGCGTTGGTGGCATCTGTTGTTCAATCCGGCGGGTACGCAAACGCTCGCGGCGCAAACGCTCGTGGAACAGTGGTACACCGAGCTCGTCGAACGTGGAGAGGAGGCGGCCTCGTGTGAGGGGTCGCTCCAGCTCGTCATCGCGTTGTCCGACAGCGTACGACGCGAACGTCAACTGTCGGGTAGCGCGGCGCCAGATGGATGGCAGCTGCGGCTGATTATGGTCGACGAGAGCGACGGTACGCCGGAAGTCGTGTACGAGAGCGACCGATTCACGTCGGACAGCGCGCCAGCAACACCGTGAGCGAACTCCCTGCCCTGCTGTCGACCACGATTGCGTGGATGTGTCGCATCGCCGCGCTCGCCGTCGCAGTCAACGCGCTCGAGCTTCTGACGATCCATCGCGCACTGTCCGATCGCGGCGTGTGGCGTGCCCCACTGCTGTCGCCCCAGTGGGGCGTGTGGCGACGCGTGCTCGGTGCGCGCGTGTTCGCTGCGGTACTCGTGGCCCAGCTTGCGTTGGCGGTGATCATGGCCGCCGCGCCGGGCACCACGGCAGGCTGTCTGGCGGCCGCCACGCTCGCGTTCACCGGCTGGCTCTCAGCCCTGCGCTTTCGCGGCAACGTGAACGGCGGCAGCGATGCCATGCTCTTCACTGTGCTGGGCGGGCTCGCCGTTGCGCAACTCCCCAACGTGGCGATCACGGTCCACGAGGCCGGCATACTCTACGTGGCGGCGCAGCTCACCCTGTCGTACGTACGCGCCGGCATCGTCAAGGTGAAGGAGCGCAGCTGGTGGACGGGCCATGCGCTGGCCGCGTTCCTCGCCCTGCCCGCTTACGGCGTACCGGCGTGGGTACCGCGTTCCGTACCGAAGGACCTCGCATGGCTCCGCGTCGCGTCGGTCGGCGTGATCGGCTTCGAATGTCTGGCACCGCTAGCGTGGTTTTCCCCCGTTGCGTGCGCCGTCGTGATCGCTGCCGCGCTCGCCTTTCACACCGCAACCGCCGCCGTATTCGGACTCAACCGGTTCTTGCTGGCGTGGGGCGCCGGCTTACCGTCGCTGTGGTATGCCGTGCACCGCGTGGCCTAGCACTTCATGCAGCGCTAGGCGAGCCATTCCTTCCACAACTTCTCGTCCACGCCCACGCACACTTTGTGCTGGAAGCGAACAAGCGGCTGTTTCAGAATCATCGGTTCGTCGGCGAGGATACTGAGCCACCGCTCCTCGCCGTACAGCGCCTGACGCAGCCCGAGATCCAGGAAGCGCTTTGACGTCCGGTCGATCACCGCGTCCACGCCGAACTTCTGCGTAAACCGCTTCAACTCACCAACCGACGCCGGCCGCTCCGCCAGATCGCAGAAGTGCACTTTGATTCGACGCTCCTGGAAGAAGCGCTGCGCCTTGCGGGTGTCGGCACTTTTTTTCGTGCCGAAAATCTGGACCACGGTGTCCACCGTGCTCACAAATTGGCGTCCGCGATTTCCCGCTTCGCATCGTCGAACGCGCCTTCACTGCGCGACACCACCAACGTGGCCACGCCGTTGCCGATCAGGTTCGTAATCGCCCGCGCTTCCGACATGAAGCGGTCCACGCCGAGCAGCAGCGCGACGCCTTCCACCGGCACCGTGCGGGTGGCGGCAAGCGTACTCGCCAGCACGATGAACCCGGAGCCCGTGACACCGGCCGCTCCCTTGCTCGTGAGCATGAGAATGCCGAGCAGCCCGAGCTGTTGTGAAATACTCAGATCGACCTTGTACACCTGCGCGATGAAGATCGTGGCCATCGACAGATAGATGCTCGTGCCGTCGAGGTTGAACGAATACCCGGTGGGAATTACCAGGCCCACGACCGGCTTCGCGCAACCGTATTGTTCGAGCTTCTGCAGCATGCGCGGCAGCGCCGCTTCGGAACTCGACGTGCCGAGCACCAGCAGGATTTCTTCCTTGATGAAGCGCACGAACTTCCAGATACGAAAGCCGTAGGCACGGCAGATCAGCCCGAGTACCACAAACACGAAGACGGCCATCGTGAGGTACACATCAAGCATCAGTCGCGCGAGCGGCACGAGCGTCTTCAGGCCGAACGTGCCCACCGTGTACGCCATCGCACCGAACGCACCGATCGGCGCAATCACCATCACCATGGCGACGATCTTAAAGAACACGGCCTGAAAGCGTACGAGCAGATCGGCGATGTCGCGTCCCGCATCACCGACGGCGGTCAGGGCAATACCGAAGAGCACCGAGAAGAACACCACGGGCAGCAACTCACCGCCCGCGAACGCCGCGACCACGTTGCTGGGCACAATGTGGAGCATGAACTCGAGGGTGCTCTGTTGTGCTCCCGCCGCCGTGTACTTACTCACGTCGCCCATCACCATCGTCGAGATATCGAGTCCCGCACCGGGCTTCGTCACGTTCACAATGACGAGGCCGATCGCCAACGCGAGCGTGGAGACCAACTCGAAATACAGCATCGCCTTGCCGCCCACGCGCCCGAGCTTGCGCAGATCCGCCATGCTCGCGATGCCGTGCACGATGGTGAGGAAGATGATCGGCGTGATCACCATCTTCACGAGATTGATGAACGTGTCGCCGAGCGGCTTGAGCGACTTGGCGGTGTCGGGGGCTACGACGCCCAGCAGAATGCCGAGCGAGACCGCGACGAGCACCTGAAAAGTCAGGTTCTTGAGGAGACGCGAGATCACGTGGGGGGGTGACAGGGGAACGTACCGTGCCGAACACTCTACATATTGTCTCCATGTTCGCTTCATTGCGCCCCTATCGCCCAGCTTGGTGGCTTCCGGATCCGCACAGCGCCACGCTGTGGGGCCGGCTCGGCCGCCGAGAACCGGCGCTGGCCATGCGCCTGGAACGCTGGGACACCCCCGATGGCGACTTTCTCGAGGTCGCCCGTTTGGAGAGCCCGGAGGGCCCGACGGCTCCCCGGCTGCTCCTCCTCCACGGGCTGGAAGGGGGCATGCACTCCCATTACGCCCGCGCGATGTTCCGCGAGGCCCGCCAGCGCGGGTGGGCGGCCGATCTGCTCCTATTCCGGAGCTGCGGCACCGAGACCAATCGGCTCCCACGCAGCTACCACTCCGGCGAGACCACCGACCCGCTCTGGATCGTCGAGCACCTGTCTCGTGAATTCCCCAACGCGCCCCTCGGCCTCATGGGCGTGTCCCTGGGTGGCAACGTCCTGTGCAAGCTCCTCGGCGAGTACGGCGACGTGTTGCCCGAGCAGGTCGTAGGGGCCGTGGCGATGTCGGTCCCCTTCGACCTGGCCCGGGCCTCCCGGCATATCGGCCGAGGGTTCGGCGCCATTTACGAGAGGTTCTTTCTCAAGTCGCTCATCCCGAAGGCGCTGACGAAGATCGACCGGCATCCGGAGCTGGCACCGCTACGCCATGTCCAGAACGCCCGAACCCTCTGGGAGTTCGACGATGCCTTCACGGCGCCGCTGCACGGTTTTCGGGATGCGGCCGACTATTACGCCCGCGCCAGCTCCCTCCCCTATCTGGCGCGAATTCAGCTCCCGACGCTCCTGCTGAACGCGGTCGACGACCCGTTCCTGCCGGCAGACGTACTGGACGAGGTACGACGCGCCGTGCGCGAGAACGATCAGGTGGAAGTGGAATTCCCCGCGCGCGGCGGGCACGTCGGCTTCACGGCCGGCCGGCGCCCGTGGAATCCCTGGTACTATGGCGAGTGGCGGGCCGCGGAGTTTCTGGCCACGCGGATGGCGCAGTTCGTTCGCACGCCCCGCTAAGTTCATGTGATGCCAGGACGCTGGAGCTGGACCGACGCGGCAATATTCATCGTCTTTTTCGTGACGATCCGCTTCGCGTTCATTTGGCTCGCCACCAAGGCGTTCGTGATGATGATCCCCGACGGGGACACCTGTCTGCTGTGCGACAGCGAAACGCTGGCCGTCGAACGCGTGGGTTGGTGGCGCGTGCTGGGTGAGCGCTTCCGCCGCAGCTGGTGCATCGGCTGCGGCTGGGAAGGGGTGCTCCGGCGCAGTGACGTGTGGCTATCGGCCGAACGACACCGGAAGCTGGTGAATCAGACGGAAGCGTCCATGGCGAAGAGCCGCAGCCATTCGGGCCAGTTTCCGCTCAACTCGAAGAAATCGTCGTAATACACGAGCCCGGCCGCCTCGAGTCGCTCGATCAAGTCGCTGAGCGTGTCCTCACCGACCAGCGGTCCGATCGCGATCAGCGCCCCTTCGATTCGGAATTCATCGGGGGTCAGGCCCAGTGCCTCATCGACCTGCGCCCGGGTCATCTCGACGCGTTCGAACGCCGACTTCCGGATCAGCAGGGTCGGCGCGGTATTCGGGAGGATCAGCGGCATCGGAGGGCGTGGTCGGTGGGGGAGGGTGGTGCGACGTCTCAGGGATACCGCAGGATATAGCAGCGCGGGCCGCCGCGGGGGAACCGTCTTGCCCCGCCGTCTAGCTTAGAACGTCATGACGCGGTCCCCCACTCACCAGCTCCACTCTGCCGCCAGCGCTGCGGTCGAGGCCTCGTTCGACGTGGTGGTCATCGGCGCCGGCCACGCGGGCACCGAGGCCGCCGTGGCGGCGGCCCGTTCGGGCGCCTCCGTGGCCTTGATCACCGGCGCACTGGAGCAGATCGGACAGCTCTCGTGCAACCCGGCCATCGGCGGCATCGCCAAAGGCACCGTGGTGCGTGAAGTCGACGCGCTGGGCGGCATCATGGCGCGCGCCACCGACCTGGCCTCGGTGCAATTCCGGATGCTCAACCGCGGCAAAGGGCCGGCGGTGTGGGCACCGCGTGCGCAGTGCGATCGCGGCCTCTATCGGCGCGCCGTGCGACAGCTGCTCGAAGCACAGCCCAACCTCGTCACCATTCAGGGGATGGTGGCGCGCCTGTTGTTCGACGCGAGCGGCGCACGTGTGTCGGGCGTGGAAACGATGGAAGGCCGTCGCTTCGGGACACGCGCCGTCGTGCTCACCACCGGTACGTTCGGACGCGGCAAGATGCACATCGGCACCGGCACCCAGATCAGCGGCGGTCGCGCCGGTGAAGCGTCGTCCGTGTTGCTCGGCGAACAGCTCGACGCGCTCGGTCTCACCACGGAACGCTTCAAAACCGGCACGCCGCCGCGCATTGATGGACGCAGTGTGCGCACCGGCGATCTCGAGCTGCAGCACAGCGAGATCGAGCAGTTCGACTATTCGTGGTCGCACTTCTGGCCCACGCCCCGTGCCCACGTTGTGGACGGTGCCGTGCGTACGCGTCATCCGGCGCAGATGCCCTGCTGGCTCACGATGCTCGACGAAGCGGGTACGTCGATCATCGCCGATCATCTCGCCGAGTCGGCGATGTATGGCGGTGCCATCGCGTCGCGTGGTCCGCGCTATTGCCCGAGCGTCGAAGACAAAGTCGTGAAGTTTCCCGACAAGGCGCAACATCAACTCTTTCTCGAGCCGGAAGGACACGACACGAGCGAGTTGTATGTGAATGGGTTATCGACGTCGTTGCCGGCGCCGGTGCAACTCGCGGTCATGCGCAGTGTGCGCGGCCTTGAAGACGTGCGGATGACGCGCGCCGGCTACGCGATCGAGTACGACTACTATCCGCCCACGCAGCTGTCGTCGACACTCGCGTCACGCGCAGTGCACGGTCTGTATTTCGCCGGACAGGTGAATGGGACGACGGGCTACGAGGAAGCGGCCGGACAAGGCGTGATCGCCGGCCTCAACGCCGCCCGATGGGTGCAGGAACGCGAGCCGGTGATCCTTGGTCGCGAAACGAGCTACATCGGCGTGCTGATCGACGATCTGGTGACGCGCGGCGTGGATGAGCCGTATCGCTTGTTCACCTCCCGCAGCGAGTTCCGTCTCACGGTCCGGCAGGACAACGCACTGGCGCGTCTGGGTGAGGTGGCCGACGGGCTGGGGCTCTTGGCGCCCGACGAGCAGACACAGATGGGCAGACGATTGGGCGCGGTGCGTGAGGCCTACGCGTTGGCGGAGCGCACGAGCATGACGCCCACGGTGGCCGACCCACTGCTGCTGGCCGTCGGCTCGGCGCCCTTGCTGCACGCGGTGCGCGCGATCGAACTGACGCGCCGCCAGGACGTGTCACTGCACGCCCTCTTCAGCGCTGCCGGCGTGGGGGACACGCTCCCGATGGACGCGGTCGTCGGGGCGGAGCTCGAGATCAAATACGAGCGCTACTTCGAGAAAGAGCGCAACCGCGCCAATCGCCTAAAGGCGCAGGGGGCGGTGTTGCTGCACGCGTCGCTGAATTACGAGGCGATGCTGACCATCTCGATCGAGGCGCGCCAGAAGCTCACGCGCATCCGCCCGGCCACCCTGGCGCAGGCGGGTCAGATCCCGGGTATCAGCCCGGCGGATCTGCAGAATCTGCTGATGGAGATCCGGCGGACGCTGCCCGAGTAGGTCAAGGTGCGGGGTGCGGGGTGCGGGGTGCGTGCGGACGGCACCGAATGGTCGGAGCGGACCGCGGTTCACGCGAAGGGCGCGAAGGGCGCGAAGGGCGCGAAGGGCGCGAAGGGCGCGAAGATCAGCTCAGCAGGTGTGCAACTTTGCCAGATCTGTTCGTCTCCGAAAAGCGGCGGCAGCTTGCCCCGACCCTACAGATCAGCGTATCACCGAGATCCTATCACGATACCGACATTTGTCTTTATGATGACGCAATAATGCTTTTATAGTGTATCGTATACTATCACACTTCGTAACGAAATTCGTACGGTTCGCCACCAAACTGTGCCACATTTGACCGAAACTGTCCGTACGGGGTATTTGCGATGCACCAACACTCGCCTTCTATATAGATGAGGAGATTCACTATGACCGATCGTGTGTCGAACCGGGCCGTTCGCCCACTAACTGCTGTCGCGTTCGTACTGGGCGCGCTCGCCACCCCCGCGCTCGCCACGCAGGCCGCCGCCCAGATGTCGATGCCACAACCGCCGCCGCAGATCGTGGTCAGTGGTCGCGGAGAAGTGCAGGTCGCGCCCGACCGCGCGCAGGTGCAGGTCGGCATGGAGACGCAGGCCAAGACCGCCGCGCTGGCCTCGCAGGAAAACAACAAGAAGCAGACGGCGATCCTGGCCGCGATCCGCGCACTGGGCATTCCCGCCTCGCAGATCCAGACGCTCAACTACAGCGTGATGCCGATCCAGCGATACGATCAGAAGACACAGCGCGTCGTGATCGACGGATACCAGGTGAGCAACATCGTGCAGGTGGTCACCGACAAGATTGAGCAGGCCGGACCGATCATCGACGCCGCGCTGACCAATGGTGGTAATCGGGTTGCTGGGCTCGACTTCCTCGTGAAGGACCGAGCGAAGGCGCAGGAGAGTGCCCTCACCAAGGCGGTCGAGAGCGCCCGCCGTCAGGCGGAAGTCGCGGCGACGGCAGCCGGCGGACAGATCGCCGAACTACTCGAGCTCAACATCAACGAGTTCGAGCGGCCTCAGCCGAGGGCCGTGATGGCCATGGCAAAGATGGAGATGGCCGATGCGGCGATGGCGACGCCGGTGAGCGAAGGGATGGCGACCGTCGCGGTGAGCGTGACCACGCGCTGGCGCTTCACGAAGTAGCCCATTCGGCTGGTCGAACGAGAGCGGGGGAGGCCTGATTGTCAGGTCTCCCCCGCTCTTGGGTTCTGTTCCACGTGAAACGGCGTGATATCGCCCTCTGGGGTCTCGGCAGGGCGACGGGTTTCACGTGAAACACCAAAACCGCTGAATTCTTGCCAAAACCACCGGATTGGTCTGCTCACACGATAGTCCCGAACAGGAGTGGAGCCTATACTACCGCTCCCCGCGCACCCTCCTCGCAGACGACTCTTGGCACGCATCCTCGCTATCGCCAATCAGAAAGGTGGAGTTGGTAAGACCACCACTGCTGTGAACCTCGCCGCCTCGCTCGCCGTTGCGGAGCAGCGCACGCTGCTCATCGATGCCGACCCTCAAGGCAACGCCACCAGCGGCTGCGGGATTTCCCGCGATGACTTCACAGTGGACTGCTACGACGTCCTGATCGGCGGTGCATCCGTCGATCAGGCCCTCATCCGTAACGTCCAGTTCCGTCACCTCGACGTGCTCCCGACAACCCCTGAGCTCTCAGGGGCCGAGGTCGAGCTCGTGGATGCCGAAGACCGCGGGACCCGGATGCGAGACGCCCTCGCGCCGATCCGCGATCGCTACGACTTCATCCTGATCGATTGCCCGCCCTCGCTGGGCCTGATCACGCTGAACATGCTCGTGGCGGCTGATGCCATCCTGATTCCCCTCCAGTGCGAGTACTACGCCCTTGAGGGACTCTCGCAGCTGCTCGGTACCGTGCAACGCGTCCAGGATTCGCTCAACCCTGAGCTCGACGTCGACAGCGTTCTGCTCACCATGTACGACGCCCGCCTGAATCTCTCGAGACAGGTCGCGGCCGACGCCCGGGCCCACTTCGGCGAGAAGGTCTTCACCACGGTGGTTCCACGAAACATCCGACTCGCTGAAGCCCCGAGCTTCGGCAAGCCAATCGTGGTGTACGACGTGGCTTCCGTTGGCGCTCAGGCCTACATGTCCGTAGCCCGCGAGCTCATTGAACGCACGGCCGCCGAATCGAAGCCGGCTGAAGACGCGTAACATTCATTGCATCAAGCACTTACGTAGCATTTATGACGCCTGAACCCCCTCGCCGCCTCGGACGCGGGCTCGATGCCCTGCTCGCCCGACGTGATAGCCCGAAAGACGCCCCGAAAGACGCCCCGAAAGCCGGCGCCGCCGGTACCTCCACCGGTACCACCGCCTCGGTCTCGGAGGTCGAGCGCGAAGCATCGCCGCTTCGCACGCTCAAGCTTTCGCAGATTCGCGCCAATCCCTATCAGCCGCGTCAGGAGTTCCGGCCCGAAGAACTGGCCGACCTCGAAGCGAGTCTGCGGGTCAATGGCCTGCTGCAGCCCATCACCGTCCGTCCTGCCCCGAATGGCACCGGCTACGAACTGATCGCCGGCGAGCGTCGCTTCCGCGCCGCCACGCGATTGGGCTGGACCGAGATCCCCGCGCTCGTGAAGCCGGTTGACGACAAGACCCTCCTGGTCTTGGCCATGATCGAAAACCTGCAGCGCGCCGACCTCGATCCCATCGAAGAGGCGGACGGCTATCAGCGGCTCGCCGACGAATTCCAGCTCAACAACCAGGAAGTCGCCGACGTCGTCGGGAAGGATCGCTCCACCGTCGCCAACGCACTCCGCCTCCGGCAGCTCCCCGCCTCGGTACGACGGATGTTGCAGGAGAAGCAGCTCACCGCCGGACACGCCCGCGCCCTGCTTCCGCTCGCCACCGAACGGGCGATCGTGGACATGGCCCGCGACATCATCGATGGCGGACTCTCCGTCCGCGAAGTCGAGCGTCGCGTGCAAGCCGGACGCCCCAAGCCGCCCGCCGCCGGAAAGAAAACGGCCGACACCCAAGGGACCGTTCCCGCCGGAGCGTCTGCCGCCACCGTCCGACAGATCGAAGAGCGCCTCCGTCGGAAACTCCAAACCGGCGTGTCCATTCAGCTCTCAGCGAAGGACAAAGGCGAAGTCCGCATCGCCTTCTTCTCCAACGATGATCTCGAGCGCCTACTCGACATCCTCGGCGTGTCGCTCGACTAACTCAAATCGGCTGCTTTCAAATCACAAAAGCGCCATCATCACTGCATCAAAGCGCCTTAACGTCGGAATAAATCCCATTTATGCAGAACAATCGCTTCGTACGCGTCGCCGTTGGCTCGCTCATCGCGCTCCTCACCGCCTGCGGCGGAGAGAAAGCCGGCACGGCCGACAGCGCCACCGCCACCAAGAAGATGCGGGTGGCACTGCTCACCCCCGGACCAATCTCGGACAAGTCCTGGAACGGCATCGCGCACGAAGGGCTCCTTGCCATTCGCGATTCGCTGGGCGCGGAAACGTCGCACATTCAAACCAAGACGCCCGCCGAGTTCGACGAGAACTTCCGACAGTACGGCGCGCAGGGATATGACCTCGTGATCGGGAATGGCTTCGAGTACCAGGAAGCCGCCGCCCGCGTGGCCCCCAACTATCCGAACACGCACTACGCCATCACGTCAGGCCGGATCACCGCGCCCAACGTGGCCGGCCTCGCGTTCGCCTTCGAAGAGGCCTCGTACCAGGCAGGCATGATCGCCGGCGCGGTCACGAAGTCGAACACGATCGGCCTCATCGCCGGCACCGAGCTGCCGCCCGTGAAGATCAGCTTTCTCGCCTTCGAGCGCGGTGCCAAGTCGGTCAATCCGAAGGTCAGCGTCATCACGTCGTACATCGGCAACTGGGACGACGCGAGCGCCGGCAAGGAACAGGCGCTGGCCCAGATCGCGCAGGGCGCCGACATCATTTTCCAGAACGCCGACGCCGCCGGTCTTGGGGTATTTCAGGCGGCGCGCGAAAAGAAGATCCTCGCCTTCGGTACCAACGCCGACCAGAACAGTGTGGCCCCCGACGTCATCATCGCCAGCGTCGTGATCGATTTGCCGAAAGCATTCCTGATGGTCGCCCGCGAAGTGCAGGCCGGCACCTTCAAGGGCCGCGTGTTCGAGCTCGGGGTGAAGGACGACGTGGTGCGCCTCGTGGTGAACCCCGCCCTGCGCGATCGCATCCCCACCACCGCGATGGCGGCCAGTGATTCGGTGGGCCTGCTGCTCAAGGCCGGCACCTTCACCGGCCTTGCCGACCTGCTCCAAGGCACGGACAGCGCGAAGCCACTACCACCGGCGAAGTAAGCGATGTCCACGCCAGCGACGGATCGTATTCTCGCGTCGGCCAGCGGGAACGGCAGCACCCTGCCGTCCGTGCCGCTGCGCGACATCGTGTCGGCGCTCGACGCCGAACTGCGCACCCGTGACATCCCCGACTATCCGGGGGCGATGAACGGCCTCCAGATCGCCAACCCGGGCACCGTGCATCGTGTCGCGGTGGCGGTCGATGCGTCGCGGGCCGCCATTGCCGAAGCGGTCATCTCGGGAGCCGACCTCCTGATCGTGCACCACGGTCTGTTCTGGAGTGGCGCACAGCCGCTGGTCGGGATGCAGTACGAGAAGTTCCGCTCGATGCTCGCCAGTGGACTCGCGGTGTACTCGTCGCATCTGCCGCTGGATCTGCACGCCCAGCATGGCAACAACGTGCGCTTGGCCCAGGCCTTGGGACTGGCGCCCGATGGTGGCTTCGCCCGTTTCAAGACGGTAGACATCGGCGTCACCGGCACGGCCAACGAGCCCACCGACGACCTGGTGCATCGCGTCCAGGCGTTCTCGGCCCGCTACGGCGGCACCGTGCGCACCTCGATTCCTGTGCAGGGCCGTCGCACGCATCGGTGGGCCATCTGCACCGGAGGCGGCGCATCATCCGAAACACTGCGTGAAGCCCGCGATCGCGGCGTGGATACCCTCATCGTGGGTGAGGGACCGCACCATACGACGGTCGATGCCATCGAGCATGACCTCTGCGTCGTGTATGCCGGGCATTATGCCACGGAGACGCTGGGCGTTCAGGCACTCGGTGCGTTCCTCGAAACGCGCTTCGGACTCCCCTGGACCTTCCTGTACCTCCCCACGGGATCGTGATCCCCACGCGATGGTGACGACTGCGCCGACGGGCGCCGTGCTGCTCTCGCTGAACGGCATTGCGCACACGTTCGGTGGCGTGCGCGCGCTCGATGGCGCGTCGCTGCAGGTCCACGCCGGCAGCGTGCACGCCCTGCTCGGTGAAAATGGTGCCGGCAAGACGACGCTCATGCGCGTGGTGTTCGGACTGTTGCGCGCACAGCAGGGTGTGATGCACTGGCGCGGTGCGCCGATCACGATGCGGTCGCCGTCGGACGCCTTGGCCAACGGCATCGGCATGGTGCACCAGCATTTCACGCTGGTGCCCAGTATGACCGTAGCCGAGAACATCGCACTCGGCGGACATGGCGGGTTTGATCCGCAACAGGCGGCGGATCGCGTGCGTGACGTGGCCGCACGGGCGGGACTTGTCCTCGACCCCAACGCCCGCGTGCAGGACTTGCCCGTTGGGGCACAGCAGCGCTGCGAAATCGTGAAGGCGCTCGCGCGCGACGTGACGCTGCTCATTCTCGACGAACCCACCGCCGTGCTGGCGCCGGCCGAGGCCGCGGAGTTGCTGCGCTGGATTCGCGGGTATGCGGATGCCGGCAACGCGGTGGTGCTTATCACGCACAAGTTGCGCGATGCGCTGGCGGTGGCCGACGACATCACGGTGTTACACCGGGGACGCACGGTGCTCACCACGCCCGCGCGCGACACCGATCAGGCGCGAGTGGCCGATGCGATGCTGGGCGGCGCGACAGTGCGGACGGTCGATGCACGCACCGGTAGCGACACCGGCCACGCACGGGACGCAGCGGCGCGCATGGTACACCACGAGGCAACGGCCAGCGTACCCCAAACCGCACGACCGACCGTGATCGCGCTCGATGCAGTCTCGGTGCGCGATGCCAACGGCGTAGCGCGCGTGCGATCGGCCACGCTGCAGGTGCGGGCCGGCGAGATCGTTGGCATCGGCGCGGTGGAAGGCGCGGGGCAGCATGAGCTGTTGCGCGTATTGGCCGGCCGCCTCTCGCCCACATCGGGCAGCCGTGTCATTCCACAGAGCGTGGGCTTTGTGCCGGAAGATCGACATCGCGACGCGCTGCTGCTCGACGCGCCGCTGTTCGAGAATACCGCCCTGCAGGGTGCCGGCGCACGACGCGGCGTGGTGGACTGGAACGAGTTTCGCGCGCGCACATCGGCCTTGCTGCAACGATTCGACGTGCGCGCCTCGGGCGCCAATGCCGTGGCGAGAACGCTCTCCGGCGGCAACCAGCAGAAGCTCGTGCTGGGACGTGAACTCGAGGCGGCCCGCGAGGCGCTTGTGGTCGAGAATCCATCACGCGGCTTGGACTTCGTGGCCACCGATGCGGTACATCGGGCACTGCGGGCGGCGCGCGACGCAGGGATGGCCATCGTGGTGTACAGCAGCGATCTCGATGAAGTGGTGCTGTTGGCCGATCGCGTGTTCGCAATGCACGACGGCACCCTGACCGAGAGTGTGAAGCATCGCGATGCCCTCGGTCGCGCGATGTTGAGCGGCGGCGGCGGCGTGATTGACGGAATGACGGCCGGAACCGGCGCATGACGGCGCTGCGCTCGTTCGCCACGAGGACGGCACGCGTGCTGCTCCTGCTGGCGATCGCGATCACGATGCTGGCCATGCTGTTGATCGCGACGGGACACGAGGTCATCCCCGCCTTGTCGGCGATGATCCGCGGGGCCTTCGGATCGTATTACGCCATCACATCGGCCACGCTCGTACGCATGGTGCCGTTGGCGCTGGCGGGGCTCGCGGTGTCGGTGGCGTTCCGTGCGGGTATTCTCAACATCGGCGCCGAAGGACAACTCTTGGTTGGCGCGGCAGCGGCCACCGCGATGAGTGGTTCGCTGGTTGGTGTGCCATGGATCATCGGGATTCCCGTGATGCTAGTGTCGGGTGCGATGGCCGGTGGTGTGTGGGCCGCGATCGCGGGCGCCTTACGTCTGCGATTCGGTGTACTGGAAGTGATCAGTACCATCATGCTGAATTTTGTCGCGCAATATCTCACCGGCTGGCTGGTGCGTGGTCCGTTGCAAGAACCCACGCGGGTGAATCCACAGTCGGCGACACTCGCGCCTGCCTTGCAGATGCCGGTGCTGCTCGAGGGAACGCGTCTACACGCCGGCGTGCTGTTGGTCGTGATCGTGGCCGTGGGTATCTGGTGGTGGCTGCGCAGTACGGCCAGCGGATTCCGGTTACGCGCCGTGGGTGCCACCTCCGCCGCGGCGGCCAGTGCCGGTCGCATCGATGTGCCGCGCACCATGTTCGGCGCGTTCCTTGTGAGCGGATTGCTGGCCGGATTAGCGGGCTCGGTGGAATACACCGGCATCACCTACGCGTTATACGAGAACTTCTCGCCGGGCTACGGGTACACGGCCATCGCGGTGGCCTTGCTGGCGCGATTGCATCCCCTAGGGGTTTTGGCCACGGCGCTGCTGTTCGGCGCGCTCGAAGCGGGGGCGAATGCGATGCAGCGCGATGCTGGCGTGCCGAGTGTCGTGGTGTCGGTAGTGGAGGCGCTGCTGATTCTGCTGGTGTTGGCGGCCGATCGCTGGCGGCCCGCGCGCCCCGACGAGACGGGCACCTGATGCAAGACGTGACCGTGAGCGTGGGGGCGCTGGCCCTGGGTGCTAGCCTGCTGGAGGCAACGGTGCGCACCGCGACACCGCTGGCGTATGCGGCGCTCGGCGAGAGTGTGAGCGAACGGGCCGGTGTGATCAACATCGGACTCGAGGGCTCGATCATCGTGGGGGCGCTCAGTGCCACGATCGCGGCCGGAGCAATCGGCGTGGCTGGTGGCTTTGCGGCGGGCGCCGTGGCCGGATTGCTGGTTTCCGCGCTATTCGCCCTGTTCGCGGTGGGACTGCGTGCCGACCAGATCATCACCGGCACGGCGATCACGCTCTTCGCGCTCGGGCTCACCGGCACCGTGTATCGCACGGTGTACGGATCGGGCGGGGTGGCGCTGACCACCCCCACGGCCGCCGCACACGCCATCCCTGTTTTGTCCGCGTTGCCGGTGATCGGTCGCGCCTTGTTCGCGCAACCGTTGGTGACCTACGCGCTGTACCTGATCGCCCCGCTGCTGGCGTGGTGGATGCAACGGACCCATGCCGGGCTGGCACTACGGGCCGTGGGCGAATACCCACAGGCGGCCCTTGCCGCGGGGATCTCACCGAGACGCACTCAGTTCTACGCGGTGCTCTTTGCCGGCGCGATGGCAGGGATCGCCGGCGCCACGCTGGTGCTGGCGCAGGCGGGCACGTTCGTGGAAGGGATGTCAGCCGGACGCGGCTTTATCGCGATCGCGATTGTGGTGTTGGGACGGTGGCGCCCGCTTGGGGTGGCGGCAGCGGCCGTACTGTTCGGCGCCGCCACGTCGCTCCAGACGCTGTTCCAGTCGATGGGCTGGACCGGCATTCCCTATCAGCTGTTTCTGGCCGTCCCCTACGTACTCACGCTGGTAGTGTTGGCGGTCACGGGAAAGCGGGGCGTGCGACCCGTGGTATGAAGTGTGCCATTCCCTCTGGCACACATTCGACGAGGGGATGCCCATGACGACCAAACGCACCGGCCGCGTGAACACGCGCCTGTTATGGCTTGCGGTGATGGCCAGCACAACCGTGAGCGGTTGTGCCAGTCTCAGTCAAAAGGAAAAGGGGGCTGTGATCGGTGCCACCGCCGGCGGCGTGGCCGGTGGCGTGATCGGCCGCAACAACGGCTCGACGGCCAAAGGCGCGATCCTTGGTGCCGCCGTCGGCGGCGCCATCGGGGCCGTGATCGGCCATCAGATGGACCAGCAGGCCAAGCAGATCGAGCAGCAAGTGGCCGGTGCCGCGGTGGAACGGGTAGGCGAGGGCATCCAGGTCACCTTCGCCAGCGGTCTGCTATTCGACTTCGACAGCGACAAAATCCGCAGCGACGCGGCAAGCAACCTGCGCAACCTCGCCCAGAGCCTTGCCGAATATCCGAAATCGGAGCTGCTGATCGTCGGGCACACCGATGCGGTGGGCGACGACAACTACAACCAGGCGCTCTCCGAACGTCGGGCCCGCGCGACCGCCGATTACCTCGTGTCACAAGGCATCGCGCGTGACCGACTGCGCACCTCAGGCCGCGGGGAAATGGAGCCGATCGCCAACGCCGACGACCAGAAGAACCGTCGCGTGGAAGTCGCCATCTATGCGAGCGACGCGTACAAGGCCGAGCTGAAGAAGGGTGGCAACTAAGAGCAACTGCAACAGCTCCGTGTTCTGGCTGTTGCAGTTGTTGTTGCAGTTTGCTGTTGCTGCTCTAGAACCGATAGATCGCCGCGATGCCCGTAATCGACGGCATGCGATCGCGCGGCACCATCACCACGTCGCCGCCCATGCGCAGCACGATCTCGGCGAGATCATCGAGAATATCTTCCACGTGCGTATCGGCCAACGCGCCGTGTGACACATGCGCGGTCGTGCGGTTTACGTGTCCCGGTACGACACGATCGTCGTCCACCAAGAGCGTGCGTACGCGACCGCCGAGCGCCGCCATGGCGACCTCCGACAGCGCGTCTGACGCGAGGCCGCGCGGCAGTCCGGCCCCGTACTCATCCATGAAGCCCTGCAGTCGCGCCGTGTAACGCGGCTCGACAATCTCCCACGCCTTCTGTCGGAGCTCCTCAGGTGAGAACGCATCCGGATTGCCAGCAATCGCCTCGGGTAACAACAGCGTATTGTGGCTCACCTCGCGAAAGAGCGCGTGATGCTCGGGCAGCGCGGCTAACACCATCGGCAAACCGGCGTGCTTGGCGTGATGCTCGATGATGGCGCGATCGACCACGCGGAAGAATCGCGCGGTGTCTTTCTCCATCTCGTCTTTGCGCGAACCAGATCCCGCGTGCATCGCGATCTGCGCGCCACCATGTCCGAGTTGCCCCACGGAGTTGAACGCGGTGTGCGCCGCAGTCACTTCCGCGCCAAGCGCATCAATGAGGGTGCGCGGGACGGCCGCATGCAACACCACTTCATCGACGGCGTCGCGGTTACCCTGAAACAGCCGCACATGATCCCGCGTGATCGCGAGCAACTGAAACCGATCGGCCGATTGCAAGACCCGAAGCAGCGGCTTGATGTGAAACGAATCGGCGACGATCGCGCGCTCGGGTACCGTGCGTTGGAGCTTGTAGACCTTGTAGAAATCGGCGTGCAGAAACACCGCGACCCCGTCGAGCGCATGCGCCCAGAACCGATCGCGATCGGCCAGCGCGTGCAGGGGCACCATGAACGCCTGCAAATCGGCCGCACCCATCACATCGGTCAACGACGACTCGGCCTGCCGAAGCAGATTACGGAAACGCACCACGTCCTGCTGCGACTCGGGAAAGCGACGACCGGTCGGGAGGTAGATCGACACGCAGGGACCCGCGCGATCCTCCAGCAATTCCGGGAAGTGCTCGACCGTTGGCGTCATCGTCGTCATAGCGACGCCCCCTGGTCGACGGCGGGACGTTCGTACGGATCGATGCCCTTGGGCGGGCGCAGCTTGGCCAAACGCTTGTCGAGCACCCGCACGAGCTTGTCGCGCGCGCCGTGAAAGGCCGCCGACAACGTAGGCGCCGCGTGGGTCACCGCCGTCGGGTCCTGCCCTGACACGCGCGCTTCGAGGGTGCACTCCTTGTCGGAGGCGCCGGACTTGTCCGCGTTCGTATCGCGGAAGTGGACTTCGATCCGGGTGATCTGCCTCGAGAATCTGGCCAGCGTCCGATTGAGATCTATCTCGACCTCGCGCATCGCCTCGTGCCGTCCGTCCACATGATTGTCCGTATTCAGCTGAATGAGCATGTTCTCTCGCTGTCCGGGGGAAACCAATGAGGAGTGCACACCGTGTGCCGCACCAGCGGGTCTGACCGTTCGGGCGTAGACTCCAGGAGAAACGATCCTCCATATACCCCGCATCCCCCTCAGATACTCCACCTTATGCCGATCTCGAACACTCTGCGGTATGCCGCCATTGGATGCGTCGCCGCACCATCCTTGCTGAGCGCGCAGGGCCGTACACCGGTTACCGATGAAGCCGCTGTCATGGCCAACGCGAAGGCCGTACATGCCGCCGTGTTGTCCATCGATACACACGTGGATATCGCGCCGACCAACTTCACCGCCAGCGGCCCGAACTACACGCAGAAACTGCCACGCACCCAAGTCGACCTCGCCAAAATGGAAGAAGGCGGACTCGGCGGGGCGTTCCTCGTGGTCTATGTGGGGCAATCACCGAAGCTCGACGCCGAGGGCTTCGCGAGTGCCAACGCTCAGGCGCTCGAGAAGTTCGACGCGATTCACCGACTCACGGAACAGCTCGCGCCGTCACGCGCCGAAATCGCGTACACCGCCGCCGATGCGCGCCGCATTCATGCGGCCGGCAAGCGTGTCATCTTCATCGGGGTCGAGAACGGCTTTCCGATCGGTGCCGACCTCACGAACGTCAAGAAATTCTTCGATCGCGGCGGACGCTACATGTCGCTGGCGCACAACGGCCACAGCCAGCTCTCCGACTCGAACACCGGAGAACGCGACGGCGTGTGGCTGCACAACGGCCTGAGCCCGCTCGGTAAGCAAGTCATTCTGGAAATGAATCG
>CANHJV010000025.1 GCA_947461225.1 Gemmatimonadota bacterium | reverse complement strand
GCGGTCCGGAGATGCTCCGGGCCGCCGTTTTGTCTTCTCCTCGCGAGCGTTGAAGAAGGCGACAGCAAGGCGCCCAATACACGCCTATATGGCAACATTCTGTGGGGAATTAGCGAGGATAATATGCGTATAATACATGTTATGTAAACTTATGTCGGTGGATAACTGTGGGAAAACCTCTGAGCACTTCTCCCGTCGGCTGCGGATTAATCGTGTAAAGCATTTCACCACAGCCGATTACGCGTGCGCCATGTCCCTGGTGCGGCAGCCAAGGTGCACGAGCCGCCAAGCTGTCCACCTTCCCACATGGATTGTGTGATGTGAAATACATGAGGCTGCTAGCTCGGCTCGCGTCAGGGCTAATGTCCGCGTACAACCGGCGTAGGTCGACCTAGGTCGACCTAGATCGACTCGATCACGCCTCGGAATACGACACGGCCCTCGCCGCGAAGGATGGGCCGGTATCCAGCGTCCGGCGACGGCGTCGCGGTCAAGGCCACGCTGAGGTCGCGCCCGGAGCTCGTCCGGATCGTGACCGTCGACGCCGCAGCGAGCCCCCACGTGGACAGAAGTACGGCCGTGGCGACGGCTCCGGTCCCACACGCCAAGGTCTCGCCTTCCACGCCGCGCTCGAACGTCCGGTATCGCCATTGGCCGCCTGGCATCGGCGACACCCAGTTCACGTTCGCGCCCGGAGGACCGGAGGCCGCGTGGCGGCGCAGCAGCGGACCGCGTCCTTCCACATCAACGCGATCGGCGTCCGCGCAGAGGATCACCAAATGGGGTATGCCCGCCACGGCGAAGCCGATGCGTTCCTCCCCGGGGACGAGGTCGATCGGCATGTGCGCGCGTATCGCCGTCACCGGCTGCAGGTCGATCTCCGGAAGGCCTTCCATCATTCGACTGGCGATCAGCCCAGCCGGCGTCGTCAGCGTCATCCCGGACGCATCCGCCAAACCGAGTATCGCGGACATGGCCGTTGAGCAGAGCGTGGCGTTCCCGCAGAGATCGGCTGGTGTTCCGTCGCTGTTGAAGTAGTGGATTCTCACATCCGCACTCGGGCGCGCCGACTCGAGCACGACGATCCCGTCAGCTCCTATACCATTGTGTCGATTGCAGATAGACTGCACGACCTCAGGTGATGTCACACGCTCGAGCGAAACGTGACGGCCGTCGAAGAACACGAAGTCATTGCCTGAGCCCGTCATCTTGGCGAACGGGATCCCGTGGAGCGCCGAGCGTGCTGACATTAGACATTCCCTGTGATGGCCCACCATCGCAGCCGCCACACCATCCAGATCGCCTCGCGCACGATCCGTTTGGACATCTTCGATTCTCCTTCGGTGCGATCGTGGAACACGATCGGAATCTCTGCGATGCGAAATCCGCGCTTCCACGCCCGGAAGCTCATCTCGATCTGAAAGGCGTATCCGTTCGACCGCACCTTGTCGAGCGGGATCGCCGTCAACACTTCTCGGCGGAAGCATTTGAAGCCGCCGGTCGCATCGCCCAAGTGAAGTCCCGTAACCGCGCGCGCATAGATGTTGGCACCGTACGACAGCATGAGGCGCGTCATCGGCCAATTCACGACGGTCACCTTGCCGTCGCGGTACCGCGAACCGAGAACCAGATCCGTGTCGCGAATCGCGGCCAGAAACTCAGGCAAATGGCCAGGATCGTGCGAGAAGTCGGCGTCCATCTCGAAGATGAACGCGTACTCGCGCTCGAGCGCCCACTTGAACCCCGCCAGGTAGGCCCTGCCGAGGCCTTCCTTGCCCGCGCGATGTAGCACATGGACACGTGGATCGGCGGCGGCCAGCTCGTCGGCGAGCCGTCCGGTGCCGTCAGGCGAATTGTCATCGACCACCAAGACATCGAGCCGCGAATCCTGAGCAAGGATGAGCGGGACGATACGGGTGACGTTTTCGCTTTCGTTGTATGTCGGAACGATCACAAGGGCTCGCTCGCCCAGCGCGAGCGAACCGCGGGCCGGAGTCGGAATTCTGGTCACGTCGTTCGCCTCACGCGGCGTGAAGGGCGGCCTTAGATACGGCCTTTCGGTCGAGCGCGAACCCGATAATCCACCAGAGCAACGCCGCGCCAAGTGCCAGTACAGTCAACAACTTCCCCGTGTGATATGGTGCGCTGTCGAAGCGGAGCTGCACGGACGTCGCACCCGTGGGGAGCTCGACGCCGATAAGTGAATAGTCGGCCCTGGCGATGGTGGCTGGCTTTCCGTCCACTCGCGCGGTCCAACCAGGATAAAAGTTTTCGGAGACAACCAACGCGCTGCCAGATGGCGCCGGTTCGTCGAGTGTGATATCGATCGCCCCGGCTTGATACTTCGTCACTTCGATGCCGAACGGAACGTGCTCGGGTAACGGAGAGTTGACCGGTCTGGCTTCGATGCTCGAGGCCGTAGAAAAGATCGCCACCCGCTTCACATCGAACAACGGGTTGAGCACCGTCGCTTTGGTCGTCGGATCGTCGAGTGTCACGATGAGGGGCGTAATCCAAGCCGCCGGGTGATCGCCGGGCAGCTCGTACAAATAGGTCATGGTGCCCGCCGCGTTACGAACGGGCCCGGCGGCTAACTTCGCTCCCTGAAACGGCAATACAGGGGTGTTGGTGTAGAAGTACCGCGCGTTGGTCAGGGACCAGAAGTTCGGATTGGCGATCGATTGGAATCCTTCGCTCTTCCCGTAGAGTTCCTGGTATCGCCCGAGCTCGTTCCCATGGTAGCCGAGGACGCCACGGATTCCGTGGTGCATGAGGGCGTCGCCAAGGACAAACGGATCGTGGGGTGCCATGTTGTCGCCGAGCGGCAGCGCGATCACTCGGCCCGGCTCCGATTGCGACTTGAGAAAGCGGATGATGTCATCTTCCGCGTACAGCTGGTCCGCTCGGGCCGAAAAGGTCCAGTAGGCTCGCTCCACACTCCACAGGTCGAGTGCGACCACAGCCGCGAGCATCCAACCGGCCGGCGCTGCATTCACTGCACCACGCGCTACGGCCAGCATGACCCCGACCAGCGCCAGAACGGCAACGGCCGACCTCCAAGCGCCGAAGACGACGCTGGAGGCATTCGCCTCGATCAGGTCTCCGCGTCCGTCGCCGAGGATCGACATCGCGAGGTTCGTAAAGGCTCCCGACGTGGCGAGTAGCCCCACCAGAAACGCGAAGCTTGTCCAGCCCATCGCGTAACGGGTGGTCCCCTTCCCCGCGATCACCCGCTCCGCGCCGAATGCGGCAAGCACGGCGCAGGCAAAGGCACTCACGTATAGGATGGTGCTCGGTGCTCGGAAGAACGTGGAGCCCGGAACGACCGCATACACCAGTTGGTAGAACGGCGTGTTGCCGCCCCAAGCCCACAGGAGCGATACCATCAGCACGCCAAGCCAGAACCAGGCGTGCGAACGATGCCGATTTATGAGTCCTCCGCCGAACGCAAAGAGCGCCAGTACGAGGACGGACGCGCCGATATACTCACTGTGGAAATGGATGCCGTTCCGACCCCAGTAGTGGTCGAGGATTCCCGAGAACTGCGGGAGATACATGTTGATCGTTTCCTCGAGGGGAAACGAAAAACTCGTGGCGTAGTCGTAGCCCTTGCCGCCGGCCCGAGGCGACCAAGATATGTATTGCTGAACGGGGAGATACTGGACCGCGCCCATGACGGCACCAAGGACCACCGCACCGAGCGCGAGGGCGAGCCGCGGCAACGATCGTGATGGATTCGCCTCGCGGGCGGATATCGGGGACTCTGAAGCCAAACTCCGCGGACGCAGCGCGAGGAAGAGGGTGTAGGCCCCGCACGTGAGCAACAGGTACTGCAGGAGTTGCGGATGTGGCGAGAGCACCGCCAAGCCAACAACTAATGCGAGCAGCCCCCAGGCGCCGCGACGGCCATCGCGCATCCCGCGAACCAGGGCCCAGAGGGCAGCGGGTAGCAGCGCGCTGACAAACAGCTTGCCGTCGTGTCCCGGCGACGGGTACGACGCGACAGCCCCGCTGAGCAGATATGCCACGCCGCCCACGATCGCGCTCTGGAGCCGCACACCGGCCGCCCGAAGGAATCCGACGGTGAAGATGCCGGCTAGGAAGATATGGAGCACGAATCCCCACGTCATCGCGATGTCGGTTGGCAGTACCATCCGCAGCAGGAACGTCGGGTAGAAAATGTCGCCGTGCATGGCCGCGATGTACGGCATGCCGCCGAACTGGTACGGATTCCATTGCGGGAATCCCTGTCCGTCCCGCAGCGCACGCGCGGCGAACTCCCGGAAGGAGTAGCCGGCGATGTACTGATCCGAATTCGGATTCACGAGAAAGGCGCCACCGAGTGCTGGCCACGCCAGCAGCATCGTCGCGGCAGCGCAGACGATCGCCGCCCAGGCCAGCGGGAAGCGTGGTGCCGGCGGCGCTGCATTCGTGGCGTCAGAGCGAGCCATCGAGGAGGCGGGAGGGAGATCGGTATGCACGTGCTACGCGGAACCGCTCATTCCGCGTGCTGTAGCGCCGCGCGCTGCGATGCGGGGAGGACGAGGAGGCTGATCAGCCCTGGCAGGACTTCAAGCACCGTTAACCAGACTCGCGACGTGACGCCGAGAATAACCGCGTCCCCCTGCCCCGCGGCGCCCACGCCCACCAGAAACACGGTCAGTGCCGCCTCGCGGAATCCCAGTCCCCCGGGGGAGAACAGCACCAGGTATCCGATGAGGTACGATGCGGTAAACACTGCGATGAACAGGGCCGGATCGATCCCGATGCTGGGGGTGACACCGCGCGAGAACAACGCAAACGCCAACCCATACCCCAGCCACGACATCACGTTCATCGCCGCTGAAGCCCAGAGTGTGCTTGCCGCCAGGTGCCTGCCGGCCACTGGCGTACCTCGCTTCGCGGCAAGCCAGGCGAGGACCGGCGGCAGCAGACGCGGGAGCACCAAGACGCCGACCACGAAGATGGCGGTGGCAACCCACGCCCCCAGTCGAAACCCGGGATATACCGTGTCAAGCCCTTCGGCGCCCATGATCACGGCGACGCCAAACCCGGCACCGATATTCAGCAGTGTTCCGAGTACGGCCGCACCGGCGGCGGCGGTCCCCGAAACGCCCTCACGCGCGGCGAGCACACTCAACGCCCCCACCGACCAGACCTTGCCGGGAATCCAACGACCGAGATTGGCGATGGTCCAAATCCGTACCGCCACCGGATACGTGAGCTCCCCACCCCATCCGCGCAGCAACACGCGCCAACTCTGAATCAGTAGCCCGTACACCGCGAGCACGGACGCGCTCGCCGCTGCGATCCATCGCCACTCGACGTGCACCTCACGTGCCGACGCGCGCATGTCGGCCCACTGTCCGCGAATCGCCCATGCGATGAAGATGCCCGTGAGCAGCAGGAGCCCGAACTTGATCGCTGGATGATGCCAGAGACCACGCTCACGCCATGTCGCCCGAGTATTCACCGCACGGCCTGCCGATAGTGCGTGAGATATCGACCGGCGACGGCGTCGGGCGAAAATCGGTCGAGCATATTGTCGCGCGCAGCCGTGCCCCGCTGCTGTGCGGTCGTCTCATCGGCGAGCAAACGGGCAAGGGCCTCCCCAAGCGCACGCGTGTCCCCAACCGTCACCAGTGTTCCGCCGTGGTCAGGGCGTACGACATCGATCAGACCACCGTCCGCATAGGCTACGACGGGCGTGCCGCAGAGCTGCGCTTCAACCGCCACGAGCCCGAGGCCCTCCTCACGCGAGGGCATCGCCAGTACGCGCGCCCCTTGGTACAGCGGGACCAAGGCGGGCTGCGGAAGCGGACCATACCACCGCACGCGTGCCGCCAGTCCAAGACTGGCGGCACGCGCCATCAACGCCTCGCGCTCTGGTCCGTCACCGACGACATCGAGCATCGTCGCCTGGCCAATGCCCTGGGCGTCGTGCGCACGCATCGCCGGAGTCACCATGGCGTCGAGCAGATCGGCGAGACCCTTCTGCGCGTTCAGTCGGCCCACGAACAGAATCCCGCTTCGCGGTGCGGCGGCCCCCGTTGCCGACACCGCGGGGGGAGCAAAGTGTCGCGCATCCACCGGCATGGGCGACACGGCCACCGTGATATCCGGCGCAATCCTGCCCGCTGTATCCGCCAGCCATCCCGAGACGGCCGTGCAGATCGCGGCCTCGCCAAGCACCGCGCGCATGACCGCGTGCGTCGGAGCGGTGCGCTGCGCGAGGCGCACATCGGAGCCGTGCATCGTGATCACCAGCGGTGGGTCGCCCGCGCGGCGCGAGCGCCAGAGCGAAAGCCCGGCGGGGAACCACCAATGCGCGTGCACAATGTCGTACGTCTCGCCAGCCTGCGCCGCGGCATCGACCCGGTCGCGAACGGCGCGCCGGATGGCGCGGAGCATCCCCAGCAGGGCGAGCTTTCCACCCCACGAGGACATCACCTGCTCCGCCATGTTCCCAGCATAGGCCAGCGTCATGCGCGCGTCGCTCGCATAGCGCACACGCTGAATACGAATCCCTTCCAGTGTTTCGACGTCCGCAAGGCCTGGCGCCGCTGGTGCGATGACATCGACGTGCGCACCGGCAGACTGTAGCGCGACGGCGAGCCGAAGGACAAACGAACCGGCGGCGTCACCCACAAAGCGCGGCACATTGTGGGTCACGAAGAGCACGCGCAAGGCGCGGGGCACCGGAGCGCCGACCGTCAGCGGTGGTCGCGATCGGGGCCGGCGGTCACGCTGCGCGCGACCTCGTCGGCATCCTCGTCGTGCTGCGCACTGGCCAGGTCGTCGAGCTCTCGACGTAGCTCACGCACTTCGGATCGCTGCTGCGCGATCTGCTCGCCCAAGAGTCCGGTGGCGAAGAAGATCGAGCCGAGCATGAGGCACGTCTGGATGACGGTCCACACCCAGCGCTGCCCGTGTCCCGTGATCGCGAGCCAGATGAGCGCTCCGAGTCCGGAGAGCACCCCGACGGCGAAGAGCGCCACGCCGAGCATGCCGAACGCCAATAACGGCTTCTGCCCGAACTTGAGTTCGAACCACACGGCGAGCATGTCGAGCACGCCGATGGGAATACGCGATAAGCCGAACTTCGACCGACCGGAGTGGCGCGCGTAGAGCGGCACCGGCACTTCCGTGACCGTGAAGCCCTGCGACGCTGCCATGACGATCATATACCGGTGGAAATCCGGTCGCATGGGGAGCGCCGCCATGATCTCCCGGCGGTACGCCTTCACGTTGTTCAGATCGCGCACGGGTACATGAAACAGCGTACGACTGAGCTTGTTATAGATACCCGAAACGAAGGCCTTCTCGTACTTGCCCTGCTTGTATCCCGTGACCATGTCCGACTCACCGGCCAGAATCGGGTTCACCAGCCGCGGGATATCCTCGGGCTTGAATTGCAGGTCAGCGGGGTAAAACACCAGCACGCGCCCATGCGACTGGAGATATCCGGTGCGTAGCGCCTCGGCGATGCCACGTTGGGCGCGGTGGCGCACCGGTCGCAGGAAGGGATACCGCGACCGGAGTTCTTGCAGGAGCGCCCAGCTTCCGTCGGTCGAGCCATCGTCGACGACCACGACTTCGTAGCGGGCCGGCTCGTTGCGGAACGTGGCCTCGCACAGCTCAAGGAAGAGGGCGAGGTTGCCCGCCTCGTCCTTCGCGGGCACGAGGACACTGACGTCTACACCATGTGCAGACGTTGTACGGGAGACGCGCCGGAGCGGACGAGCGGAGACGGCCATTCGGAGAAAGGTAAAGTCGCGTTCAGTCGCGCGCGCGGGTCAGACGCGCTTTCGCATACGGGCGGGCAGCACACCGAGTTGGTCACGGTACTTGGCGACCGTACGACGCGCAATCTGCACACCCGTCTGCTGCAGGATCTCCACGATCGCTTGATCGGTGAGCGGATTCTTGGTGTCTTCCCCCGACACCAGCTTCTGGATCTGGTCTTTGATGCCGCGTGCGGACACGTCATCACCATCGCTGGTGGCGAGTCCCGATGAGAAGAAAAACTTGAGTGGCAGCACGCCACGCGGCGTCTGCACGAACTTCTCGTTGGTGACGCGACTGACGGTGGACTCGTGCATGCCCACGGCTTCGGCCACTTCACGAAGTGTGAGCGGCCGCAGCGCCTGAACCCCACGCTCGAAGAAGTCACGCTGCCGATCGACGATGTAGTGCATAACCTTCAGCATCGTCTGGCGACGCTGCTCGATGGCCTGAATCATCCAGTTCGCCGAATTCAGCTTGCTGGCGATGAAGTCCTTGCTCTCGGTATCGAACTTCTTCTTGTCGCGGGCGATCTCTTGATACGCTCGCGACAACTTGAGCCGTGGCAGATTCCCGTCGTTCAGGAAGATGTGATAGGCCTGATCGATCTTGTCGACGACGAGATCGGGAATGATGTAGTTGTCGCCGCCAGCACTGTAACGCAGGCCCGGCTTCGGATCGAGCTTGGCGATCTCATCGGCCGCGCTCTGCACGTCCTGCGCGCTGATCCCGAAGCGCTTCGACAGCTCACTCCAACGGTGCGAGATGAGCTCCTCGAAGGATTCCTCGACGAGCCGATATGCCATCGAATCCCGATGTCCGGCGGCTCGCAGCTGCAACAGCAGGCATTCGCGAAGATCGCGAGCTCCGACTCCAGGAGGATCGAGCTCCTGAATGATCGTGAGCATGGCCTGCATTTCGGCGTCGCTGAAGGGGGACACATCCGCGTCACGCTCCTCTGCTTCGGCGGCGAGCCACTCGTTCACCCCACGCTGAATTTCCTCGATGGGACACGCGAGGTACCCGTCGTCGGAAATGTTGCCGACGAACTCGTCCGCGAGAATCGCTTCGCGGGGTAACATCTCGATCAATGCCAACTGTTCGGTGAGGTGGTCGGACAGATGCTTCGTATCGACCGTGACCGGCTCGTACCACTCGCGCTGCTCATGCTCTTCCCGCTGACCACCGGTCTCGAAGCCGTCGAGTAGCACCGCTTCCCAATCGACCTCGTCGTCGCCGGTCCGCTCTGGCTCAGCCTCGACCGCCGTCTCTGGCTCGGCGAGATCCTGCGCTTCCGGCACTTCGTCCGCGTCGGCGGAATCCTCGTCCTCGTCATCTGGCTCGACCAGATCGAGAAATGGATTGGTGAGGAGTTCCTGCTTGAGATGCTGTTGTAGATCGAGCAAAGGCATGTACAGCAAATCCATCGCCTGATACAGGCGCGGATTGACTTTCAGCTCTTGCCGGAGTCCGGTGCTCTGTTGGAGACCTGGCCTCATTACGTCACCACCTCTTCATCAGCTTCAGCGAAGCGAGCGCGGAGACGCGCAGTGAGCGTCGGCCCCAAGTAGATCTCGGCAACGGTATCGTCGAACACCAGTTCACGAACAGTGCCAGACACTTTGACTTGCCCATCGAACATGATGTACGCGCGGTCCACAATGTCCAGCGTCTGCTCGACATTGTGATCACTGATGAGTACGCCGATCCCCCGGTGGCGGAGCCCCGCCACGATGGTCTGGATGTCGTGCACCGCGATCGGATCGACCCCGGCGAACGGCTCATCGAGCATCATGAACTTCGGCTGCGTCACCAAGGCGCGCGTAATCTCCAGTCGACGGCGCTCACCACCCGAAAGCTGGAAGGCCCGGCTGTTACGGAGATGCTTGATACTGAGTTCATCAAGCAGCGTTTCGAGGCGTTCCTTCCGCTCCGCCGCGGACAGCGGGAGCGTTTCAAGAATCGCCAGGATGTTCTGCTCGACCGTCAGCTTCCGGAAGATGGAGGGCTCCTGCGACAGGTAGCCGATACCTTGGCGTGCCCGCTGA
Source organism: Gemmatimonadota bacterium (assembly GCA_947461225.1). GTDB lineage: Bacteria > Gemmatimonadota > Gemmatimonadetes > Gemmatimonadales > Gemmatimonadaceae > Gemmatimonas. The sequence goes on along the minus strand of CANHJV010000025.1, from coordinate 23,769 downwards.
TACATCGGCATGCCGGAAATGTCCTGCCCATCGAGCTTGATGCGGCCTGACTGCGGCTCGATGAGGCCGACCAGCATATAGAACGTCGTCGTTTTGCCCGCGCCGTTCGGCCCAAGCAAGCCGACGATCTCGCCTTGCGCGACGTTCAGCGCGACATCGTTCACGACGCGACGGCCTCGGTACGCCTTCACCAGCCCCTCGGCGCTCAGCACCGATTGCCCCGTGACCGGTAGACCGATCGTGGGCGTTGGCATGTGCCCCACGCGAGGGGACTCGTCGGTACCCTGGAGTCGACGGACGACATCGGCGCGATGCACTTGGAGCGCCGCCCAGAGTGGCGGTGCGACTTGCACCGTGGTTTCCGGCGACGGAAGGCCATGCTCCGGGATCTCGACCACGCCACCCGCCGCCAGCCGCGGCAAGACCGCCGCCGCCAGATGCGCGCGGACTTCGTCCAGCGGTAGCCGCGCGCCGTCGGTATGCTGCTCGATGTAACGGCTGGCGATGGCATGCAGCACTGCCGATCCGTGGACGTCCGCCGCGTCGATGACCGCGCCAAGGGCCAACGCCATCGAGCGATCGCCGTGCACGACGCGATCGACCAGCGCGAGGGTCTCCTCAAGCGAATTCAGCGTGGGCGAAGCGGAATCGGTCATGTCGGTCGGCGAGAGAGAGTGACGACGGCGGCGGCCAGTGGGGCGAACAACGGAGCCGGAGGCTCCGGAAGCGGGGTGCTCGGGGCGGCCGGCGGCTTCTTGGCCGGCGGCTTGTTGGTCGGCGGCTTCTTGGCAGTACTGTCAGACAGACTGTCCGGAGCCGGTTCGAGATACAGACCGGATGCAGAGGAATCTACTCGAACATCCCGTACGGAGCCCGTGTCGAACTGGACGAAGATGCGTTGACCGCGCACGTAGTTCAGCGCTGGTGGTGCGCTCGGTCCCTTCTTCGAGGCGACCTGAAAGAGCGAACTGGCGTTACCGAAGGCGCGAATCTCCTTGATTCGCGTCTGCTTACTCGTGTCCGCAGACAGTTGGGTGGTGTCGAAGTAGGCGAAGAGACTATCGCCACGCAGCATGTCGCGATCGGCCGATTTAATCTTGAGTGTGTCCGCGACGCCCTTCGCCACCGCCCCGCCGATCGCGCGCACCTCGCGCGGACGCTGGTTGGTGAGTACGATACGCATCGAGTCCGCCTCGACGTCCTGTTGCGGCGTTTTCGCTCGCGCGCGGCCTGTTCCGAAGGCGTACGCTTCATCGATCTTCTGCTCCTTCAGTCGAAGATCGATGCGTTCCGCGTTGATTACCAAGTCCTTGTTCGTCGCCGTCGCACTGTGCAGCGCGAAGACCCGATCGAGCTTCTTGTCGGTGGTGAACAGGTCGATCGTATCACCGTTCAGCGTAAACGCCTGCGACGTATCCACGCTCCGAATGCGAGCGGCGCGCACCAGCCGCGCCAACTGGGTCGTCTTGTTGAACGCCAGCGAATCAGAACGCCCGATGATCTTCTCCCGGGTAATGATCACGTCGCCCCAGCCGAGCACGAGGGTGTCGCCGACATCTTCAAATCGATCGGCTGTAACAACCGTCGGCTGCCCCAGCTTGCCGGTGCTGTCCTTCTCAATAAGTCGGGCGGTGGGTCGGTTCGGCGCCACCAGTCTCGCCACCGGACGACCGGGCATGATCCGGTAGTACTCAATGTTCGGCCCGCTGAACGTGCTTGCCGAGGCGAGTTGGGTCGCGACGACGTTGCCGTCGGCGAAGAGGCGGCCTTCCCGCGTGAAGTACGTCGCGTGCGCCGCCGTCACCCGCAGCTTATTCGGCTCCTCGTACACGACGTTGCCGTACATGTTGACGATGCCGGCGGACTCGAACTGCTCCGCACTGTCGGCACTGATGCGGTTGTTCTCGCCTTGACAACGGCCAACGAACCCGCCGCCAATGAACGTGTTCGCGGTACTGTCGGGAAGCCGCGAATACAACAGCCGGGTCTCCGGCGGGCTGTCGGCAAAGTCCAACACGCAGTTTCGCGTGGCGGGGGACGACGCGGCCTTCTTGGTGGGACGTGGCTTGGCTGCCACCACGCTATCCTGACGAGCTTTTTCAAGCGCAGGGCTGTCGCGTCTCGCGGCGCTATCCTTGCCCGCCGCCGTCGCCCGCCCCGCGATCGAGTCGGCCCGCACCGAGTCGGCCTTGACCGAGTCGGCCTTGACCGAGTCGGCCTTGACCGAGTCGGCCCGCACTGAGCTGGCCCGCATGGAATCCGCCCGTGCCTTGGCCAGGATCGTACTATCGGTCAGCGCCACCGTGGTGGCGGGTGCGGTCGACGTCGCGCCACGGCGCGCGCCTCGGCACCCGGCGAAGATCGCCAGCACCGAAACCGTGCCGAGCAGCGCGAAGGCGCGAAGGCGCGAGCAGCGAAGAGTCACGCGTTACTTGGTGGGAATCTTGACGGGCGCAAGGCCCTTGCAGTTGCGGATACAGCGGAACCTGGTGAGCTGCGGATCAGACTCGAATCCGAGGCCCGTGAAGGTGCGTGACGGCTCGTTCAGGATAAACGTACTGTCGGTGAAGATCTGGTTGCGGACCTGATCATAGACCAGCTGCTGCGAGGTTAAGCGCTTGCCATCGCCACGAACCACAACAACGTCACCGCGCGCGTCCAGGCGGGAGAGTCGCATGTTGTACGTGCCCGCCTTAGCGGTGAGCACGCCATCCCTGATACCCACCGACGTGTAAAACGTGACGTTCACCCGACGGAGCTCCATCCGCGTGGCATCGTCATACGACAAGGCGGTGTCAGCCAGGAGCACCCCCTTCGAAATGCCTTGATCCGTCAGGAAGGTGCGAAAGCCGAAGATGATCTGGTCCGCCGAGTCAGGAATGGCCGATTTCGCGGCCTTTGCCTTGACCTGCGTCTTGCCTTTGGTCTTCGGACAGGCGGCGGCCGTCAAGGCCAGGCACGCGAGGACCGGCACCGCAATGACACGCCAGTTCATGACGCGCCCGCACGCATCAGGTCGTGCAAATGCACGATTCCGACGAGATGCTCCTGCTCATTCAGCACGGGCATCGCCATGATGCCATGCGTTTCCATACGGTGCACAACAGCACTCCCCAGTTCATGATCGTGCGCCATTCGTGGCGTGGTGGTCATCACCGACGCGACGGGCACGGACAACACCTCTGAATAACGCTCCAGCAAACGCGTCAGGTCACCTGCGGTGACGACCCCCAACACCCGATGATGTTCCACAACGACGGCAATGCCACGTCGCTGTGCCAGCAAGACGATGGCCTGTCGCATGGTCGCGGCGCGGTCGAGCACCGGCAGATCCGCCGACACCATGACGTCGCTGACCCGAGTGAGCAACCGCCGTCCGAGTGATCCACCCGGATGAAACCGGGCGAAGTCCTCGGCGCGAAACCCCTTCTCTTCCATCAGAGCCACGGCTAAGGCATCGCCAAGCGCCATCGTGACGGTGGTGCTGGTGGTCGGCGCGAGATCATGCGGGCACGCTTCCTCACGTACGCCCAGATCCAGCGTCACGTCGGCGTGCCGCGACAAGCGCGACGAACGGCCGGCCGTCATCGCGATCATACGCACCCCCAGTCGCGAGAGCGCGTCGATCAGCCCCAGCAACTCCTGACTCTCGCCGCTCTTCGAGATCAAAATGGCGACGTCGTCCTGGCCAACGATCCCGAGGTCACCGTGCACACTCTCCACCGGATGCAGGAACATCGCGGGCGAGCCAGTCGACGTGAACGTGGCGGCCATCTTTCGGCCGACGAGGCCGGACTTGCCGACACCGGCGATGATTACCCGCCCACGACAGCCGGCCAACAACTGAACGGCACGTGCGAAGTCCTCGCCGAGCGCCTGCTCAACGTCCGCCAAAGCGGCCGCCTCGAGATTCAAGACGCGGCGACCGCGCTCGATGATTCGGTCAGCACTCATACCGGCGCGTCCTCACGCGGGGACTGAGCCGTGGTCGCCGGAACGCTGCGACTGGCCACGTAGCGTTCCACGGCGTCCATCCACTCACCACGGGCGAGCAACAGAGTTTCCGCAAACTCACGCACCGCACCGTGTCCCCCGTGCGCACGCAACTGTAAATGCGCCGCACACCGGACCTCGGCGACCGCGTTGCCAACGGCAACGGGAAGTCCTACGCGACGGAGCACGGGCAGGTCTGGTAGATCGTCTCCGACGAACGCGACCTCGTCGAGCGTGCAGCCGAACCCGTCGGCGATAGCCGTCAGCGCGCTGAGCTTGCGCGCTTCCGGATCCTGCACCACGGCGTCGACGCGAAGCTCGCGTGCCCGCTGCGCCACACTGTCCGACACGCGGCCGGTAATAATGACCACCTTGAGGCCGCAGTCTCGGAGCAGCTGGATGCCGAGACCATCCTGAATGTCGTAGCGCTTGAGCTCAAACGGCACGTCGGCTCCAACCGCCCTCGCCGAGCCGAGATAGACACCGCCATCGGTCAGCACCCCGTCCACATCGAGACCCACCACACGGAGGCGTCGGGCGAGTGTCGGCTCAATGCGCGGCGCATCGATGACGAGCGGCGGGAGCACATCCATAGGGGTCGGCGAGGCAGCCTCCATCACGAACGCACGCGATCCCAGATGTCGACCACGCGCGCCATGAGGTCCCCCAGCTGATCCAGCCGAAGCATGTTTGGCCCGTCGCTCGGCGCGTGGTCTGGATCCGGATGCGTCTCAATGAACAGCCCCTGCGCCCCTGCGGCGATCGCGGCCAGTGTGAGCGGCGGGATGAATTCGCGTGCGCCGCCGCTGGTACCGCCGGCGCCCTGTCCCGGGCGCTGTACGCTATGCGTCGCGTCGAAGATCACCGGGACATCGCATGCCTCGCGCAGACGCGCAAAACTGCGCATGTCCACCACCAGATCGCCGTAGCCGAAAAACGTGCCGCGTTCGGTGACGGCCAACGCGCCGGCTTCGACCGCCGCGAGCGTCGCACCAGCTTCCACCTTTCGGACCGCCCCGCGCATGCCTTCGGGATGCATCCACTGGCCCTTCTTCACGTTCACCGCTTTTCCCGTCGCGCCGGCCGCCAACAGCAGGTCGGTCTGACGGCAGAGGAATGCGGGAATCTGCAACACGTCCACCACCTCAGCGGCGATCGCGCACTGTGAGGCTTCGTGTACATCGGTCAGAATCGGCAACCCTGAGGCCGCCCGGACGCGCTCGAGTGCGGCCAGTCCCGCCTCGAGGCCCGGTCCACGCACCCCGTCGACATTCGAGCGATTCGCCTTATCGAAGCTGGCCTTGAAGATGATGCCGCCAGGGACATGCTCAGCCAATCGCGCCAGCGACTCCGCGACGCGCAGGTTGAGCGTGTCCTCCTCGAGCTGGCAGGGGCCGGCGATGAGAAAAAGCCGATCCGGGGGAAACAGCGACGAGGTCGTCGGCACGGTGGCGTTGGTCACTGGTTTCCGTGCGACAACGACGGCTGCTCGGCTTGCTGCTGCGCGAGGTGGTAGCGCTCCGCCGCCGCCACGAATCCCGCAAAGAGCGGATGCGGCCGCAGTGGACGCGACTGCAACTCCGGATGGAACTGGCAGCCGACAAAGTACGGGTGCGACGGGAGTTCGATCATCTCCACCAACGAGTCGTCGGGAGACAGACCGCTGAGGCGCATCCCGTGCTCGGTCAGCGTATCGCGGTACCGATTCGACACCTCATAGCGGTGACGATGCCGCTCGCTGACTTCTGGCTGCCCATACACCTCGGCGGCCTTGGATCCGCGCTGCAAGCGGCACGCATAGGCGCCCAGGCGCATCGTGCCGCCCATGTCGGTCACGTCGCGCTGCGAATCCATCAGCGAGATCACCGGATCGCTGCACTCCGGGGCGAACTCGCTCGAATGGCTGTCGTCGAGACCGAGCACGTTGCGGGCAAACTCGATAATGGCGACCTGCATCCCAAGACAGATCCCAAAGAACGGAATCGCCAGTTCACGCGCCGCACGAATCGCCTCAACCATACCCTCGACCCCGCGGACACCGAACCCACCGGGCACGAGCAATCCGTGAAAGTTCGAGAGAATTTCGCGCGCGCGCTCCGGCGATGTAAACAGGTCACTCGACGTCCACGCCAGGTCCACGCCGACATCATTCGCGATGCCGCCGTGAATCAGTGCCTCCTGCACGCTCTTATAACTATCGATGTAGTCGGTATACTTGCCGACGACACAGATCTTCACCCGCGCATGCGGGTTGGTGATGTGCTGTACCATCGTGCGCCAGTTCGTGAGATCAGGCGTCGGCGCTGTCAGCCGCAGCCGCTCCATCACGCGCTCGGCAAAGCCCTGCTGCTCGAACGACAGCGGAATCTCGTAAATCGTCGGCACGTCGGGGCTCTCGATGACGGCGCCGAAATCGACGTTGCAGAACAGCGCGATTTTTCGCTTCACATCATCCTGCAACGGCTTCTCGCTGCGGCAGATCAGGAAGTCCGGCTGAATACCGATTTCCATGAGCTCGCGGACCGAATGCTGCGTGGGCTTCGTCTTCACTTCACCCGCGGCCGCGATGTACGGCACGAGCGTGAGGTGTACGAACAGCGCGTTCTCCTTGCCCACTTCGCGACGGAACTGACGGATCGCCTCGAGGAACGGCAACGACTCGATGTCGCCGACCGTCCCGCCCACTTCCACGAGCACCACGTCGTTGCCCGGCGCGATACGCTTCACCGCGCCCTTGATCTCGTCGGTGATGTGCGGAATCACCTGTACGGTGGAGCCGAGGTATTCACCGCGGCGCTCCTTCGTGATCACATTCGAGTAGATGCGACCCGTTGTGATGTTGTTCGCCTGTGACAGCGGACGGTCGAGAAAGCGCTCGTAGTGCCCGAGATCGAGGTCCGTCTCGGCGCCGTCATCCGTTACAAACACTTCGCCATGCTGGAATGGCGACATCGTTCCCGGATCGACGTTCAGATACGGATCGAGCTTCATCATCGTCACGCGAAACCCGCGTTCGACGAGCAACCGTCCAAGCGACGCGGCAGCGATTCCCTTCCCCAGCGATGACACGACGCCACCGGTCACGAAGATGTACTTCGGGGTCGTCGTCTGGTTCGCGTTCGTGGTCTTGGTGGTCATCAACAGATTCTCGCGCAGGTGGGACAAAAGAGCGGTCGTGTCAGGTGCGTCACGACTGCGTATGCAAAAGCACAGTGTTCCAGCGCAGGTTCGCGCGTTCGAGATCGTCTTCCGTGTCGATACCGCCCTCGGCAGCAGGCACGTCGGCCACGCCAATCGCAAGACCGTGCGCCATCGGGCGCAGCTGCTCCAGACGTTCCACAAGCTCCAGCGGATGCGGCGCCCAGCCAACCCAGGACTGCAGAGCATCGCGCGTGTACGCGTACACACCAACATGCTGGCGGGCCAGCGCCTGCTGCGCCCCGGCATCCGCCAGGTCGCGTAGAAACGGAATAACTGCTCGTGAAAAATAGAGGGCACGGCCGTCCTCGCCACGCACAACTTTCACAACGTCGGGTGTGGAGAGCGCGCTGACCGGAATGGGCACGGCGGCCGTTCCGATCGGCGCCAGTCCTTCGGTGACGATCGCGACCGCGCCAGCCAAGGCCTCACGTGACACGAATGGTTCGTCGCCCTGAACGTTCAGGATGACGCTGAAGTGCGCAAATTCAGGGCGGGCCGCGACTTCAGCCACACGATCGGTACCGCTGGGATGGTCGTCGCGGGTGAGGACCACCGGGACGCCTCTCGCTTCGCAGGCGGCGAGGACGTCAGGATGGTCGGTCGCGACGACGACGTGGTCACCGATTCCCAGCGCGAGGACGCGCTGGTACACGCGGACGATCAGCGGCTCGCCGGCGAGGAGGCGCAGCGGTTTGCGGGGAAGACGGGTCGCGCCGAGGCGCGCCGGGATCACCGCGAGTACTGACATTGTCCGGTTGGACGGGGCGTGGTTGCAGCAAAATTCACGCCAGTTAAGATACGAAGTTCGGCACCTGAAGGCAAACAGGTCGTCGTTTCCCCTTTCGCTTCCTGTATGCCGACGACCTGGTGGTGGATCGCGTTCAACGCAATGGTGCTCGCCCTGCTGGCGATCGACCTCGGCATCTTCAACCGGAAGGCGCACGTGGTCTCGGTTCGCGAGGCGCTGGGGTGGAGTGCGGTCTGGATTTCCCTGGCGGTCGGTTTCGGGCTCTGGATCGGCTCGTCCATGGGTCGCCAATCCATGCTGGAGTTCTACGCGGGCTACCTGGTCGAGCAGGCGCTGTCGGTGGACAACCTGTTCGTGTTTATCCTGATCTTCGGCTACTTTCGCGTCCCCGCCGAGCTTCAGCACCGCGTCCTGTTCTGGGGCATCATCGGAGCGCTCGGTATGCGCGGGGCGATGATTGGGGCGGGCGCGGTGTTGATCGCCCAGTTCCACTGGATCATTTACCTGTTCGGCGCCTTCCTGGTGTTCACGGGAGCCAAAATGGCCTTTGGCGGCGACAGCGAGATCGAGCCGGAATCCAATCCGGTCATCCGCCTCGTCCGACGCCTACTTCCGATCACCACGAAGCTCCACGGCGAGCGCTTCTTCGTGCGCGAGCGTCTCGACGGCAAGGCCGCTAGGCTCGTCGCCACCCCGTTGTTCGTGGTACTGGCCCTTGTGGAAACGACCGACGTCGTCTTCGCCGTCGATTCGATTCCGGCCATTTTCGGCGTAACGCGGAATCCGTTCCTCGTGTACACGTCGAATGTGTTTGCCATTCTCGGCTTACGCTCGATGTACTTCGTGCTTGCCGGCGTGATCGGCAAGTTTCACCTGCTGAAGTATGGCTTGGCGCTGGTGCTCGCCTTCGTCGGCATGAAGATGCTCGTGTCCGAGATCTGGCCCCTCGGCATCGGCACTTCGCTGGGCGTTGTGGGGACGTTACTCATGGGCAGCGTGCTGCTGTCGCTGGTGATCGCGCCGAAGGCACCGACCGAACACACGCCGACCGCCAACGACGCCAGCGACGCGACCTAGACGGACGCCGAGTGGAAGCCGCGCGACATCGCCAGGAAATTCACCAGCAGCGCACGACCATACTCGGTGAGGATCGACTCGGGATGAAACTGGACGCCCCAGACGGGATGCGTCCGATGCTGCAGGGCCTGGATTTCATTCGCGTCATCGACCGCGACGGCCGTCACCTGCAACTCGGCCGGCAGCGTGGCACGTTCGACAATCAGCGAGTGGTATCGCATGACACCGAACGGTGACGGAATGCCGGCGAACAGTCCGGTTCCGTCGTGCACGAGCTGTGACATCTTGCCGTGCATGACTCGGCTGGCCCGCGTGACCACACCGCCGTACGCCTCGCCAATCGCCTGATGTCCTAGGCAAACACCAAGCAACGGAATCTCCCCACCGTAACGGCGGATCACGTCAACGGAGATCCCGGCCTCACGCGGCGAGCAGGGCCCGGGGGATACGACGATGGCATTGGGTGCCATGTCGCCCACTTGGTCAACCGTGAGGGCGTCGTTCCGATGCACCTCAAGCGTTTCACCGAGCTCGCCGAAGTACTGCACGAGGTTGTACGTAAATGAATCGTAATTGTCGATGACGAGCAGCATGGACGTCGAGATCAGGGACGCGGGTGGAACTGGCGGTGCACCGTTCGAAGATACTCGCGATCCACGTGCGTGTAGATCTGCGTGGTGGCAATATCCGCGTGACCGAGCATCTCCTGTACCGCGCGGAGATCGGCGCCTCCTTCCAACAGATGGGTCGCGAATGAGTGCCGCAGCGTATGCGGCGAGACGGGTTTCTCGATTCCGGCCATCGTGACGTACTTCCGCAGGATCTTCCACGCGCCCATCCGCGTGAGCGGCTTCCCCTGCCCGTTGAGGAACAGGATACCCTTCCCTTCCCCCCGCTCAAGCACGGGGCGCAGCTCGCGCACATACACCGCGACCGCGCCGATCGCGGAACGGCCGATGGGAACGAGTCGTTCCTTGCTGCCCTTGCCGAGCACGCGCACCAGGCCCTCTTCGAGCAATACGTCCTTGAGCGCGAGCCCGATCCACTCGGAGACGCGCAAGCCGGCGCCGTACGCCAGCTCGAGCATTGCACGGTCGCGAAAGGCGAGACGCTCGTCGAGACCGGGAGCCGCCAGCAGCTTCAGCACTTCCTCCACGCTGAGCACCTCGGGCAGCGTGCGGAATCGCGCCGGCGTATCGAGTCGCTCCGTTGGATCGTGGGTGACCAGTCCCTCGGCCAGCATGATGCGGAACCAGGTGCGCAGCGCCGAGATGTTCCGACGGATCGACGTGCCGGCGAGCCCGAGATCCTTCAGGTGATAGACAAACTCACGCAGTGCGCCGGGCGTGATCTCCGTGGCTTGGGTGATCCCCTGCTCCCGCATGAACGCAGCGCAGCGAATGACATCGCGGCGGTACGCTTCGATCGTACGAGGCGACGCGCCTTCCTCGAGCGCGAGCGCGTCCTCAAACGCGAGGAGGTGGAATCCGCGACGCAGGGCCTGCTCTTCTGGTGAGGGGGACGGCAGCGGCGCGGTCACCGACGACGCCCCTGAGCCCGCCACCACATGACGGCCACGGCGACGAGAACCATGGCCGCCGCGCCCAGTCCAAGGGTTTTTTGTTGTCCGGCAATCCGCTCCAGCAACGCGTCTGCGTTCGCGCCGGCTTGAAAAGCTAGGACGCACACGAGACCGTACCACGCTCCGGAGGCCAACGCCATCGCGATCAGGGCACGGACGGCGCCGACGTCCATGGCGCCGGCGATCGGTGGAACAACAGCCCGCACGCCAGGCAGGAAGCGGCTCACGATTACGGCGAACAGGCCTTGCGTCTTGAAACGCGCGGTCACGCGTTCAGTGGCCCCAGCCGGGAAGAGCGTCGGGAACCGGTGCAGCAGCCATGGCAGGCCGTAACGATGTCCGAGCCCATACATCACCATGGCCCCGCCGATATTGCCCAGCATCGTTGCCGTCCACACGCCCAACGCACTGCCATTCCCACGCGCTGCCACAAAGGCCCCGAGGGCGATGACGGTGTCCGCCGGCAACGGTGGAAAGATGTTCTCGGCGAACGCCGCGAGCGCCAGCGCTCCGTACAGCAGTGGATCCGGGAGCGACGACAACCACGTCAAAATATCGGTCATACCCCCATCCACTGCATGGCCGATGCCGCAGACGACGCGGCGGATGTACCGCGGCTCAGCGGCGCGGCAGGACGGTCGCGGTGACTATGACCGCCAGCCCTTCCTCCCGGCCGATCCAACCCATCGACTCGTTCGTCTTCCCCTTTACGAACACGTCGAGGTCGGTGACGTCGAGCAGCTCCGCGAGCCGTGCGCGGATCGCCGCGCGATGGGGACCGATCTTCGGACGTTGCGTCACCACCGTGATGTCGACATTGCCCACGCGCCAGCCGGCCTGGTGAAGCCGCGCGACTGCCGCGGACAACATCACCGTGGAATCCTTGCCCTTGTTGGCAGCATCCGTGTCGGGGAACATCTCGCCGATGTCGCCCAACGCCGCCGCCCCAAGCAGCGCATCCGTGACAGCGTGACAGATCGCGTCGCCGTCGGAGTGACCGGCGCAATGCATGTCGGCCGGAATATCGATGCCGCCCAGTCGCATGGGGCCACCCTCGCCGAACCGGTGCGAGTCGTAGCCAATGCCAACCCGCAGCGGTAGCGACTCGCTCACGCCGCCACCGTGGCGTGCGCCTGCGGGCCACCGCTGATGAGCGAGTAATCCTGACGGCGCCGCGCCGGTGTGAATCCGGCATCGCGGATCAGTCGGTCGAGCTCATCGACGGTCGTGCGATGCGTGGTGTTGGCGGCCGACACGACGTTCTCCTCGATCATCAACGATCCGAAATCGTTGCAGCCGTAGTTGAGCGCCATCTGCCCCACCTTCATGCCCATCGTTACCCAGCTCGACTGAAGATTGGGCACGTTATCGAGCACGATGCGCGACATCGCCACCGTGCGCAGATAGGTGACCGCGTCGGTCTTGGGCATATGCGACATCGACGGCGTGTTCTCCGGCTGCAAGGGCCACGTGATGAACGCCGTGAATCCACCGGTACGCGCCTGCAAGTCCCGCACGCGCTGCAAGTGCTCGATACGCTCGGCGAGTGTTTCTCCGATGCCGTACATCATCGTCACCGAGGTCTTCATGCCTTCGTTGTGCGCGAGCTCCATGATCTCGAGCCAGCGATCGGCGCCGGCCTTCTTGGGCGCCACGATGTCACGGACGCGCTGCACGAGGATTTCGCCGCCGCCGCCGGGAATCGAATCGAGGCCCGCGGCCTTGAGCTCGCGGATCACGTCGCGCGCGTCCATGCGGAAGCGCGTGGCAAAGAAGTCGACTTCGCTCGGCGAGAAGCCGTGGATGTGAATCGGATGATGCTGCTTGATGTAGCGCATCAGATCCAGATACCACTCGAACGGGATGTACGGGTTGTGCCCGCCCTGGATCAGGATCTGCACACCGCCTAGTGCTTTCGTCTCCTCGATCTTCTCGCCGATCTGTTCGAACGACAGGGTATACCCTTCCCCGTGTTTCGGACGACGGTAGAAGGCGCAGAATCCACAGTCCGCAACACAGACGTTCGTGTAGTTGATGTTGCGGTCGACGATATACGTGACGACGCCGTGGGGATGCTTCGCCTGGCGGACGCGATCGGCTTCCATGCCGAGTTCGAGCAGCGGAGCGTTGGTATAGAAATCGAGAAGGTCACGCATCGATGATTCTCTTGCGACCGGCAGCACACAGGAAGTCGATCACGCGGCCGGCAGGAAGGCGAGCGTGCCATCAGGCACGCGTCCAGCCAGGACGAGTCGACGGAAGAATTCGGTGAGGCCCGCGAGATGCGGGTACGACAAACGGTAATCCAATCCGGAGAAGTACTCGGCACAAGCCTGGCGCGAGACGCCGGTCGCCAGCGCCGCCTGCGCGGACAGCTGATCGAGATGGGCGAGTCCCCAATCGCGCGAGGCGATCAGCGACGCATGCGCCGACAGCGCCTCGTGCACCGGAGCGCGACGCTGCGCGACCCAGACGGCGAAAACGAATGGCAATCCCGTCCAGTCTTTCCAGGCGCCGCCGAGGTCTTCACGAAACGGGTAGCGATCGGCCCACGATCCGCCACGATTCGCCTGATCGAACAGCTTGAGTGCGGCGTCGCCGATGACCAGACGCGCCTCGTGCGGTTCGTCTTCGAAGCGTGCGACATCCGCCAGCTCGGCATCGCCTAGCACAAACTCAGGGCGACAACGCCAGACATTCTCGAACAACAGTTCGAGCAGCGCCACCGAGGTCATGGAGCTGCGGCTGACAATCACCTTGAGTCCGCCAAGCTCCGACGGAGGACGCTTGCTGAACAGCATGACACTGCGCACCGGACCGTCGCTCGTGATCCCGAGCTCGGGGAGCAACAGGTAGCGCTTCGCATCCCGCGCATACTCGACGGCGGACACAACGCTGACATCGAGCTCACCGTCGGCCATCAACCGGTTGAGTGCCGTGGGGATGCCCGTGATCAGGCTCCCGTCGAGTGGCACGATGCCACGATCGATCGCGCCGTAGACGGGGAAGCAGTTGATGTACGGGATACGCCCAACGCGCAGCATATCGCTCAGCCCACCGCGCCAGCGAGCGGCTCGGTCGATACGTCGATCGCGCCAGTCTCGTCGGGGGCGAACTCGCGGAGCACGCGGTAGAATGAATCGCGTTCTGCCGGCACTTTGCCGGATCCCCGGATCAAGCCAAGGAGCTGCGGCAATGTCATGCCCTGTGGGGTATGCGCGCCGACGGCGTGATAGATCTTCTCGCGGACCACCGTGCCTTCAATGTCGTTCACGCCGAAATGCAGCGAGATCTGCGACACCGGGGTGGACACCATGATCCAGTGCGACTTGATGTGTTCGAAGTTGTCGAGAAAGAGTCGGCCAACGGCCAGATTCCGCAGATCGTCGAAACCAGTCGTGGCGGTACCTTCGCGCCCAAGCGTCTTGCCGAGCTCGTTGTCGTCGGGGTGATACGCCAGCGGGATGTAGGCGAGGAAGCCGCCGGTTTCATCCTGCAGTTCACGCAGCATGTTGAGATGCTGCATGCGATCCTCGAGCGTCTCGACGTGTCCGTACAGCATCGTGCAGTTGGACCGGATGCCGAGCTTGTGCGCGGTACGATGCACGTCGATGTAGTCAGCTCCACCGAGCTTCTTGTCGGCGATCACGTCGCGCACCGCGGCGCTGAACGTCTCCGCACCACCGCCGGGTAGTGTGTCGAGGCCGGCTTCGCGCAGTGCGATCAACACGTCTTCTCGACTCATCTTCTCGATGCGCGCGATGTGCGCGATCTCAACGGCCGTGAGTGCCTTGATGTGCACCTGCGGGTGCCGCGCCTTGAGCGCGCGAAACATCGTCTGGTAGTACTCGAGGCCGGCCTCCATATCGAGGCCGCCGACGATGTGGAACTCGCGGGTGATGGTCCCGTCGGCGCGATCGGATTCGGCAAGCACCTGTTCGATGCTATAGCGATACGCGCCTGCTTCCTTCGGCAATCGCGCATACCCACAGAACACGCACGTCTTGCGCAAGACGCAGATGTTGGTCGGGTTGATGTGCTGATTCGAGGCGAAGGTGACGCGATCGCCGTGACGGGCACGGTTGGCCGCGTCGGCCATCGCTCCTACGCCGAGGAGATCCGGCGAACGGAACAGGGTGACACCATCGGCGATGGACAGCCGCTCACCGGCGCGCAGCTTCTCCCCGATGGGGCGCAGCGCGGGATCACGGAGTCGATCGAGATCGAACGGAATAGAGACAGGCATCAGGGCGTACTCGGGCAAGTGCGCGAACCATTCGCGCAGATCTTCACCTCGATGAACGCCCCGACGGGCCTAGTCGTGCCACCGTCGGAGTGCGATCGAGACATTGTGACCACCGAAACCAGAGCTGTTCGAGATCGCGACGTTCACCGCACGCGCCCGTGGCACATTCGGCGTGTAATCGAGAACGCACTCGGGGTCGGGAGTCGAGTAGTTGATCGTGGGTGGAACCATGCTATCACGCATCGCCAAGGCACAGGCGATGAACTCCACTGAGCCCGCGGCGCCGAGCATGTGGCCGGTGGCGGACTTGGTCGAGCTGACGCTGAGTACGCGCGCGTGGTCGCCGAACACCGCCTGAATCCCTTTCGATTCGTTCGGATCGTTCAGCGGCGTCGACGTGCCATGGGCGTTGATATAATCGACATCGGTGGGCGCGAGACCACCGTCCTTCAGCGCCCCTCGCATCGCGCGCTGGAGCCCTTCGTGCGCCTCCGGCTGCCCCGTGAGGTGATAGGCATCACCCGTGGCACGATAGCCCACGATCTCGCCGTAGATGCGCGCGCCTCGGCGACGGGCATGCTCCAGTTCCTCGAGCACGACCACACCGGACCCCTCGCCCATCACGAACCCGTCGCGATCCTTGTCGAACGGTCGCGAAGCCGTAGCCGGCGACTCATTGCGGGTAGAAAGCGCGCCCATGTTCGCGAACCCACCGATCGACATCGGCGTGACCGCGGCTTCCGATCCGCCGGCGAACATGACGTCGGCATCGCCATACTGGATGATCCGGAAGGCGTCGCCGATCGCGTGTGCGCTCGACGCGCAGGCGGACACGGTGGCGTAGTTCGGCCCCTTCGCCTGCAGCCGCATGGACACGATGCCCGCGGCGATGTCGCCGATGAACATCGGGATGAAAAACGGCGAGATCTTGCCGGGGCCCAACGTACGGTAGACATCGTGCTGGTCTTCGAAACTCCGAATACCACCGATGCCGCTGCCGATGATGACGCCCATGATCTCCGGGTCGATGGCCCCCGGCACGATGCCCGCGTCGGCCGCCGCTTGCACGGAGGCCGCCACGGCATACTGCGCATACACGTCCGCACGCTTGGCTTCCTTGCGGTCCATGCATGCGAGCGGGTCGAATTGCTTGACCTCACAGGCGAACCGCACCGAATACTTGGACGCATCGAACTTCGTGATGTCAGCGCCCCCGGAAACTCCCGAGAGCAAAGACTGCCAGGTCGTCGCCACGTCGTTGCCGACTGGCGTAACGGCACCAAGCCCCGTAACGACGACCCGCCGCCGCATTAGCCCGCGACCTTCGCCTCAAGGTAGGACACCGCATCGCCCACCGTGCGGAGCTTCTCAGCATCTTCATCAGGGATGTCGATGTTGAATTCCTTCTCGAACTCCATGACCAGTTCGACGATGTCGAGCGAGTCGGCGCCGAGGTCTTCGATGAAGCTCGCCTCGGGGGTGAGCTTCTCGCGCTCCACTCCGAGCTCCTTTTCGATGATATCCTTGATCTTCGACGCGTGATCCGACATAGGAACGATCCTCTGGGATGTTGGAATAGTTGAGAATGGGGAACTTAGCCAAGCAGCGGCGTCGCTGGGAGGGCTTGACGGCAAGAACCGCAAAGTCCGTCCCCGTCGGACGCCGACCCTACATGACCATACCGCCGTCCACCACGAACACCTGACCGGTCACATAACTGGTCAGGTCTGACGCGAGCACAGCCACCATGCTCGCAATGTCCTCGCCGCTGCCGAGGCGCTCGAGCGGAATCCCCGCACTCAGCGCACTACGGGCTTCAGGGGTCATCGCCGCCGTCATGTCGGTATCGATGAATCCGGGAGCCACCACGTTGGCCAGAATGTTCCGCGACGCCAGCTCCTTGGCGATTGACTTGGTCATGCCGATCAACCCAGCCTTGCTCGCCGCGTAATTCGCCTGCCCCTTGTTGCCGATCAGCCCGACGACGCTGGCCACGTTGATGATGCGGCCATAACGACGCTTCATCATGCCGCGCGAGGCGGCACGGCAGGTCGCAAACGCCCCGCGCAGGTTCGCGTTGATCACCGCGTCCCAGTCGTCGTCCTTCAGGCGGATGAGCAGATTGTCCCGCGTCAGGCCGGCGTTGTTGACCAAGATGTCGAGCTGGCCGAAATCCTTCTCGACCGCCTCCACCAGGGCGATGGCCTGAGCCGTCTCTGAGACGTCGGCGGCGTAGCCCCGCGTCTCGACCCCGGTTTGCTCGGCGATTTCCTGCGCGGCGGCGTCGGCGCGGGCCTGATCGCGACCGGTCACCGCGACGCGCGCCCCAGCCGTAGCCAAGGTACCGGCGATTGCGCGTCCGATGCCCCGGGTCGATCCGGTGACCAGCGCCACGCGCCCGGTCAGGTCGATGCGAAGTCCGCTCATGAGACCGTCGTGGAATTCGAGTTCGCGAACGTTACGCGGATTCGCCAGCGAGGACGAGTAGCTTCTCGACCTCGGCGACGGTCCCGCACGAAAGAGTCTTTACCGACGGCGCCAAGCGTCGCAACAGGCCGGTGAGCACCGCCCCACTGCCAAGCTCGATGAACGTGGCCTCGGGGTACTGCTCAACCAGCAGGCGACTGACGCGGGTCCACTGGACCGGCGCGGTGAGCTGTTGCACCAGCAATTCACAGGCAACGCTGGCCGACGTCACCGGCGTCGCATTGACGTTGGCCACGACGGGAACTCGCGGGTGCGCCCATGCTTCCGCATGCAAGGCCTCCCGAAGTCCGGCCACCGCCGGCTCCATGAGTGGCGAGTGAAACGCACCGCTCACCGGCAGCGGGAGACAGCGCTTGGCGCCGGCCTCCTTGGCCAATTCCATGGCGCGCTCGACACCGGCCACCTCACCAGAGATCACCACCTGCTCGTCGCTGTTGTAATTGGCCGGTACCACGAGACCGCGCTCAGCGCTGGCCTGTACGCAAATGTCGTCAATGGGCGACGAGAGCACGCCGAGAATCGCGGCCATGGCGCCTGGGCGCGCCACGCCCTGTTCGTACATCAACGTGCCGCGCCGGCGCACAATGCGCGCGGCACCCGAGACGTCGACCGCGCCGGCGACATGGTACGCGGAGAACTCACCAAGCGAGTGTCCCGCCGCCGCGCGAACGGAGGAACCGATCGCGCTCTGCACCACGGCCCAGACGGCAGCGCTGTGCGCCAGCAAGGCCGGCTGCGCGTTCAAGGTGCGCGTGAGGTCGTCGGACGGCCCATCGAACGCGAGCGTCGAAATGGACGCGCCGACCGCATCGTCAACAGCTTGAAAGACTTCGCGGGCCGCGGGAAAGGCATCGAAGAGATCCTTGCCCATGCCCACCTTCTGCGACCCCTGCCCAGGCAGCAGCAGCACGTATTCCATGTCGTTCCGGATGTCGAGGTCGGGGTTGCGGGGGCTCAGAAGCGAGCGACCAGCGATCCCCATGTGAAGCCGGCACCGAAGGCCACGAACATCACGGTCGTTCCTTCCTTGATACGCCCCTGCTCGACCGCATCGCTGAGTGCGATCGGGATCGAGGCGGCAGAGGTGTTGCCAAAGCGATCGACGTTGACGAAGACCTTGTCCATCGAGATGCCCGCATGCTTTGCGGTGGCCTCGATGATACGCACGTTGGCCTGATGTGGGATCAGCAAATCAACATCGGCGGCAGTGAGACGCGCGCTATCGAGCGCCCGATCGGTGGCTTCCGCCATGGATCGCACGGCATGTTTGAACACTTCGCGGCCGGCCATGCGCACGTAGTGCCGCTTCTGCTCGAAGACTTCGGGCGAGAACGGATCCGCCCCGCCACCTGCCGGACGCCACAGCAGTTCGGTGAGCGCGCCATCGGATCGCATGAAGGACGAGAGGACGCCCTTCGTACCGCCCCGTTCTTTATTGCGGCGCAGCACGGTCGCCCCGGCGCCATCCGCGAACAGGATGCAGGTATTGCGGTCGGTCCAATCGACGATCGTGCTGAGCTTCTCGGCGCCGATCACGAGGACCGTATCGGCCGAGCCACTCGCGATCAGCGACTCACCCATGATCGCGCTGTAGAGCCAACCGGAGCATGCCGCCGAGATGTCGAAGGCGGCCGCTCGCGTGCACCCGAGGGCGGTCTGGATCTCCACCGCCGTGGCGGGCAGTAGGTGGTCGGGCGTTGCTGTTCCGAGAATGATGACATCGATCTCGCCAGGCTGCACGCCAGCACGCGCCATGGCGATACGCGACGCCTCGGCCGAGAGTGACGTCAGCGTCTCGCCGTCCCGCGCGATATGCCGCTGCTTGATGCCGGTACGATCGACAATCCACTCGTCGTTCGTCTCGAGACCCATCGCCGCGATATCGGCGTTGGTCATGATGTTCTTCGGGACCGCATGCCCTGTCCCGGCGATGTAGGCGATCGGACGCTTCATGCGGCGTTCCCGGACGTGGTTGGCATGGATTCGGTGAGCTGCCGACCGATCTCGTCGGTCATGCCCGACTCGTAGGCGCGCAGGGCCACCAGGATCGCATTCTCCATCGCGCGCGGCGAACTCTTGCCATGCGAGATGATGCTGACGCCTCGGACACCGAGGAGCGGCGCCCCGCCCTGTTCGTCGACATCGAGCTGTGTCAGCGATCGGGCGATCTCGCGGGCATCGAGCCCCGCGACCTTCGCCACCATGCCGATCAGCATGGGCCCGATGCTCTCGTAGAACTTGAGCAACACGTTGCCGGTGAAGCCATCACACACGACGACGTCGATGGGCCCGCGATCGCAGCGCCCGTTTGGAATGTCGCGACCCTCGACGTTGCCGAGGAAGTTGAGTCCGGAGGCAAGCAGTCGCTGGTGGGCGTCCTTCACAGCCGCGTTGCCCTTCTCCGCTTCTTCGCCTACCGAGAGCAAGCCGACGGCCGGGTTCTCACGTCCGAGCAAGGCGCGGGCGTAGACGGTTCCGATCCGCGCGAACTGCACCAGTTCCTCGGGCGAGCAATCCATGTTCGCCCCCGAATCGAGCACGAGGATCGGATCGACCGCGGTGGGAAAGAGCGTGCCGATGGCCGGGCGCGTGAGACCGGCGTGCAGCTTGAGGTGCATGAACGACGCCGCCATCTGGGCGCCGGTGTTTCCGGCGGAGACGAAGCCGTGCGCATGCCCGTCGGCGACGCGTTTGATGCCGACCACCATGGAACTGTTGGTCTTGCCGCGAATGGCAACGGTCGGCTTGTCGGTCATGGCGATGACCTCCGGCGCCTCAACGATCGAAATTCGTTCACGGACATGCGCCAACGGGGCAAACTCGCCGCGCAGTAGCGCGTCGAGTTCCGCCTCGATGACTGAGGTTTGTCCTACGAGTTCGATGCGATGCTGCGAGGGCAGCGCTCCAAGCGCTTGGAGTGCGCCGGCGATGGGGGCCCGGGGGGCAAGGTCACCCCCCATGGCATCCACGGCAATGCGCGCCAAGCTTACGCTTCCTGCGCAGTTACCCGCTGCTCACCCGCATAAAACCCACACTCGTTGCACACGCGGTGCGGGCGCTTCATCGTGCCGCACTGCGGGCACGACTGAATGACGATGGCGGGCGCGACCTTGTGGGTGTTGCGGGCGCGCTTCCGCCGCTTAGATGTGCGGCGCTTCGGTACGGCCATGGGACTCTGACCTGAACGTTCGAGACGAGAAGAACCGTTTAGGCGTCGGAGCTACGCAGATCGCGCAGTCCGGCCCAACGGGGATCAGTTGATGGAGCACAGTGACATGCTCCCGTATTGCGATCGGCACCACAGGTCGCGCAGAAGCCCTGACAATCGTCCCGACAGAGCGCGAACGCCGGAACGGCCAACAGCCATTCCTCGCGCACCGCCGGACGGATATCAAGCTCTCGCGCCCCAGCGGGGATCGGAAAAACGTCCTGCTCGTCTGCCTCGTCGAGACCCGACTCCGCGAACAGCATATGAACGTCTTCCGATACAGCGACCGTCACTTCGGACAGGCAACGCCTGCACTCTGTGATGGCCGCCCCTTCCAGCCGGCCGCTCAGATAAAAGCGACCGTGACCTGCAGCAGAAAGCCGGCCGGTAACGTGTACTCCGGCACCAGCCGGGCGTGTGTCGTCAGCCTCCCACACCGGATCTGATGTGGCGAGCAATCCGTCCACACCCTCGGCACGGGCTTCCAGACTCCTGATGTCAAAGCACAGCATAGCCGTGTAACGTAGAGCGGGAGCCCCTCAGACACAAGGGCTCCCGCTCCCTTTCTCTCCTCCGGCCGGTACGTCCAAGTAGCGCACCGACCGCAAGTTAGGCGATCCGTCCGCTCAGCCGGCGAGGACGTCCGTGCCGGCGAAGAAGAACGCCGCTTCGATCGCCGCATTCTCGTCGGAATCGGACGCGTGAATGGCGTTCCGGCCCTTCGACTCCGCATACAGCTTCCGCACCGTTCCCTCGGCCGCCTCGGCCGGGTCGGTGGCACCGATCACGGTGCGCAGCGTGGCTACGGCATCGTCGCGTTCCAGCACGAGCGGCATGCACGGACCGCTGGTCATGAATTCCACGAGCTCGCCGAAAAATCCGCGTTCGCGATGCACGCCATAGAACTCACCCGCCTGAGCGGTGGTGAGGTGCATGACGCGCGCCGCCTTGATGGTGAAGCCCGACTGCTCGAGCAGCGCGATGATGAGGCCGGCCTTGCCATTGGCGAAGGCGTCCGGCTTGACGATGGTAAGAGTGCGACGACCAGCCATGAGTCAGGATCCGATCAATTTGCGAACGATGTCCCCGCGCGTGAGGAAACCGACGAGTCGGTCATCCTTCACGACGGGAACCCGGTCGACGTCCTTGTTGAGCATCAGGGACGCCACCTCGGCGAGCGGCTGCTCGGGCGCCACACACAGGACCTGACGGGTCATGATGTCGCGCACCGTGCGCCGCGCCGCGGCTGGCGGCTGAGGTGCGTTCACACCCCCGGCGCGAGGAAGATAATGACTCAGGAGATCTCGCAAGAGCTCACGCTCACTCAACATGCCGATGACCCGGTTCGATTCGTCGACGACCGGGAGTCCGCCCAGGCCGG
Organism: Gemmatimonadota bacterium; assembly: GCA_947461225.1. Taxonomy (GTDB): domain Bacteria; phylum Gemmatimonadota; class Gemmatimonadetes; order Gemmatimonadales; family Gemmatimonadaceae; genus Gemmatimonas. The sequence continues at coordinate 1,846 of CANHJV010000025.1, read as the reverse complement.
CCCGCAGCATCTCGAGCACGGCGCTCCGGAGGGGAACGTCGGGGCCGACGGTCCGTGGCCGCTCCGACATCAGCTCCCGAACGGTGAGTTGCGCCGGCAGTTCCTTCCCGGTCAACTGGGGCAAGGCGAGGAGCTGGGCCGGGGTCTCCACCGCCAGCGCCGCCGCCACGCTGGCCGGGTTGGAGAACACCCGAACGAGCGCACTGACCACCTGCAGGTGACGCGCCATCTGCCGTGGTGGCGCACACACCAGCACCACGAGGCGCGCCCGCTGCAGTTCCTCGTCGTCGAGCACGCGAACGACGTCCTTCGGGGCGACGCCGATCGCCACCACCAGGTCGCGTACTGCGTCGGTTCGGTAGTGCAGCACGAAGGCTCGGTCGCCGAGCCCCACGATGTCTTCGCTACGTGCCTCTTCGATGCGCTCGCGCAGCAGGTCGGCATTGGAGAGCGCCCCGCTCTCATCCAGCGAGACGCACAGCGCCTCCGCCGCATCGGCGACCGTGCCCACCGTCAGCGGCATGACGACGCGCGAGGCGACGAAGAGGTCGGCGAGGCGTTGCGGCGTGATAGGCATGGGTAGAATCTGCGCGCGGGGGTGGGCGCCACGCAGGGGGAGGGCGAAAGAAAGCGGGGCGAATCACGACCATCGTGATCCGCCCCGCCCCCTGCACCGCGTGTCGGTGCGATTACGCCAGACGCGCCTTGATCAAGTCGACGAAGTCCACCGGCCGCTGGGCAACACCCATCCCGGCCGCGAGGAACGACTCGATCTTCTCGGCAGCCGTGCCTTCCGACCCGGAGATGATCGCACCGGCGTGGCCCATACGGCGGCCCGGCGGAGCGGTCTGCCCGGCGATGAAGCCAACGACCGGCTTCTTCATGTGCGCCTTGATGAACGCGGCGGCTTCCTGCTCGTCGGTTCCACCGATTTCGCCCATCATCGCGATGGCCTTCGTCTGCGGATCCGCCTCGAATGCCGCGAGGCAATCGATGAAGTTCGTACCGTTGATCGGATCGCCACCGATACCAACGCAGGAGCTCTGGCCGATGCCGGCCTTCGTGAGCTGGTTCACGATTTCGTACGTGAGCGTACCAGAGCGGCTCACGACGCCAACGTTGCCTGGCATGCAGATACGGCCCGGAATGATGCCGACCTTCGACTGGCCGGGCGTGATGAGCCCCGGGCAGTTGGGGCCGATCAGACGCGCGCCATGTTCCTTGACGTACGGGTACACCTTGGTCATGTCCAGCACGGGCACGCCTTCGGTGATGCAGACGATGAGCTTCACGCCCGCCGCCGCGGCCTCCATCATCGCGTCGGCCGCGAACATCGGCGGCACGTAGATGACGGACGTGTTCGCCCCCGTGGCCTTCACCGCGTCGTACACGGTGTCGAAAATGGGCACGGTGCCTTCGAAGGTCTGGCCGCCCTTGCCCGGCGTCACGCCGGCGACGACCTTCGTGCCGTACTCGATCATCTGCTTGGCATGGAACGAGCCGTCGCGGCCCGTAATGCCCTGCACGATCAGCTTCGTATCGTTGTCGATGAAGATGCTCACGCGGCACCTCCCTTCGTCGCGAGTTCGACCGCGCGCTGCACGGCCGCATCCATGTCGTTCGACGCCGAGAAGCCGTTGTCCTGCAGAATCTTCACGGCGATCTCCTCGTTGGTGCCAGTGAGACGGATAACGATGGGCACCTTGAGCGGATTCGCCTTGGTCGCCGTGACGATGCCATTGGCCACGTCATCGGTGCGCGTGATGCCGCCGAAGATGTTGAACAGAATGCACTTCACGTTCGGATCGGACGTGATGATGCGGAGCGCATTCACGACCTTCTCCGG
>CANHJV010000024.1 GCA_947461225.1 Gemmatimonadota bacterium | reverse complement strand
GGCGGCCGAGGAGCTCACCGCGTCGAGCCACGCGATGAGTGCGGCGGCCGAGGAGACGAGTGCGCAGGCCAACGTCGTCTCGGCGGCATCGGAGCAGGTGAGTCGCAATGTCTCGACCGTCGCGACGGGCACTGAGGAGATGGGTGCCAGCATCCGGGAGATCGCGACGAATGCCGCGGAAGCGTCGCGCGTCGCGATGAGTGCGGTGAAGGTCACTCAGGACACCAACGCCACGGTCGCCAAACTGGGTGTCTCCAGCGCCGAGATTGGCAAGGTGATCAAGGTCATTACCTCGATCGCGCAGCAGACGAACCTGCTGGCGCTGAACGCGACGATCGAAGCGGCGCGGGCCGGCGAGGCCGGTAAGGGGTTTGCGGTCGTCGCCAATGAGGTCAAGGAGCTCGCGAAGGAGACCGCGAAGGCCACCGAAGACATCAGCCAGAAGATCGAGGCGATTCAGGCGGATACCACCGGCGCGGTCAACGCCATTCGCCAGATCTCGACGATCATCGACAAGATCGCGGAGATTCAGACCACCATCGCCAGCGCCGTCGAAGAACAAACCGCCACCACGAATGAGATGGGACGCAACGTGTCGGAGGCGGCGACCGGCTCGGCGGACATCGCCCAGAACATCACCGGCGTGGCGCAGGCCGCGATCTCGACGTCGCAAGGCGCGGCAGACTCGTTGCAGGCCTCCTCGGAGCTCGCCAGAATGGCGTCCGAGCTGCAGTCGATGGTCGCCAAGTTCAACTTTTGAGACCGATCCCCCATGACTTCAACTACCGGAGTGCTCGTATGCGTGCCCTGATCGTCGACGATTCCCGTGCTATGCGCGCGGTGATCGGCAAGATGGTAGGCGATCTCGGCGTCGCGACGACGTTTGCCGCGAACGGTCGCGAGGCGCTCGAGCAACTCGCTGCCCATGGTCGCCCGGATTTCGCGCTCGTGGATTGGAATATGCCCGAGATGAACGGCTTTGAATTTCTGCTCGCGGTCCGCGCTGATCCTCGCTACATGGACCTGCCCCTGCTCATGGTCACCACCGAAACCGAGATGAGCCAGGTCATGAAAGCCCTCGAGTGTGGCGCGAACGAGTACGTGATGAAACCCTTCACGGCCGATATCCTGCGCGACAAGCTGGATATGCTCGGCCTCGTTCCCGCGGCCTGATCATGCGTCGAATTCGCGTCCTCGTCGTGGATGATGCCGTCGTCGTGCGTCGGCTCGTGACCGACGTCTTAGCGGCCGATCCCGACATTGAAGTGGTCGGGGTCGCGGCGAATGGACGCATCGCGCTTCAGAAGATTGCGCAGCTCGCTCCGGATATCATCACGCTCGATATCGAGATGCCGGAGATGGATGGCCTCACCACGGTCACGGAAATCCGGAAGACGTGGAAAGCGCTTCCCATCATCATGTTCAGCACGCTGACGGAACGCGGCGCGCAGGCCACGATGGAGGCGCTCGCTCGCGGGGCGACCGATTACGTCACCAAGCCGGCCAACGTCGGCAGTGTGACGATTGCTCAGCAGCGTATCCGCGACGATCTGATTCCCCGGATTAAGTCGCTGTGCCCCGGCGTGCTGCCCGCGACGTCTGGCACGACGACGAGTGCGTCTTCTGGTGCGACAACTGGTTCGACGCGCATCAGCCTGGCGGACCAGTTGGCCAAAGTGGTGGGGGCGCCGGCGGCGCGGCCGCCGCGACCAGCACCGGCGGGCCCGCCGCAAAGCATCAGCATCGTCGCCATCGGCTGCTCTACCGGTGGCCCCAACGCTCTGATCGAGATTGTCCCCAAGCTGCCGGCTGACTTCCCGCTGCCGATCGTGATCACGCAGCACATGCCGCCGATGTTCACGAAGTTTCTGGCCGACCGGCTCTCGGCCATGTCGAAGATCTCCGTGCGCGAGGCCACCGACGGCGCAGTCATCGCGCCGGGCACCGCGTGGATTGCGCCCGGCGACCATCACATGGTGCTCAAGAGTGTCGGTGGCCGCATCATCGCGACGCTCACGCAGGGACCGCCGGAGAATTCGTGTCGCCCCGCGGTCGATGTCATGATGCGATCGGTCGTCGAGTGCTACGGTCCGCGTGTCCTGTCGGTCATCCTCACCGGAATGGGTCAGGACGGATTGCGGGGCAGCGAAGCGGTGCACGACGCCGGCGGCAGTGTCTTTGCTCAGGACGAAGCGACGTCGGTCGTCTGGGGCATGCCCGGCTTTGTCGCGCGCGCCGGGATCGCCTCGCAGGTGCTTCCACTCGACCGCGTCGCGCAGGCCATTATCGATCGCGTTGGGACCAAACCGATCACGTCGCCCAGCGCGTCATCACGTGCCCTGCCGCTGCCGGCATCGCGCACTGCGTCTCCTTCTTCTGCAACACCGTCAGGTGGCACATGGCAATGACGCCGAAAACTTTCGGGTATATCCGTCAACTCGTTCTCGCGCGGTCGGCGATTGTCCTCGAGCCGGGAAAAGAATATCTCGTGGAGTCTCGCCTAGTGCCGCTGGCGAAAGTGCACGGTTTTGCCACCCTCGACGACTTTGCCGACACGATGGCCGCCGCCCCATTCGGGACCATGCATCGGCAGACCGTCGAGGCCATGACCACGAATGAGACGAGCTTCTTTCGCGACATCCATCCGTTTGATGCGCTGAAGAAGACCCTCATTCCCGAGGTGATGGCGCGGAAGGCGGCCAGCCGTCAACTCAACATCTGGTGCGCGGCGGCATCGAGCGGACAGGAGCCGTATTCCGTGGCCATGCTCCTGCGCGAAAACTTCCCCGAATTGGCCAGCTGGAAGATCACCTTCATCGCCACCGATCTCTCCAACGCCGTGCTCGCCAAGGCGCGCAGTGGCCGCTACGGACAGCTCGAGGTCAATCGCGGGCTCCCAGCGCCACTGATGGTGAAGTACTTCACGAAAGACGGCACCGAATGGGTCATCCGCGAAGACATCCGCAGCATGATCGACTTCCGCGAGCTCAACCTGATCGAGAAGTGGCCGCTGATGCCGGTGTTCGACATCGTCATGATCCGCAATGTGCTGATCTATTTCGATATCGCGACCAAGAGGCAGATCCTGAAGAACATCCGGGGGGTCATGTCGCCGAATGGCATCCTCATGCTGGGCGGCGCCGAAACCACCATGGGACTCGACGATCAGTTCGAGCGGGTGCAGGTCGAGAAGGGCGTCGCGTACCGTCAGATCAGCGCCGTAGGTGCTGGGAGAGCGAATGCCGCAGCTTGACGAGGCGATTCAGGGGATCGTGACCACGGTCTGGGACAGCGTGCTGGGTATTCGCGTCGAACCCGAAGACCCCATCTCCGCCTTCAGCCAGAACACGCGCGACCCAGCCAAGGAGCAGGAGCACACCTATGCCGGCGTCGTCCAGATCAGCGGCGCCTGGGACGGGGCCGTGACCGTCCAGTGCTCGGCGCGCGCCGCCCGGCACGCCGCCCAGACCATGTTCGGCCTCTCCGACGACGACGTGTCCGTGGCCGACCTCCAGGACGCCCTCGGCGAATTGACCAACATGACCGGCGGCAACATTAAAGCGCTCCTGCCCGAGACCTGCTTCCTCGGACTACCGGTGGTCGTGGAGGGCGCCGACTACCGGTTCCGACTCCCCGGCTCCGCACCGGTTCGCCGGTCCACGTTCAAGGCCGGCGACGAGCTCATCGTGGTGACCATGCTGGAACGGGCCTAGGCCGTTCCACGCCGTTCAAGGGGTCCGTTCAAGGGGTCAGAGTCGTTGAACGCAGGCGTTCGATTGTTCAACGGGCCGGTGTCGTTTGAACGCCTGCGTTCAACGACTCTGACCCCTTGAACCCAACAAACGAACGCAGGCGTTCAACGACTCTGACCCCTTGTACGGTCCCTGACCCCTTGTACGGTCCCCGCGGCAACTCTCGCCGATCCGCAACTCGGCAAATCTTGCCGAATTATGAAAACCGGTCAAATCGACCGATTCAAGCAAGATCCGTAAGTCCAATCAATACAATGCGTTAACAAACTCTGTGATCCGGGTCGCCCTTGGTACGGCCCCTGCTTTATGAACGCTCGACAGTTCTCTCTTCTCGAGCCGACCCGGATGTCCCACCAACTCGTCATCGACCTCTCGCGCCAAGCCATCATGACCGCGCTCATGATTGCGGCCCCGATGCTGCTCATCGCCCTCGGCGTGGGCCTCGTCGTGTCGATCATCCAGTCGGTTACCCAGATCCAGGAACAGACCCTCGTCTTCGTCCCGAAGCTCGTCCTCGTGGGCGGTGCCTTCATCGTCGGCATGCCGTGGCTGCTCCAGATCCTGATCCGCTACACCACCGAACTCTTTCGCGCCATCCCCGCGATGGTCGGCTGAGCCGGATCGTTTTCGTGAATCCTTCGACGGGCCTCTTCGGCCTCCCCGACTTCTTCGCTCCCGGCGTCGCGACAGCCTTCGTGCTGACCGCGCTCCGCGTGGGCGGGCTGTTGCTCGTCGCCCCCGCCTGGTCGGCCAAAAGCTTCCCCATGAAGCTCCGCACCGCCGTCCTCGTGGTCTTCGCCACGCTCCTCATTCCGAGCGCCGCCGCCACCGCCGATCTCGCCACCCTGCGCATCACGCCGGTGACCTTCCTCAGCGAAACCGTCATCGGCTTCGTGATCGGATTCGCCGCCGCGATCATCGTGGCCGGCGCCGAGTTCGCAGGTGAACTCATGACCAACTCGATCGGGCTCTCGGGCATGGCGATTCTCGATCCCGTCAACAACACCCAGGGCGCCATCCTCGGCACCTTCATGCAGATGCTGGCCCTCACGCTGCTCCTCACGGGCGGCGGCCATCTCATCATGCTGCAGGCCGTCGCGCAGAGCTTCGTCTCCATGCCGCTCGGCGCCCCACTCGATCTCTCCAGTGGCATGCTGGCCATCACCAAGGCCGGCGCCACCATCTTCACGACCGGCATGCAGTTCGCCGCGCCGGTGCTCGCCGCCATTCTCGTGGCCAACATCGCGCTGGCCATCCTCGGACGCGCCGCCCCGCAGTTGCAGGTCATGAGCCTCGCCTTCCCCCTGCAGATCGGGATCGGCCTGCTCACCTTCGCCGGATCGATCGGCCTCGTGGTGCACGCGCTCGCCGACTGGACGCCGGCCTACGCCACCACGCTCGACGCTTTTGCGCAGGCGGTGCACGTCGCCCCCGCGCCGACGACGGGGCGTTGATCCATGGCTGATTCCGATTCCGGCGAAAAGACCGAAGCGCCCTCTGGCAAAAAGCTCGACGACGCGCGCAACAAAGGCCAAATCGCCAAAAGCCCCGAGCTCACCACCGCCGCCTTCCTCCTGGGCTCCACGCTCACGATGACGATGGCCGGGCCGCCGCTCTGGCAGTTCCTGCTCGATACCATGGGCAACACCCTCGCCAACGCCGGCAATGCCGAGCGCGGCGGGGCGTCTGCCATTCCGTTCCTGCAGGCCATGGGCTTCCGCACCATCGTCGCCGTGGTCGGCATGATGGCGGCCCTCGCCGTGATCGCGATCGCCGTGCAGGCGATGCAAACCGGCGGCTTGTTCACCACCGAAACGCTCACGCCGAAGTTCAGCCGCATCAATCCGATGAACAACCTCGGACGGCTCTTCGGGAAGCAGTCGATCGTCGAACTCGTGAAGGCGCTGCTCAAGATGAGCATCGTGGCCTGGGCGGTGTACTCCACGCTCGCCGATGCCTGGCCCGACGTGCAGGGACTCGCGCTCGACAAGTCCCCCGCCGCCCTCATGCAGGTCGTCTCCAAGTACACCATCGCGCTGCTCAAGAACGCCGGCTTGATGTTCCTCGTGCTCGCCGTCGCCGACTTCGCATGGCAGAAGTACAGCACGACCGAGTCGCTGAAGATGACCAAGCAGGAAGTGAAGGAAGAGTCGAAGTCGCAGGAAGGCAATCAGGAAGTCAAAGGACGCCGCCGGCAGATCGGACGCGAGCGCATCCGTCGCCAGATGTTCGCGGAAGTCCCCAAAGCCGATGTCGTCATCGTGAACCCGGTGCACATCGCCATTGCCATCAAGTACGACCCTATGGTCGCCCCCGCGCCGTACGTCGTCGCGATCGGCCAGCGCAAGATCGCCCTGCGCATCAAGGAACTCGCCTTCAAGCACAACGTGCCCGTGATCGAAAATATCCCCCTCGCCCGCGCGCTCATCGTCGTGGCGAAGGTGGGCACCGTCATTCCCGTCGAGATGTATCTGGCCGTCGCCGAAGTGCTCGCCTTCGTGATGCGTCAGCGTGAACGGTTCGGCGCCTCGTGGCGCGGAACAGCCGCCGCATGAGGAACGCCTAAGTGACCAGCGCCGCTCTCCCTCTTTCGCTCCCGGTCGAAGCCGGCAAGAAGGCGGAAATCGCCCTCGCGCTCGCGGTCGTGCTCATTCTGGCACTGATCGTCGTGCCGTTGCCGCCGATCATGCTCGACCTCTTCCTCGCCGCCAGCATTGGCTTGTCGCTGGTCGTGCTGCTGGTGTCGTTGTACACCACCGATCCGCTCGACTTCAGCAGCTTCCCGGCGCTGTTGTTGCTGCTCACGCTCTTCCGCATCGGTCTCAACGTCTCGTCCACGCGCCTCATCCTCACGCAGGCGCATGCGGGCAAGGTGATCGAAGCGTTCGGCAACTTCGTCGTCGGCGGCAACTATGCCGTCGGTATCGTGATTTTCCTGCTGCTCATCGGCATCAACTTCATCGTCATCACGAAGGGCGCCGGTCGTATCGCCGAAGTCGGCGCACGCTTCGCGCTCGACGCGATGCCCGGCAAACAAATGGCCATCGACGCCGACCTCTCGGCCGGCCTCATCGACGAAAAAGAAGCCCGCACGCGCCGCGACGTGATCTCGCGCACCGCCGACTTCTACGGCGCGATGGACGGCGCCTCGAAGTACGTGAAGGGCGACGCGATCCTCGGCATTCTCGTGGTCGCCGTGAACATCATCGGTGGCATCTTCATCGGCGTCATCCAAAAGGGCATGCCGCTCGAGAAGGCCGCCAGCACCTACACGCTGCTCACCGTCGGTGACGGCCTCGTGTCGCAGGTGCCGGCGCTGATCATCAGCACCGCCGCCGGTCTCATGGTCACCAGTGCCGCCGGCAACGAGCGCATGGGCACCGTGCTCAGCAAGCAGCTCGGAGCACACCCGCGCGCCATGTGGATGGTGGCCGGCGTGCTGTCGTCGTTCGCGCTGATTCCCGGCCTCCCGATGTTTCCCTTCCTGGCCCTGGCCGGCGGCGCGGCGCTGCTCGCCAAGATGTCGGAAAAGGCCAACAAGGAGCGCTTCGAACTCGCGCAGTTCTCCGCCGCCCCGATCGAAGAAATCGAAGCGCCCGCGCCGAACGATCCGATGCGCGACCTGCTGCAGATCGATCCGATCGAACTCGAAGTCGGCTACTCGCTCATTCCACTCGTCGACGAAAGTCAGGGCGGCGATCTCCTCGAGCGCATCGGTCTCCTGCGCAAGCAGGCCGCGCTCGAACTCGGCATTCTCGTGCCGGCCATTCGCATCCGCGACGACATCCGTCTCCCGGCCAACGAATACGTCATCAAGCTGCGCGGCTCCGAAGTCGCGCGCGGTGAAGTGCTCCCGCGCTTCGTCATGGCACTCAACACCGGTGGCGTGGTCGAAGAGATCCAGGGCATGGACACCGTCGATCCGTCGTTCGGCATGCCCGCCAAGTGGGTGTCGATGGGACAGCGGTCCGATGCCGAAGCGCGCGGCTACGTGGTCGTCGAACCCACCACGGTCGTCGCCACGCACCTCCTGGAGACGCTCAAGACGAGCGCCGCCGACTTGCTCGGTCGCCAGGAAGTGCAGGAAATGGTCGAGACACTCAAAAAGTCGCACCCGGCGCTCGTCGAAGAGATCATCCCGAACAAGGTCTCGCTCAGCGTGCTGCATCGCGTGCTGCAGCGCCTCCTCCGCGAGCGGGTGCCCATTCGCGATCTCGTCACGATCCTCGAAGCGATCGGCGACGGCGCGGATGCCACCAAGGATCCCGAAGCGCTCACCGAAGTGGTGCGCAAGTCGCTCACCAACGTCATCGCTCGCTTGTTCGCCGATCAGACGGGGGTCGTTCGCGGCATCACCATCGGCGGCCGACTCGAGTCGGCGCTGCTCGGTCTCTTCTCGCCGCGCTCGTCGAACGCGAACGCGCCGGTGCTCACGCCGGAATCGCTGGCCGGCCTGCTGCGCGATCTCAACCAGATGGCCAGCACCTACTCGGTGGATGGCCGTCCGCTGCCGCTCATCACGCCACCGTCGCTGCGTGTAGGCGTGCGCCGCCTGATCGAACCTGTGTTGCCCAGCCTCCCGGTGGTCTCGCTCGCCGAGCTCCCCGCGCAGATCACGCTGAGCAGTGTTGCCACCTGGGAGATGAACTGATGCCTTTCAACGCAGCGGAACGATTCCGTGGCGCCGATCTCTCGCGTGTGGCCGATCGGGCCCGCCGCACGCTCGGCGACGATGTGATGATCCTCCACACGCGCACGGTGCGCGACGGTGGGGTGCCGATGGTCGAAGTGCTCGCCGCGCCGTCCACCACGGTCGATCGGGTGCGCGCGCGACTCGCGCCGGCACCGTTTCCGGCCAACATGCGCAAGGCCGATGGGCGTCCGTACTGCATCGCGTTGGTGGGACCAACCGGCGCCGGCAAGACCACGACGGCCGCCAAACTCGCGGTGCGCCGCGGCATGTTCGGCGCCGCGCGCCCCGGCCTGCTCACGATCGATACGTATCGCGTGGGTGGCATGGAGCAGCTGGCCACCTACGCCGAACTCGCCGACGTGCCCTTCGAAGTCGTGTATGACGCTCGTGAAGTGGACGCCGCCATGAAGCGTCTCTCGGGTACCTGCGACGTGATCATCATCGACACGCCGGGCCGCAGTCCGGCATCGGCCGAGCTCACCGAACGGTGGCGTTCACTGCTCGACGCGCTCGTTCCCGATGAAGTGCATCTCGTGATTCCCGCGTCGTTGCGGGCCGACCTCGCGGTCGACATCGGCCGCGCCTATCGCGCCACGCGCCATCACTGCGGGGCCACGCACCTCATGCTCTCCAAGGTCGACGAAGTGCCGCGGGAATCGGGCATCAGCGATCTCGCGCTGTCGCTCGAAATGCCGACGCGCTGGATCACCGACGGGCAGGACGTACCCGGCGATCTCAAGCCAGGGGTGCCGCGGTTGCTGCGCGCCTGGGGACTCTCCGTCGATGCGGAACCTGACTGGATGCCCGCATGAGCGGCTACCAACTCATGTCGCCGCCGCGTGGCACCGCCGCCGTGTCGCAGCTCGACGCGCTGCTCGTTCGCGGCCCGCGCACCAGTGCACAACAAGGTGGCGCGCCTCGCGGCGCCACCACGTTGCTGGTGGCCAGTGGCCGCGGTGGCAGTGGCACGTCGCTGGTGTCGGCGCTGCTGGCCGTCGCTGCCGCCGGCGATGGCCGGCGCGTGCTGCTCATCGACGCCGATGATTTCGTCGGACCGCTCGCGCTGACGCTGGGAGTTCAGCCCCGCGCGTCATGGCAGGATCTGCGCGGAGGCCGCCTCTCGCCGGCCGACGTGGCCACGCCGGTCAGCACCACGCTGACCCTGGTGGCCGGCGGCGCCGCGCGCCTTGGCGCCGACGGCCTCGCCCTCTCCGCCGCCGAACGGCGCGCCTGCATGCGCCGACTCGGCGCGCTGGCCGACGGCATGGACCTCGTCGTCATCGACTGTGGCGCCCGCATCGACACCGTGCTCGCGGCCATCACCCCGCACGCCGACGAACGCCTGCTCGCCGTCTCGGCCGGCAGCGATCCCGTTGGACTGGCGTCGACGTTCGCGCTCTGCAAAGCGGTGCACACCCGGCATGGTGCCCTTCCGGTGGACGTACTCGTCAATCGGCACGAGGGGAGCGAAGCCGCTCGTTGCTTCGACGCCATCGACGCCGGTGCCCGTCAGTTTCTTGGAATTTCCCTGCGCCTGGCTGGCGCGGTTCCGTCTGATCCGACGCTCGACGCCGCGCTGCGCGCGGGCATGCCTTTTCCGCACGCGGCTGCCGGTTCGCCGGCAGCGATTGCTGCTCACGAAGTCGTGATGCGCGCGCTGGCGACTGCTTCACTCTCTCGCTCTGGTACCTGACCGTGACTCTCGTTTCTTCGCAAGGATCTGCCACCGTGCACAACAAGCTTTGGCAGTCATACCAGGCTGGCAACCAGACCGCGCGCGATCGGCTCCTCGAGGAGCATCTTGGCCTCGTGCACCACGTGGCACGTCAGGTCTCGCGCACACTCGCGGTGCGCGCCGACTTCGATGAGCTGGTCAGTGCCGGCACCATCGGCCTCATGACAGCACTCGAAGGATTCGACTTCTCGCGTGGTCTCGCCTTCAGCACCTTCGCGGCGCCCCGCATCCGCGGCGCGATCCTCGATGAGCTCCGCAAGCAGGATCATGTACCGCGCTCGATCCGTCGCAAGACGCGTGAGATTTCCGCCGGCCGCGAAGCGTTTCAGCGCGTCAATGGCCGCGCCCCGGACGACAAGGAACTGGCGGAGTACCTGAACGTGGACATGGACACCCTCTGGCGTTGGCAGGCCGACGTGGAAGGCGCCCATCACATCCCGCTCGACCGGGCGCCGGGCGAGCGCGAGAACACCGCACCGGTGCCGGCCGACATGCTCAGCAGCGGCGGCGACCGCGATGTCGACGACAGCCTCACCCACGAACAGGAAGTGTCGCACCTCAAGCATGCGATCATGCATCTCAAGGAGCAGGAGCGCGTGGTGCTGTCGCTCTACTACTTCGAGGAGCTCAAGCTGCACGAGATCGCCAAGGTGCTCGAGCTGACCGAGTCGCGCGTCTCGCAGATTCGCTCGAAGGCGCTCAGCAAACTGCGCGTCGAACTCACGCCGCTCCGCGAGCACGTGGCATGAGCTCCCGCACGGGCTCCGCGATCCGCGAGACGATGCAGATGGTCGGCGTCGGCCTCGGCGTCACGGTGATCGGCCTGATTGTCGGCGCCGTGGTCGTGTCGCCCACCGTCTCGCTCAATCAGCGTCTGCTCGGCATCAGCTCGCTCGTCGGGATCGCCGCCGTGGTACTCGGCGCCCGGCACGTGATCCGCACCCTCCGCCATCGCCCCACCAAGACCACGCGTCAGGCCCGTCAGGCCCCGGCGCCAACCATCACGCTGCGCGGCGGCAAGTCGTCGCGCACCCCGCGTGCCGTCGCCGCCCTCGCCGCCGCCGGAGCCGCCCCCACCGAGATCGCCTGGAAAACCGGCCTCCCGGTCGACGCGGTCTCCATGCTGCTCGAGATCTCGGGCTCACGGCTGGCGGCGGTCTGAGCGGCTGATGCGCCCGCAACTGGAACTGCAAAAGCAACAGCGGGAACACGGAATGGGCGGATTACACGGATCACACGGATAAGCGAACAACGATTTTTTCTTATCAGTGTGATCGGTGAAATCCGTCGTAATCCGTGTTCCCGCTGTTGCGTTTTGCTTTTTCGGAGCCCCGCCCCCTCCGGCAACAACCGCCGAGGCCCCCGAGCCATCCGCTCAGAATCGGCAGCTATTGCCGCCCCCGGCTCTCCCCAGTGACCCACAGCGGCACCTCGCAGAACCATCTAAACACAAGCACCACAACAACTTATGAAAAATATCCCGGTCGGGCCATTTGTGGCCCGACCGTTGCTTTTTACCCTCGTGAGTTCGTGTACCCTTTCCCGACCACGACCACGACTATGCCCGGACCCGTTCGAACCAATGGGATGAGCAGTGCCGCCGCCGCCATGCAAATGCTGGAGCGGAAGCAGCAGGTGCTCGCCAACAACCTCGCCAACGCCTCCACCCGCGGATTCAAAGCGGAAACGGCGTTCGCCCGGCTGATGGACAACCAGCTCGCCAAGACCGACACCGCCCTCGACCTCACCGCCGGCTCCCTGACCGAGACCCACAACAGTCTCGATCTCGCCGTCGAAGGCAACGGATTCTTCGTCACCCAGACCCCCAATGGGGAGCGCTTTGTCCGCAACGGCAGCTTCCGGCTCGATCCGGAAGGCCAGCTCGTGGATGAGCGCGGCAATGCGGTGCTCGGCGAAGAGGGGCCCATCGTGCTGCCCAGCGGCACCGTGGAAATCGGGGAGGATGGCACCGTCAAAGTGAACGGACGGGTGCTGCAGCGCCTGCGGCTCGAGCGCGTGGCCGATGGCGCGCAGCTCCTGCATGAAGGCGGCACCCAGTTCGTCCCCGATGCCTCGCGCCAAGCGATTCCGCCCGCCGAGCGCACCGTGAAACAGGGATTCCTCGAGGAATCCAACGTCAACACGATGTCGGCGATGACCGACATGCTCGCCGTGCTGCACCGCTACGGTGCCGCACAAAAGGCGCTTTCGACCATCGATGCCGCGCGCGGGACGTCCGTGAACGACCTCGCCAAGCCCGTTTAAGGAGAATAGGACATGGATCCGGCACTACGCGCCGCCGCTACCGGCATGATGGCGCAGCAGACCCGCACCGAAGTCATCGCCAATAACCTCGCCAACGTGAACACGCCCGGCTTCAAGCGGAGCCGCGCCCACTTCGAGGACCTGCTGTACCAGACCGTGCAGGACCAGGCCATCCTCGGCGAGACCGCGACCAACACCACCGCCGCCATTCAGGTCGGACGTGGCACGCGACTCTCCGGCGTGCAGCGCATGCACGAGCAGGGGCCGCTCGAACAAACCAACCGCAATCTCGACGTCGCGGTCGAAGGCGAAGGCTTTTTCCAGATTCAGCTGCCGAACGGCGAGACCGCCTACACGCGTGACGGCAGCTTCCAGATTTCCGATCAGGGGCAGCTGGTCACGAGCGCCGGCTACGGATTGCAGCCGCCCATTCAGATCCCGATCGACGCCTCCCAACTCACGATCTCGAACACCGGCATCGTGTCCGTGCGTCGCGGCAACGATATCGAGCCTACCGAACTCGGACGCATCGAGATCGCGCGCTTCGCGAATCCATCGGGACTCATGTCGCTCGGACAAAACTTGCTGGCGCCCACCGCCGCGTCGGGACAGCCAGTGGTGGGCTTCCCGAACGACGAAGGCATGGGACGCCTCCAGCAGGGCAGCCTGGAAGGCAGCAACGTCGAAATCGTGACTGAAATGGTCGAGATGATCGCCGCCATGCGCGCCTACGAGATCAACTCGAAAGCCATCAAGACGGCCGACGAGATGGGTCAGATCGCCAACAACATCACCCGATAGTTCGCCTCATGACACTCGTGTTCACGCGACGCCTGGTCTCAACGTTCATGCTCGCCGGTGCGGTCTCCGGCGCGGTCTCCGCGCTCGGCGCGCAGGAACGGACGATCACGGTGTCGGTCGCCGCCCGCGCCCTGACCCGCGGCGACACGCTGCAGGCCGCCGATATCGCGACCATGGACACGACGATCGTGTGGCGCTGGAACTCGCTCGCCCCCGACACCACGCGCGCGCTGCCCGGCTGGGTCACGCGACGCAACATCGCCCTCGGCGAAGTGTTGCGCGCACCGGCCGTGATGCCGCCGCCCGTGATCACCAGCGGCACCCGCGTGACCGCGATCTGGCAGGATGGCCCGCTGCGCGTGGTCGTCACCGGCGTTGCCACCAACACCGCCGCGATCGGCGCACCCGTTGGCGTTCGCATCGATCCCACCCGCAGGCTCGACGGCATCGCTGCCGGGCCCAACACCGTTCGCCTCCGTTGAAGACCCTTCAGGTGAGGACCGTCCCTATGAATCCCACGCGTCTGCTCATCACCACGAGCGTCGCTGTCGCTCTCGCCCTCTCTGCGCATCCGCTGTTCGCGCAGGCTGCCGGCGCGACACCGCCCGCGACGGCGGCCACGACCGCCACAGCGGTGCCGCCGGTCGCGCCGATCAAGCCGCGTGAATCGTGGACCGCCGATCGTCGCACCTTCGTTGTTGGCGACATCATCACGATTCTCATCGACGACTACACGATCTCCACCGCCGTCAAGGAGAACTCGGCCACCGACAACCGCACGCGCGGCCTGTCGGTGAACGCCAAGCTTCCCACCAGCTCCAAGCAGGTCGGCATCGATGCACGCAACAACGCCGATCAGCAGCAGCGCGGATCGGCACGTCGCGAGAATCGCTTCCAAAACGAAATGAGCGTGCGCGTCGTCGCGGTAGGACCGAATGGCCTGCTGCAACTCAAGGGCACGAAGAAGATCGACATCGACAAGGCCCTGCAGGACATCGAGTTCACCGGTTGGGTGCGCGCGCAGGACGTGTCCACGTCCAACGTGATCGAATCGAGCCGAGTGGCTGATGCCCAGTTGGGATACGCGTCGCCGGGACCGCTCGGCAAGCCGAAGCAAGGTATGATCACGAAGGTGCTCGGAGCGTTCTGGCCATGACCACCACGACCATGCGCCATCTCGGCGCGAAGATCGCCCGCACCGTGCTCGTGACCGCCGGGTTGCTGCTGCTCCCCGTCATCGCGCGTGCGCAGAACGACATCAAGATCCGCGACCTCACGAGCGCTGAAGGCGCGCTGCCGGTGCGCTTGGTGGGCTACGGACTCGCGGTTGGACTCGACGGCACCGGTGATCGCGCGATCGGCGGACAGACTGCCGGCCCCACGATTCAGAGCGTCATCAACATCTTGCGTCGCTTCAACATCGAAGTGCCGGCCGATCTCATTCGCATGCGCAACGTGGCGGCGGTGCTGGTCACCGCAGAAGTGTCGCCATACCTGCGCGCCGGTGGCCGCTTCGAAGTAAACGTGGCCTCCATGGGTGATGCGCGTTCCTTGCGCGGTGGCACGCTGTACATGACGCCGCTCGTGGCCGATGCCAGTGGATCGCCGCTCGCCTCGGCCCAGGGCTCGCTCCTGGTCAGTGACGGCGGCGCGGCCACGCGCTACATGCCGTCGCACGAAGCGTCGGCCCGCATTCCGACCGGTGGTGTCCTCGAAGCCGATCTCCCGCGCCCGGCCATCGTGGCCACGTCACGACTGCTGCTGCGCGAACCCGATCTCGGCACCGCCACTCGCATCGCCATCGCCATCAACGCCACGTACGGCGAGAAGACCGCCACCGTGGAGGACGAAGGCTCCGTGATCGTCACGCTCCCCGATTCGGTACAGAAGCCGACGGCGCTGGCCCGCATTCGTGATCTCGCGGTCAAGCCGGAGTCGCGTCCCCGCCTGATTATCGATGGCAAGGACGGCACCGTGGTCGCCGGCGGCGAGATGATCGTCGGGTCGGCCACCGTGAGTCATGGCGCCATTACGCTGGCCATCGGCACCGAAACCGCCAACGACACCACCGCGATTCCGGGCAGTGTCCGACTCCCCGCGGGTATTCCGGTGCAGCGCGTGGCGTCGGCCCTGCATGCCGTGCGAACGCCACCCAACGAGATCGCCGCCATCTTCGCGGCCCTTCGCGAAGTGGGTGCAATCACCGCTGAGGTCATCGTTCGATGATCGATGGTATCAATGCCCGCGGCCTGAAGAGCGCGAGTGCGCCCACCACCCCCCTGTCCGCCAAGGACCAGCGGGACGCCACGCTCATGAAGTCCGCCAGTCAGCTGGAAGGCATGTTCGTACAGCAACTCTACAAGGCCATGCGTGAGACCGTTCCGCAGCAGGAAGGGATCGTTTCGGGAGGGGCCGGCGAAGACATCTTCACGGGACTCCTGGATCAGCACCTTGCTGCCGAGACTCCAAAGCAATGGGAGCATGGGATCGCGCAGGCGCTCTATCGTCAACTGCGTCACGGCACCCCCGCTGACACCGCGCAGGCTTCCGTGACCACTCCCGATTCAAACACCCGCTGATGTCGACGATGACTCTCTCTCCACAACAGCCTGCTCCGCGTCTTGGTGTCCCGACCGGGCCACTGCTGGACGCCCTGCACGATGCGCTGATCAGCGAGCGAAAGCTGCTCGACGATCTCATCGCGCAGATGCGGCGCCAGCGCGCGTCGGTCGCGGCGGATGACATCGAAGCGGTGGACGAAAGTACCTTCGCCACGCATCGCATTCTCGCTACGCTCGGCCAGGCGCGTACCCGTCGCCGCCAGCTCAGCATCCTGCTGGGTGGCTCGGAAAACTGTACGCTGCACGAACTCGAAGACATGCTCGGCGACCAGGTCGATGCGCGACTGCGCGATGCGCGCGTGCGACTCACACAGGCCGCCGATCTCCTCACCCGCGAAGTCGGCATGAACCGCAAGCTGCTTCGCGAAGCCCTGACGAATACCGACCAGCATGTGCGCACCCTTGTGGGCGCCCCTGCCCTGCCCACCACGTACGCCAGCGAAGGGGTGCCCACGCCCAATAGCAGTGCGCCCCGTGGTGTGCTCGTGAACCGGACCGCCTGACATGTCTTCCGGCCTGTTGAGCATCGCGCGCACTGCGCTTCTCACGCACCAATCCGCGATCCAGACGATTTCGCAGAATATCGCGAACGCGGAGACGCCGGGCTATTCGCGCCAGGAAGCGGTGCTCGTGGCCAACACGCCGGTTCGTATGTCGTACGGCAACGTCGGTACGGGCGTGCACGTGGAAACGATCATCCGCAAGCGCGACATCCTGCTTGACGACAGCTATCGCTCGGCGAGCACGCTCGCCGGCAGCGCGGAAATGCGGCGCGATCTCATGGGTCAGGTGGAAAGCGTGTTCGGTGAACCGAGCGACGCCGGCATGGGCAGTGCGCTCGACGCCTTCTGGGGCTCATGGAGCGATCTCGCCGCCTCGCCGGGCAGCGTATCGGCGCGCGCGGTGGTGCAGCAGCGTGGTCGTCAGGTCGCGCAGCTATTCAACGAGTACGACACGCAGCTCACGCAGCAGCGAAATTCTACGCTCGAGCGGCTGCAGAACACCGTCAGCTCGATCAACTCGATCGCCGCCCAGGTGGCCGAGCTGAACACGCGGATCGTGACGTCGGAGAGCAACGGCGACACCAACAACGAACTGCGCGACCTGCGCGACATGAAGCTCGACGAGCTCTCGAAGATCGCCGGGACGCGCGTCGTTCCGCAGTCGAACGGCAGCACCTCGGTGCTCATCGGCAACTCCACGTTGGTTCAGGGTGACACGGCGCGTCCGCTCACGCTGAAGCTCGAAGTGCCGAATCCGATGCCGGCCACGCCGCTCGCCGACGTGAATGTGCGGATCCAGCTCGGCACGTCGCTCGACCGCCTCGCGCCAGTGGCGGGCGAGCTCGCCTCGATCGTGGAAGTGCTCAACGTCGACATCCCCGGCGCCCGCAGCCGGCTCGATGCCATGGCCGCGCAGTTTGCGACGGCGGTGAACACCATCCACACCACCGGCTACACGTTCAGCGGCAACACGGTGCCTGGCACCGCCGCCGGTAACTTTTTCGACGCCGGGACGGTCAGCAATCCGGTCACGGCCGCCACGATCCGGATGGACAGCGCCGTCCTGAACGATCCGCTCAAAATCGCCGCCAGCAGCAACGCGAACGGGCCGACCGACAACAGTCTGGCCCAGAGCCTCGCCGGCCTGCGCCTCACCGACAACACGGTCAACTGGACCTCGAGCACCGGTGTCACGGAGACCGGCTCCTTTCTGGGCTTCTTCCGCAGCATGGTCACGCGCATCGGCATCGACACCGCCGCCGCCACCGACAATGCCACCGTCTACCGCAATCTCGCCGACCAATCCGATGCCCGCCGCCAGTCGGTGAGCGGCGTCAGTACCGACGAGGAACTGGTGAACATGATGCGCGTGCAGCAGTCTTATCAGGCGGCCACGAAGATGATTAAAGCGGCCGATGATATGATGCAAACGCTTCTTTCACTGGTCTGATACGCGATGCTCATTCTCGGACGTCGCGAAGGCGACTCGATCATCATTGACGGCGGCATCCGGATCGTCGTCGTGTCCTGTGACCGCGGGGGCGTCCGCATCGGCATCGACGCACCCAGCCACGTCAAGATTCTGCGTGGTGAGATCGCCGATCAGGTCAAGTCGGAAAACGAGCGCGCCGCGGCCCCGATGGCCACGGAATGGCTGGCCGCCCTCGGCGCGCCCGTTCTCAGCACGGCACCGGCGACGACGCCGGCACACGACGCTCCAGCACCCGAGCCGGACGCCTGATGTTACCCGGCGCTCTCTTGGGCGCGACGCGAGGCCGCCAAGGTAGGCAGCTCGATGAGGCAGCCGTAGGGAGAGGCGTGGCCGCGTCCGTGGCTTCGCGCCAACAGCCAGCTGATCGCCCCCGCGTCGAGGGCCAGCGCGTCGGCGTCGCCCTCGCCGGTGCTGCCGTCGGTGGACACCTCGATCCGTACCACATCGCCCTCGGTGGAGAGCGCCACGCGCACGCCCGCGCGGGTCGCACCGGCATGGCCGGCGCCCACGCGAGTGGTCGACACCAGCGCCACACACAGCGCGTGCCGCAGGGAGGCCGGATCGACACGAACCGGCTGCACGTCGTCGGCCACCACCACGGTACAGCGCGCGTCCCGGTAGCCGGCGTGATGCTCGAACAGCGCCAGCGCGGCGCGCACGCTGTCGCCCGGCATCAGGGGCTCGAGATCGGCGTCGTCGCGTCTCGGGAGCTGTCGCAACTGCTCCAGCAATCCGTTCAGACGGTCGGCATCGGAGCGCAAGCCGGAGACCACGCGTTCGTCGGGAACACGCGACGAATCGAGGAGCGCGGCGATGCCCCCGACCGTCGCCACCCGATTGCTGAACGCATGTGCCAACCCGCGAAGCAAATCGTCATGTATCGAGAGCCAGCGCGCCGCGCCGGCGCCGCTGCTCACGTCTGAACTTTCCACTCGTACTCCGGGATCTGTCGCGTGTTTGTCATCATCGGCCTGATCATTGTGATGGGCTCCGTCATCGGTGGCTATGTGATGCACCATGGCGAGCTCGCCGTGCTCATCCAGCCCAACGAGTTTCTCATCCTCGGTGGTGCGGGACTTGGCTCCATGATCGTGGCCAATCCGCCCGCGGTCCTGAAGGGTGTCGTGTCCCAGACGCTCGGTTTGCTCAAGCCGAATCCGTTCGGTGCAACGGCCTACGCCGAATTGCTGCAGGTACTCTACGAGATCTTCCAGAAGGCCCGCAAGGACGGACTGGTCGGCCTCGAGTCGCACATCGAAAATCCCGAGTCCAGCGACATCTTCCAGAAGTACCCGTCGTTCATGGGCAACCACCATGCCGTGTCGCTGTTGTGCGACACCCTCAAGGTGCTCCTCACGGGCACGGTGGAAGATCATAATCTCGCCGAAATCCTCGACGTCGACCTCGAGAAGCATCATCACGAGGCCATGCTGGTGCCCAGCGCCGTAACGGCCGTCGGCGACGCAATGCCAGGCTTCGGCATCGTGGCCGCCGTGCTCGGCGTCATCATCACGATGGGGTCGATCGGTGGCGCCGCCTCCGAAATCGGCGAAAAGGTGGCCGCCGCCCTCGTGGGCACCTTCCTCGGTATCTTGCTCGCCTACGGCATCTTTGGTCCGATCGCCGCCGCCATGGGCAATCGTATCGCCGCCGAGCACGATTACATGCTCTGCGTGCGCACGGCGCTGCTGTCGTTTGCGCGTGGTGATGCGCCGATGACGGCGGTGGAGTTCGCCCGCCGCAACGTCGAACCGCATGAGCGCCCGAGCTTCACGGAGCTCGAAGAGCTGACGCGCAAGAAGGCCGCGTAATAGCATGGCGCCGCGCGGTGGCAAGAAGATCATCATCGTCAAGAAGAAGGTCGCCGGACACGGCGGCCATCACGGCGGTTCATGGAAGGTGGCCTACGCCGACTTCGTGACCGCCATGATGGCGTTCTTCATGGTGATGTGGATTCTTGGCATGGATGACAAGACGAAGCAGGCCGTCGAGGGCTATTTCGCCAATCCGGTCGGCTACAAGAAGGGCTACGGCGCCGGATCGAGTCCGCTGTCCACGGGCACGGCACCAACCAACGTGCAGAAGACACCGCTGCGCATGATGGTGCGCAGCACGGAGCAACGCACGTTCGAGCAGCTCAAGGATGCGATTCTCGCCAAGGTCGCGGCGAACGATTCGCTGAAGGCGCTCAAAGCCCTGGTCGACGTGCAGGTCACGAACGACGGCCTGCGCATCGAGCTCGTGGAAACCGGCGATGGTGATGTGTACTTCCCGACCGGCTCCGCCAAGATGAAGGCCCCGACGATGCTCGCCCTGCGGCTCATCGGCACCGAGCTCACCACGTTGCAGCACCCGGTGATTCTCGAAGGGCACACCGATGCCGCGATCTTCAGCGCCGCCGGCGGTACGTACGGAAACTGGGAGCTCTCCGCCGACCGCGCCAACGCCGCCCGCCGCATTCTCGAAGGGGTCGGATTAACGGATGGGCGTATCGTGGAGGTGCGCGGCTACGCCGCCACCAAGCTCCGCGCGGTGAATGACCCGCTCTCCCCCGCGAACCGCCGCATTTCGATTCTGCTGCCGTTCAGCGTGGTGCCCGATGGGGCCGCGGACGCGACGACGATGGCGCAGTACAAGACGGATTCGATGCGAGCGAGCCTCGCCAAGCGAGTGCCACGGTAACGGCGAAGTACGGGGTAAGGAGTAGGGAGTACCCCCTACCCCATACTCCCTACTCCGCAGTTACGCGAAGTTGCTCCGTCGCCCACCGCGTGGCATCCGCATACAGCCCCGCGAGCTCGGCCCGCAGCGCGATGGCCACCGTGTCGTCGGCCTCGACCTCGGCCCACTGGCCGCGCTCGTACGCATCGGCCAGGCGCAGCACCGGCGCATGGGGACCGGTCCCCTGAAGCAGCGCATCCCGCACATCGGCACTGACCGGGAGTCGCTCCAGCACCGCCTCCATCGACAATCCGAGCAGGTCGTCCATGCGCGACAGCAGCCCCACCAGGAAGCGCGCCGACGGGTCGCCGGTGAGCCCATGCGCGGTCACGGTCTCGCAGAACCGCCCGCGCACCAGCGCCTGCACCACGGCTTCGTGTGCCACCGGGCTCTGCGCACCGACCGTCGCGATCAACATGATCAGCATCCAACGCGAGAGCGCTTCCCGGCCGATCAACCGAATGGCATAGGGAATCGAATCCACCGAGCGGGCCCCGAACGACGCCGAGTTCACGATGCGGAGCAGGGAGAGCGAGAGCGACGGATGGCCGCGGAAGGCCTCCTCGAGTGCCGCTTCGGTCACATCGGGCTCGTTGAGCAGCGCCATGATGTTGAACACCGTTGCGTGCTGCACATTGACCGCGCGCCCGTCGAGCGTTTCCGGGCGGCTGAACACGTAGCCCTGAAACAGCACGCACCCCATCGCCTCGCAGGCCTGCAGCATCTCGGCGGTCTCCACCCGTTCGGCGAGCACCGTGAGACCGAGGCCCTTGAGCCGCGTCACCGCGGGCTCGAGCTCGGCCGCGGTTTTTCCGAGCACGTCCAGCTTCACAATACTGGCCAACCGCAGCAGTGGATCGAGCGATTCGCGGCTGTCGTAGTCGTCGAGCGCCAGCCGGTACCCCTCGGCCACCGCTCGCTCACAGGCGTCGAGCACCGCCGCGTCGCCGTCCACCGTTTCCAGCAGCTCGAGCACCACCGCCGTCGGGTCGAAGATCTTGTACAGTTCGCCCAGCAGGTGCTCACGGGTAATGTTCACGAAGGCCGTGGCCCCCGCCGTCAGTCGATCGAGGCCGATGGACAGCAGCGCGTGCAGCGCCGTATCGCCGCACATATGCGATTCCGACATTCCGACGGCCTGCGTGGCATCCCGATGCGCACGGTACAGCAGTTCATACGCGACCCGACGTCGATGGGTATCGAAGATCGGCTGGCGCGCAATGAACACGTGTTGCGCCGTTGGTGGCGGCGTCACGTCGGCTTCGGGGTACCTCATCCGAGTGCAGGATTCTTCATCGTACCATCGACTATCGTCGTCACCATGTGGCAACTTGAATCCGAACGGGGGACTGGGATGAAGCGATTTCCGCTGTGGCGTTTTACGACACGGCGCCTGCCGTTCGCGATGCTCCTGATGGCCGGTTGTCGCGACCGTGCGGCCGACTCCGCCAGCATCGATTCACTGCTGGCCCGAGACCTCACGCTCGCCGCCGCCAGCGCCCCCGCGCGCCCGATACCCGCGGAGATCGGCGACACCGCGATTTCCACGCCGACCGCCCCCGCCCGGGCCATACCCCGCCCCAACGCACCGCCCGTCGTTCGCCCGTCTTCGCGCCCTCCGCGAACGTCGCGCCCGTCGCGCGAACCAGCCGTGCCCGCCCCGTCCCCGACCCCGGTCGCCGAGACACCACCAGCCGCAGCCCCGGCCCCAGCCGCAGCCCCAGCCCCAAGCCCGTCCCGCGGCCTCGCATCCGGCACCACCCTGTCGGCCAAGACCAACGCCGCCATCTGTTCGCTCGCCAACCGACCCGGTGATCGCGTCGTGGCCGAACTCGCGGTGCCGGTGAATGGCCCCGACGGCGCCACGCTGCCGGTCGGCACCCCCATCCTCGTGGAACTGGCACCGCCCGATGCCGACGGCCACTTCGCCTTTCGCGTGCGCAGCGTGCAGGTGCACGGGGAGCTCGTACCCGTGCAAGGCACCGTGCGGGTGGGCGACGACGTCGCCGTGACCGAGCGTCAGGTCGCGAAGGGCGGCGACAAAGGCAAAGTCATCACCGGCGCCATCATCGGCGCTATCGCCGGACGCGTGCTGGGGGGCGACACCCGTGGGACGGTCGTCGGAGCCGCCGCCGGCGTCGCGGCGGGAACCATTGCCGCCGCCCGGAATTCACAAACGGAGCGCTGTCTGCCGGCAGGGGCAACACTGAGCATCACCCTCTCCGCCCCACTCGTCTTCCCGTAGCACGCCCCCGTACGTCTTACCCCGTACCCCGTACTCCGTACTCCGTACCCCGTACTCCTTACTGTTGTTTATGATCGACGTCATCGAGTACACCAAGCTGTATGGCGACACCGTGGCCGTGCAGTCGCTGTCGTTCCGCGTGGCACCGGGCGACGTGCTCGGCCTGGTCGGTCCCAACGGGGCCGGCAAGACCACGACCCTGCGCGCCCTCGCCGGCATTCTGCAGCCCACGTCGGGGAGCATCCGCATCGCCGACATCGATCTGCAAGCCGATCCCGTGGCGGCCAAGGCACAGCTCGCGTTCATCCCCGATGAACCGCAGCTGTTCGACTACCTCACCGTCACCGAACATCTGCAGTTCGTGGCGCGCTTGTACAGCGTGCCCGACGCCGCTCCGCGTATTCCGTTGCTGCTCGAAGAGCTCGAGCTCACCGCCAAGCAGCACGCCCTGCCTACCGAACTCTCGCGCGGCATGAAGCAGAAGCTGGCCATCGCCTGCGGCCTGCTGCATCGGCCGTCGGCGTTGTTGCTCGACGAACCGCTCACCGGGCTCGATCCGGTCGGCATCCGGCGCATGAAGGAAACGATCGCCGCCCGCGCCCGCGAAGGCGCCGCGGTGATTCTCAGCTCGCACCTGCTGCATCTCGTGGAAGAGCTGTGCACGCGCCTGCTCGTGATTCGCAAAGGACAGGCGGTCGCGCTGGGCACCATCGCGGACATCGTGGAAGCGCGCCCCGAGCTGGCCGGCCGCTCGCTCGAAGAAATGTTCATCGCGCTCACCGGCGACGACACCGTCTCGTGAGCATGCCACCGCAGCCGATGCCACCGCAGCCGATGCCGCAACCGCCGGCCCCCGTGCCGGCCATGCTGTTCCTGTATCGGCGCACCATGGCGAATCGCCTGCGTCAACAGGTGGCGCGCGCCAAGAGCCCGCGCTATCTCGCCGCGGTCGTGATGGGCATGCTGTACATCTGGTGGGCGCTGTTCCGGAATGCACGGCTGGGCGGCGGACCGCTGGCCAAGCTCGTGGAAACCGACATCGCCGTGCCGATCGCCAGCGCCATCCTGTTGCTGTCGGCGGCGCGATGGTGGGTGTTCGGCGGAGAGCGCAGCGCCCTCGCCTTCACGCCGGCCGAAGTGCAGTTCCTGTTTCCCGCGCCCGTGAGCCGACGACAGCTGGTGCATGCGAAGCTGGTGCGCATGCAGCTCGCGATTCTCCTCAACACCTGCATCTTCAGCGTGCTGTTGCGCGGCGGCGGTGGCAGCCTGGAAGGCTGGCAGCGCGGGCTGTCGCTCTGGATGCTCTTCTCCACGCTGGCCTTGCATCGGCTGGGCGCATCGATCGTGCATGCGAACGCCATGGAGCACGTGGGTAAGGCACGTCGTCGACTCGTGCTACCGCTCCTCGTGTTCGGCGCCGTGCTGGTGGCCGTGATCTATGGCATCGTGACCGACTGGCCGACGCTGCGCCTCGCCAGCATCGCGGGCATCAAGGCCGTACTGCTCGCCGTCACCGACGCCCTCCGTGCCCCCGTGCCGGCCGCCGCGTTGTGGCCCGTGCGCGCCGTGCTCGAGCCCATCTTCCTCGGCGTCGGAGCCAAGTGGCTCGCCGCCATGCCATGGGCCGCCGCGATCCTCGCGCTGCACTATCTCTGGGTGGTACGCCTCGACAAAGCGTTCGAGGAGGCCGCCCTCGAAGCCACCCAGCACCGCGCCGAACGACTGCGTCGCGTGCGCTCGTCGCAGATGGGCAACTCGCGCTCGCGGAAAGGCAAGCTGGCCAAGGTGCCGTCGCTGGCGCTCACCGGTCGTCCGGAAATGGCGATCGCCTGGAAGAACGTGGTGGCCGCGCTGCGGGGCGGAGCGTGGCGCACGCAGCTGCTCACCTTCACCATCGGCCTGGCCGTGCTGGCCGCGGTCACGCGGTCGGCCTCCGACCGCGCCGGCGACGTGTTCATGGGCGTCACCTTCGGCTGGGGCGCGATGCTGCTGTTCATCGGCCCGCTCTGGATGCGCTTCGACCTGCGCCTCGACTTGCCGCGCTTGGCCATGCTGAAAACGATGCCGCTGCCCGGATGGCGGATCGTCGCCGCCGAAATCGCCGCGGTCACCGCGCTGCATTCGGTCACGGTGTGGTCGCTGATGGTCGTGCCGCTCGTGATGTTCCTGCAGGAACCCGCCCTGCTGGCCGAAAGCGGCGCCACGATCCCGATCATCGTGTCGGTGGCGGTGGGCGTGCCGGTCTTCAACGCGCTCATGTTCACGATCCAGAACGGTACCGCGCTGCTCTTTCCGGCGTGGGTGCGCCTAGGCACCGAGGCCCGCGGCTTCGAAACCATGGGGCAGAACCTGCTCACCACCGGCGCCACCACGTTGGTGGCCGCCGTCGCCCTCGTGTTCCCGGTGGGGCTAGGTGGCCTCATCCTCTGGATCACGAACGACTGGGGCGGCTGGTCGGTGCTGGTCGCCACGATCATGGCCTCGGCCGTGGTCGTGGCCGAACTCTGGCCGCTCCTGCTCTGGTTGGGCAGCGTCTTCGAGAAGATCGATGTGAGCGAAGTCGCCGCCGCCACCTGACGGTGCACCCCCGTCGCCCTTCCCGTGCGATGGTTTGGTGCCTAACCTGCCATGCCGGGGGTCCGTCCCTCATGCAGGCTTCACGAACCGTGTCCACAAGCCATGCCGGCTGACGAATTCAAAGCGCCCGACGACGAAACGCCCGACGAGACGCCGCACGACGACACGCCCGAGTCCCCCGAACACGACGGGGTCGAAGGCGATGACGACGATGACGTCGACGAAGAGGGCGAGGACGACGACGGCGACGACGAGGAGGATGACGAATACGGCGTCACCGACAGCATCGGCACCGGTGATGCCGATGGTCAGGAGAAGCCGGCCGTCTTCGTCACCACGCGCGAACCCATCGCGCTGACCGTGTCGCGCCTCGACGACCCGCGCGCACCGGAGTCGTCGGCCCTGGCCGCCTACATCGACGGTCGCATGGTCGCCCGCAGCGCGATGCCGCCGGAAGCCATCGAACGCCTCGTCGATCTCAAGCTCTTCGAAGAACCGGTCGCCATCGGCCTGTTCGCCTACGAAGATGCCCCCGGGCTGCAGTGCCGCCTGTTCGCCCTCGTGCCGCGCGCCGCGCTCGAATCCGACGCGCATGCCTCAGAGCCGTGGAAAGCGAGTGTGCCGAGCTACGAAGCCATGCGCGACGCCGAAGACGACATGGACGACGACATGGACGATGACGACGAGGACGGCGACGACGAGTCACCGTTCGAGACGATCCTCCTCGGCCACATCGTGCGCTTCGCCAAGGACCGCAAGTTTCCGGACAACCTGGCCGAGGAAGCCGTCGACATTCTCACGCGCATCATCCACGGCGCGGAACCGCTGCAAGACGCGGATCGGAAAGCCATCGACGACTTGCTGGGATCGCTGTAGGAGTGCTTTCGGCGAGATGTTGGCCTGATGCTTCCCGTACACCCTCCCACCACCAGCTCCCTTCGCCTATGCGCATCACTCGCCTGTTCGCCGCCGTCGCCGCCATCGCCACGCTGGGCCTGACCACGCCCCGCGTCTCCGCGGCGCAGCTGACCGACACCAAGATGCTCACCGCCGACGCGGTGAAGAGCCTGCTCGCCAGCGCGGAAGCCACGGCGAAGCAGAACAAGTGGAACGTGGCCATCGCCGTCACCGACGCCGCCGGCGACCTGCTTGGCTTCCTCAAGCTCGACAACGCCAGCACCGGCTCCGTGCAGATCGCGCAGGGAAAAGCCCGCACCGCCGCCCGCTTCGGTCGGCCCACGAAAGTGTATGCCGACCGGATCCTCACCGACACGCTCACGTTCCTGTCGGTTGACGGACTCATCGCGTTGCAGGGCGGCCTGCCCATCATCGTGGGCGGCAAAGTGATCGGCGCCGTTGGCGTGAGTGGCGCCACCAGCGCGCAGGACGAACAGGTGGCCGCGACCGCGATCGCCGCGGTCATCAAGCCGTAAGCGAAGCCCTCAGCGAAGCCCTCAGGCGCGACCTATCGCCGCTCGTCGTGTCCGCGAAAGCCGAGGCGCCGATTCACCGCGCGTCGTTCATCGAGCGTCATCCGCGACCAGCCGCCGATTTCGCTGAGCGTGCGGCGACAGCCCCGACATTCCTGGCCCACGTCGAGCAAGCACACCTTGAGACACGGCGACGTGGCCGGGAACGCGGACAACGGCGGCAACGGATCGTTCACGGCGCGGCCTTGACCGCGTTCCACGACGGACACGACGGCGCCTGACCCGCGGGTCGCGGCGGTCCATCAGGGCGCGGCAGCGTATCCGCCACCTGCATGAGCTCCACGTCGAAAATGAGCGTGGCCCGCTCCGGAATCACCGGCGGCCGCCCCTTCTCGCCATAGGCGAGCTGCCAGGGAATGATGAGCCGGCGCGACCCGCCCACGTTCATCCCCTGAAACCCAAGATCCCACCCCGCAATCACGCGACGGAACCCCTGCGGGAAACTGATCGGGTCCTTCACGCGGCCCGCATTGGTGGTGTCACGCGACGAGTCGAACTTCTTGCCGTCCACGGTCCACCCCGTGTAGTGCGCATACACACACCGCCCCGCCGTAAGCGCAGTTCCCGCGCCGGTGGTGACCTCGATGGCGCGCAGGGCAAAGAGCTCCTCCTCCCTCCCCTCCACCGCCGGAATCGGCAACGCGAAGCGAGGCGCCCCAGCACACCCCGCCATCATCACAGCCATCCCCACCATCAGCACTGTTCTCATAGTCTGAACACTAAGAACTGCACACTGATTTGCGACCCATCACCCAAAACCCACCACCCAGGGCCAAAAACCAAGCGCCCAAAGCCCCCAGCCCCCAAAGCCCCCAGCCCCCCTCTATCCTCCGCCCTCCTCCCCCCTCAATTTGGAAATCGACCCAACCCCACCCAATTCCTCCCCCATGCGAATCCCCCTCCTCCGCCCCCTGCTCGTCGCGCTGTTCACCGCGGTCTCCTCCGCGCCGGCCCAAGCCCAGGACGCCCCGCCGCCTCGCCGCGGCGTCGTGATCACCGATACCGCCCGCGCCCGCGCGCTGTTCGTGAGCAAGGACCCCGCCGACCTCGCCGGCTGCGGCGCCAACTGCGATCGCGACATCAAGGCGCGCATGGCCACCGACAGCGCCTACGAAGCGCGCGCCAAGGGCGTGGTGGAGTTCAAGAAGGTCACCTACAAGAGCCGCGCCGATGGCCTCGAGATTCCGGCCTACGTGTTCGCACCGCTCGTGAAGAATCCCGCCGGTCATGCCGCGCTGGTGTGGGTGCACGGCGGCGTGCACTCCAACTGGGGACTCAGCATGTGGCCGTTCGTGCGCGAGGCCGTGCAGAAGGGCTACGTCGTGATCACGCCCAACTATCGCGGCAGCACCGGCTACGGTAACGACTTCCATCGCAAGATCGATTACGGCGGCATGGAAGTGGACGACGTGTACTCGTCGATCGACTACCTCAAAACGCAGTCGTACGTCGACATGGACCGACTCGGCATGATGGGCTGGAGCCATGGCGGCTTCATCACCTCGCTCAACCTCACGCGTGAAGGGCAGCCCTTCCGCGCCGGTGCGGCGATGGTGCCCGTCACCAATCTCATCTTCCGCTTGTCTGATCACGGCCCCGGCTACCAGCGCGATTACGCCGCCGAAGAAGGGATCAAGGGACTGCCGTTCGAGAATGTGCCGGAGTACATCCGCCGCTCGCCCGTGTTTCACCTCGAGAAGCTCAACGTCCCGCTGCTGGCGCACGTGGCCACCAACGACTGCGACGTGTACTTCCGCGAGAACCAGCAGTTCATCTACACGCTGCGCGCGCTCAAGCCGGATCTCACCGAGACGAAGATCTACGTGAACCCGCCGCAGGGTGCGGGTGGCTGCGGCCACACCTTCAATCGCCGCGTGAACGCGTCGAGCACGCAGCGCGACGACACGCCCGAGCAGATCGATTCGTGGAACCGCGTGTGGACCTTCTTCGAGTGGAACCTGCGCCCGAAGAGCGTGATGCGCGTGGACAATCAGGAGTGGATGCGTGATCCGCGCGTGGCGAGCCCGCGTGGTCCGGTGCCGCCGCAGTAACCGGATAGACTCTTCGCACGCTGCTGCAATTCCCTCCCTCAGAGAACCTCACATGCGTCGCCTGTCCGTTGCCGTCATTGCGTCAGTCATCACCAGTACGTTGGCCGCATCCTCTGCCCTCGCGCAGGGCGAATACGCCCTGCGCACCGCGTTCGAAGGCAAAACGGTCACCGTCAAACTTGACATGCCGGGCACGAGCCGCGGTGTGGACGTGTACCCCCAGGAAGCCATACCGGTGTCGTTTCGCGACGTCGCCGATCGCACCAAGGACTTCACGGTCTCGCTCAAGATGGGGCAGCAGGTGATGGTCACGAAGATCGTCGTCAAGCGCGACCTCATTGAATTCCAGCTTGGCGGGGGCGGATACGGCACGCTGTTTGACAACACCGGTTCCAACATCTCGGCGTCCGAGGCCGGCGAAAGCCAGCGGGAACGCGCCCTGCGGGACTCGGTCAAAACCGCACCAAACGCGGCGAAGAAAAAGGCATTCGAGCGTGAACTGAACGACACACGTGCCGCGCGCGAACGGGAAAACACGCAAGCGCGTGCGCAGGCGGCACAAGCGAACGAGTTGCGCGAGGTCAACTTGCGAGCGAAACGGTCAGTCAGCGGCAGTCGCTTCAACATCCGGTACAAGCCCAACGTGCCGTCGGACGCGATGACGCCCGAGGGCGTGATGCAAGCACTTGCCGCCTATGTCGATTTTCCGGGCGCATCGACGACCAACGCGCCCATGGCGGCGGGCAACGCGGGCAACGCGGGCAGTCAGCCGGCGGCCGGCGGCAGTGCGCTCGCGTCGGTGCGCCAAGGCCTGTTGCTCGCCGAAGTCGAGGCGCTGCTCGGCCCCGCCAATACGGCCAGCGAATCGAAGGAAGGCGTGCTCACGCTCATGAAGCGCAGCTACATCCGCGACGGCAAGAAAGTGGTCGCGTCGTTCGTGAATGGAGTACTGATCGATTACGCGATCGGGCCGATCTGATGCCGCGAACGGCGTCGGTGTAGACCGGCGCCGCTAGCCGGAAGCAGGAGCAACTAGCTCCCGATGCGCTCCACCCACGGGAGCGCATCGAAGCCGGCATCGAGACTCATGAGACGACGTACGCCGCGCCGTTTCATGATCGCGGCATGTACGGCATCACGGGCCGACAACGACGTCACCCTGAGCATGAGTGTCTTGGCTTGCTCGACGTCTGCCAGCTCGACAGGAAAGATCTCGTCCACCACACCGTGGAGCGCGTCGAACGCCGATTGTATCGCGTCGGGGCGACGAATGGCGAAATAGCGGTGGAGGATTTCCTGAAACACCTCGCCATCCGTCACGAGCCGATCGCCACGCCTGATCGCGTCCTCGAGCATGCGCCGCACGGTCTCCTTGTGCGGATGCGGCGCCCCGATGAGATACATCGGCACGTTCGAATCGATAAAGACCGTGTTCTCCGGCTCGAGCAATTCCCGGCTGATCATGCGCCGGCGCCCGACGATTCATCCACGCCGTCCAGCAGATAGCCGGACTCGATCTCCGTGAGCATGCTCGGCAACGAGCCTACCGGATACCCGCCCTGCGCCGCCTCGCGAACCACCGACAGTTTTCGACGCGGATCAGCCGCCGGAGCATCCTGGCGCGCCGCCCGCAGCGCCTGGCGCACCCATTCGGCCACCGTCATCCGCTGACGCTCGGCCACCCGGCGAATCTCGGCGAATTCGTCGTCTTCGAGGAGGACCTGCAGCCGTTGAGTCATGTTATGAGTCTATACTACTCATTACCATGAGTCAAACATTTCGAGCGCTTACGGAGATGCCGCGGACACTCGAGGATCCCCCTACGCCGCGCTCCCGGCCCACGGCTTGATCCGCTTGAGTTCCGCCGCGATCGCCTTGGCCGCGACCTCGGTGTCATGCGCCGCCTGTGCCCGCAGCCAATAGCCGTTCGAGAGTCCGAAGAAGCGACAGAGACGAAGATCCGTATCGGCCGTAATGGCGCGCCGCCCGGCCACGATCTCGCCGATACGCTGCGCCGGCACGCCGATCTCCTTGGCGACACGATACTTCGTGATTCCGAGCGGAAGCAGGAACTCCTCCCACAAGAGCTCACCGGGCGTTACGGCTTTCAGTTTGCGCGGCATGGCGCGAGCCTCTCAGTGGTAGTCCACAATCTCAACATCCTCCGCCCCAGCGGGCGTCCATCTGAAGCAGAGGCGATACTGGTCGTTGACACGGATACTGTGTTGACCGACCCGATCCCCCTTCAGCGCCTCCAGCCGATTTCCCGGCGGGACACGCAGGTCCGCCAGACACGATGCGATCTGCAGTTGCCTGAGCTTTCGCAATGCAACGCGCTCGATGAACATCCACCGGAGAACCCGTTGGCCACTGGCCAATGCCGCGGTGTCAGCATTCCGGAACGACCGGATCACGAGACAGAATAGTAACGCATAGCGTTAATCACGCAAGCCGTTAATACGTATAGAGGAAAGATCAGCATCCCCCATGTTACTGGGGCGGGCGGACTGCTCTCGCACCGAAGCGACGCAAGTGAGTTCCTGTCGACGCACAGTCGCGGAGCCACGTGAGCTGGACAGGCCTACGCGACTGATCCGCGCGCCAGCGACCACCCCTCGAGCAGCACACGAAACTCGGTGAGGACACGCTGCACCTCGGCAAACCGCGACAGCCGGCTGCCCGTGCGCTCGTCCATGTAGAGATCGCGGCGCACCTCGATCATCACCGACTGTACGCGCGCGTCCCGCCCGTAAAAGGCATTCGGCACCAACGCGCCGGCGAACGGGCGATTCACGCCCACGCTGAACCCGCGGTCGGTGAAGAACGTGTGCACCACCCCAGCGAGCTCGTCGCTCGTATGCATCGCGTCGGTGCCGATGCCAATCTCCGGCGGATCGCTGAAGTCCACCTGCGTGGGCATCGGCGTCACCGGAAACGAATGCGCATCGATGATCACGCAACGCCCGAACTGCTCGAGGGCGCGCGCCGCCATCGCATCCAGGCGCTGATGATGCGGCCAGTAGTACCGGTCCAGTAGCTGAGCTCGCCGCGTTTCCGATACCACGCGAAGCGGCGCCCCCGAACTCGTGCGCACGTATACCGCGCCCATGCCGTGTGCCGCGCAGGGCTCGTGCGCATCGTCGGCGAAGCGCTCCACGTCGATGACCAGCCGCGAGACGTCCGCCGCCACGATCTGCGCCGGGGGAAAGCCGTCACCGTACAGCGTGTCGGTGAAGCGGTCGGTAAGCCGGAGCAGCTCCGCGTCGAGCGTGTCGCGATCCACCTCGAAGTCACCGCGTGCGTCGTCGGGAATGCCGGTGGAGGCGTGCGGGATGTGCAGGAGGAGCGGGGAGCGGAGCAAGGAATCCGTGAAAGGGGCGGGGGGGAGGAGGCCAAGCGGCGTTGGCAGGATGGCGCTCGCGTTATTCGGATGACATATGGCCGGCAGCACGGCCCGATGTTCGTCACTCGCCGCTGAACCGCCGCCGGCGCATTGGAGTTGCGGTCGACATAGCAAAACTGCTACACTGTGAGGCGTGTATGGGTGAGGAGCGCGCACGGTACCGGAGGCCGCTCAAGTTCGTCCCGGGTGTGGAGAAGGCCGTGCGGACGCTGCCGGCGGAGCGCGCCGGTGCAGAAGCGCGGCAAGCAGAACTAAGTGACTATCCCAACGGAGCGATGACGATGCCGACGACACGCAAGGCGACGACTGGAGCAACGCGCGAGAAGAACAGTGCGGTGCCGGCAGCGCACGGCTGTGAGCCCGAGGCCATCACGTTCAGTCCGATGCACGACAATTTCTTCGAGGCCATGGGCCTTCCTGACGCCGCAGAGCGCCTCGCCAAAGCGGAGATGGTGTTGGCCATAGGTCGCGTCGTGAAGGCGAAGGAGTGGAACCAGAAACACACGGCGGAGGTGCTCGGCGTCGCCGCATCGGACGTCTCGGACTTGCTACGCGGGAAATTGGCACGCTTCAGTCAAGAGCGTCTCGGGCGGTTTCTCAACGCGCTCGACATGGATGTGGTCATCCAGATCGGGCCGCGGCCGGCATGGAAGTCACACGCGAGCATCACGGTTGAACACGTAGCGCAGTTCAGTCGCGCATCGTAGCGCCGGCCCAACGCGCTTTCACGGCGCGGGCTCGCTCCCGAGAGCTGAGCCCCGTCGACCTGCGTCAAACCGAGCAAGCGTCGGGCCATACCCACCGCATACAGAAAGAAACATGGCATTCTCTTTCCGTATCGACGTTACAACGCGTTGGTAAAGCGGTCGGTAAGCCGGAACAGCTCCGCGTGCCCGCATCCAGCAACTCGAGCGCTGCACGAATATCGAAATCGCCACCTTCGTGAGCCTCGCCCGGGCCATGTATAGTTTTTGAGCGTTTTTATGCGCGTCGCCCTGACGTGCATACGAATTGAGCATGTTCTCGCACGCCGATCTTCCGGCATGAACGGCGACCATCCCAGCTGGTGTGGCAGCGGCGGGAAGTTCAAGAAATGTCCAGGCGGGCCCACCGCGTTCGCATGCGATCGGTCGCGCTATTCGGGTGACACTGAACTCGACACCAAGCGCCATGCTGTCGGCTCGCCGCTACCGTGCCGCTCGCGCCCGGGAGCACATTGACACTATCGCATATATGCGATATATAACAATAGCTTTCCGATGCCCCAGTGTGCCGTTCGGCTGTATCGGGAGCGGGACGGACGAATCCCCTTCCACGACTGGCTCTTGTCGCTCACTCGGCCAAGCAAACGCCAGAATCTGTCGGCTGTCGCCAAGATCCGAACGGTACTTTGTGCGCTCGGCAGAGACGGACACACGCTTCGACGGCCGATCTCCGCTCCACTGCGCGATGGCATTCATGAGCTGCGAGTCCGAGACCGGCGGGTGCACTACCGCGTCCTGTACTTCTTCGACGGCCCCGGAGTCGCAGTCATCGCGCTCGGGTGCACGAAGGAAGACGAAGTCAGTGTCGCCGAGATAGACCGTGCCGCCCAGTACCGAAACGCGTTCCTCAGCGACCGATCGGCGCATCTCGCCTAACGACGAAGGGCGTCCTCCCACCAACAGATCGCTTCCCGATATGCCTCTACGAAAGCAGC
>CANHJV010000023.1 GCA_947461225.1 Gemmatimonadota bacterium | reverse complement strand
CGCTGCTTGTGCTTGGGGTTGCGCTTGCAGATGATGCGAGTCACGCCCTGTCGCTTCACGACTTTGCAGTGCTCACAGATCGGCTTTACGCTGCTCCGAACTTTCACGGGTCACCTTGGCGCTCACGCGCCAACGGAGCCTCCCGCACCAGATTGCTCTGGCCGGCTGGACTCCCCATGCGTCCATCGCTCATGAAGCATCGTGGTGACCACGATTCCGCGCACGAGCGAAGCAAATGTGGCCAGCGGATTGGCCTAGAATCTCGCCCGAAAACGGGCAAGACCCTCATCCTAGTGGACTTAGACTGCTCCCGCAAGTGACGCGGCCACCTGCTCCATCGCCACGACGGGGTCGGGGGCCCCGGTTACCGCCCGACCCAGGATCAGCCAGCGCGCGCCAGCGTCGGCGGCGGCCCGCGGGGTCATCACCCGGCGCTGATCGTGCGCGTCGCCACCCGGCAAGCGAATGCCGGGGATCAAGAGCCCGAGCGCCGTGCCGAAACTGGCGTGCACCGCGGCGGCTTCATGCCCTGAGCAGACGATGCCGGCGCCGCCGCCCGTCGCGACCAGCCCGGCCAATCGCACCACTTCACGCGTCACGTCGACCTGGTCACGCCCCCACGCCTCGCCGATCCCGGCCCCGTCCATGCTCGTCAGGATCGTCACACCGAGGATTCCGCATCCCCCGGACGCGGTGGCGCCTGCGGCGCTGGTAGCCCCCTCCTGCGCCCCCTCGACGGCGGCCCGGATCATCTCCGCACCACCGGAGGCGTGCACGGTGAGCAGCGACGCGCCGTGACGGGCCACACTGCGCGCGGCCCCCCGGACGGTGTTGGGAATGTCGTGCAGCTTCAAGTCCACGAACACGGACTTGCCGGCGTCACGCAGCCAGCTCACGATGTCGGGACCTTCCGCCGCGAATAGCTCCAGGCCGACTTTATAGAACCCGCACGACGCGCCGAGCCGGGTGACGACGGCCTGCGCGGCACTGCGGTCTGCGACATCGAGGGCGACGATCGGGGTGACGATCGGATGGACCGTGGCGCCGACGGTCGGAGAAGATGCACGTGTCACGAAGGCCACTCCAGTGTGCCAATAATAGATCGAAGGTCGCGGACCCCTTCCCGGTCCGCCCAAGCGGAGAGTTCACGGGCGATGCGTTCGGGCGCCCGGGGATCGCGGAGGGCGGCCGTCCCGACACCAACCAGCGACGCGCCAGCCAGGAGATACTGCGCCGCGTCGGTGCCAGTGCTGATGCCGCCAAGGCCGATCACGGGAACGCCGGGCAGCGCCTGACGTACGCGCCAGGTGGCGAGCAACCCCAGAGGCAGCAAGGCGGGTCCACTTACGCCACCGGTACCGAACCCGATCTTGGGCTTGCGACGGGATGCGTCGATGACGAGCCCGGGCATGGTGTTCACCAGCGTCACCCCGGTCGCCCCATGCTCAATCGACACACGGGCGGCGTCCACCACCCCGGCGCCGAGAGTCGGCGAGAGCTTCACGAAGATGGGACGAGACGTCTGCGCGCGGGAGGCGCGCACCAAGGCGGCGAGCGCCACCGGATCGGCACCAAACTCCATTCCGCCGGCTTTGACATTCGGGCAACTGACGTTGAGTTCGAACGCATCTACGCCCGGCAGGTCGTCCAGCCCGCCAACGACGGTCTCGAAGTCCTCGACGCTGTTCCCGACTACATTGACGATCACCCGTGTGTGGGGGTAGGCACGGCGGAGCCAAGGCAGATACTCGGCACGCACGGCGTCGAGACCGGGATTGGCGAGGCCGATCGCGTTGATCATGCCGCCAGCGAATTCGCTGACTCGGAGCGGCGGGGCGCCGTGCCGAGGGGCGACGCTGACGGCCTTGGTGGCAATTCCGCCGATCGAAGCGAGGTCGATCACATCCTCGACCTCCTTCCCGAAGCCGGCCGTGCCGGCGGCGAGCACCACCGGGTTCCGAAAGGCCAGCCCCGCCACGGTCCACTGCTGCTGTTCACCGATTGTTGCTGTCACGCGGTCACCGAGATCCGGCGGGTTTGGGAGGAAGACGCAGCACTCGCACGCTGTCAGACCAGATGCGGAGCGCGTCGGTCCAGTTCAATCTCAACAGCTCAGGCGCGCTGACAAAGTCCGGGCGATCGGTGGGATCATCTCCACGCAGCCGCGCCGCAACCGAGGAGTTACTGAAGTCGACGAGGACGCGACGCTGCCAGGCGGCGGCACTGTCGGGTTCGAGGAGGGCCGCGGCGTACCACGCGTTGGGCACGAGTGGCGACGACGGCGCCTCACGGGCGACGCGCAGAAAGAGCGCACGAGCGAGCCGCGGCGCGCGCAGTGAGTCGCGCGCGATCTCGGCGGCAAGATACAGCGACGCACTCTGGTCGTCGCCGCGGGCGGCCAGCAACCGAAAGAGCAACACGCGCTCCGCGACCTGTCGTGCGTAACTGTTACGCCACACCATGCTGTCCTGCCGCGCGACGAGGGTGTCGAGCTCGCGCATCGAGGCAACGCGAGTGATCTCGAGCAACGCCAGCCGCGCATTGGCCTCGCGTGCCGTGACGGTATCGCGCTGGGACAACGTGCGCGCGGCGTACAGATGCCGTCGGGCCAGCGAATCGAGACCCACGCGCGCGTGCGTCTCCCCCACGGCGTAGTGCATCCGGGCGCGGCTGTCGTCGCGCACGCGCGCGGTATCGTACTGGGCAACAATACGTTCCGCCGCCTGGACGCGACCGTCGGAGATCAGGTCACGCAACGCCCGGGTCACGTCCTCGCGATAGTCGCCCAGCCGGGCGCGCTGCACGAGGAGTGACTCAACGCGAGCGTATTCACGCGCCGACATCGAGGCGCTGATGAGCTCCCATTGCAAGACACCGGCATCAAGGTTGCCGAGATATCCGGGGACGGCGTCGCGATCTCCCATACTCAGGGCGGCGCGCGCCGCCCACAGGCGAGACTGGCGCGCGATCTCGGGATTGTCCGAGCGGAACATCGACTCGAGGCGCGGCCGGGCGTCGGCGCCCCGTCCGGCGCGCACCTCACAGGTCGCAAGGGCCAAACGGGATCGATCGCGCTCGGCGGTATCGAGCGTGGACCCGGCCAACAACTGCTGCAACCGCGGCACGGCGCGCTCGCACTGAGCAGCCATCGCCCCACTCCGGGCCGCGATGTACAAGGCACGGCTGCGCCACTTTGACTTCGGATGCCGTACGAGCACCGTTTCGGCAATTGCGGCGGAGCGCTGGAAGCGCGTGGTGGCTTCGCCGTCGTCGTCACGACGCAGCTTCGCGTCAGCCAACCGAGCTTCGGCCTGCGCGTTGTAAATGCCGTTGTAATACACACACCCCGACCCGACGAGCCACGACGCGAGCACCAGCGTCAGGCGCTGCGCAGCACGCATCAGCCGCCGCCTCCGACCTTGCGTTCATACTGCTCGAGATAGCGCACGACGGCATCGGCGAGCGTCGAGGCCAACTCACGCTGGCGGTCGGTATCGGTCATGTACTCCGCTTCGAGCTTGTTCGTGCCAAAGCCAATTTCCACGAGGACGGCCGGCATGAAGGCGGTAACGAGCACCCGAAACCCGGCCTGCTTCACTCCGCGACTCGGTCCGGGGTGGACTTGCTTCATGCCTGCCTGCAGCAGCTCGGCGAGTCGCCCCGACTCGCGCAGGTGCTCATTCTGCGCCATGTCGCGCATGATGAATCCCAGCGGATCGTCTCGAGTGACGTCGACATCGGTCTCGAAGCGGATCGCCTCGTTTTCCATGGCCGCAACGCGACGCTCGTCCTCGGTTTTCGCTTCCGCGAGAAAATACGTTTCGAAGCCGCGAGCCCCACCGGGATTGTTCCAGCGAGGATTCGCGGCGTTCACGTGCACGGACACGAACAGGTCCGCCTTCGCCTGGTTGGCGATGCGCCCGCGATCGCCGAGCGCGATGAGCGTGTCCGTGGTCCGCGTCATCACGAC
This sequence comes from Gemmatimonadota bacterium, assembly GCA_947461225.1. Taxonomy (GTDB): domain Bacteria; phylum Gemmatimonadota; class Gemmatimonadetes; order Gemmatimonadales; family Gemmatimonadaceae; genus Gemmatimonas. The sequence continues at coordinate 30,317 of CANHJV010000023.1, read as the reverse complement.
CTGGATCTCACGCTGTTCGAGGGCGGCGCGCAACTCCTTCGCGAACGCGAGCGTGATGTTCTTCTCGTACACCTTCCGGGGAACGCCGATCGGCCCTGACATGCCGTTGTCCGGGCCGCCATGTCCTGCATCAACGACCACGATGCGCTGGCGAAGCGACGCGCTGCGCTGGGCCGGCGCGGTGCGCACCTTATCGGCCGGGGCGGAAGCGACGGCCGGGCGAGGGGTGTCGGCGCGCGGCCGAGGCGCCGGCGAGCGACGAGCGGTCGTGACGGTGGAGAACCGGCGCAGCTCGGCTTTCTCGGGATCGAACAGCACGCCGGCACCGAGTCGAGGCAGCAGCTCCGTGGCCAAGGCGAGCGGGACGTACAGCTGTCCGCCTCGCCGGAAGACGCCCGCGCGGAGCGGGATCGTGTCACCGGCGACGACGACGAGCGCACTTCCCGCTTCGAGGTCCACGCCGGTGGTGCCCACTTCGAGGCGATAGCGCCCGCTACCGGTCGATTGCGTCACTACCTGCCCCCCGAGGGACTCAGCCAGCGCATCGGCGCGCACGGCGATCCCCCCATCGGGATGCCGCATCGTCGGCACGGACCGCAGGCGGTCACCGGCGCGAACGGCGAGCGCCGGGAGTGCCGGCAACGGCGGTGCGACTGCCGCCAGCTGCAATGAGAACGCAAGCGCGCCGAGCAGCATCATCGACTCAGCGGCTCAACGCCTATTGAGCGCACGCGCGATCTCGCGCTCGGCGTCGCGTTTTTTGAGATCCTCACGCTTGTCGTGCTGTTGCTTGCCGCGCACGAGCGCAAGCCGCGCCTTCACGCGTCCGGTCTTGAAGTACAGGTCGAGCGGTACAAGGGTGAGACCCTGCCGCTCGACGGCGCCGATGAGGCGACGGATTTCGCGGCGGTGCATGAGCAGCTTGCGCGTACGGGTGGGCTCGTGATTAAACACGTTGCCCTGCCCATACGATCCGATATGCAGGTTGAGCAGGAACACCTCGTTGTCCTTGATCACCCCGAAGGCATCAGTGAGGTTGGCGCGCCCCTCGCGGAGGGCCTTGACCTCTGTGCCGGTGAGCACGACTCCGCACTCCCAGGTGTCCAGGATTTCGTAGTCGTGCCGCGCACGCTTGTTCCGTGCGATCAGCTCTGTGGGTTCTTCCGTGTCCTTGTTTGCCATGCTGTAAGGAAACGTAATACCCCAACACGCACGTAGAGTGCGCGATGGCGTTGACTTCAGGGGCCTCTTCTGCCTATTCTTTACGCCCTGCTGGGATCGTGTACGGAATGCTGTTCCCGTGCACGAGTTCAGGAGCTGCCGGAGTGGTGGAATTGGTAGACGCGCTGCGTTCAGGTCGCAGTATCCGCAAGGATGTGCCGGTTCGAGTCCGGCCTTCGGCACTCGAAGATTCGACGAAAAAGGGGAAAGTGGCCTCAGCCATCTTTCCCCTTTTTCGTGTCCGCGCTTCTCGAGCGGGCGCGATGAACCGCTCCAGCTCAGCCCCGAAGCGCGGATGGCCTGATGTCATCCGGGAGCGACGCCACCCCGAAAACATCGCGGAGCGCGAGGTTGGCGGCACCTCGCGTCTCGCTCACGAACTGCGTGGCGCGACCCAGCTGCTCCGCGGAGGGTTCCGCGATCCCGGCGCCCGACAGGAGGACACGCGCGAGTCGTGTGGCGGGTGATTCAACGTTGCCCCGAACCGCCAACGCGGCGGTGTACGCCCGCCAGCGCTCGCCCCACTCCCGAGCAAGGTCGACGGTCACTCGAGCTTCCCGGGCGATCACCGGGGCCAACTGGTGGGCTACGTCGGATGCGGTGCGGTCATCGAGTGCGTCGCGTTCGGCAACGATCAGACCGATCGCCCGTTTGGCGAACGTGAGTTCCCGGACGGCGAGGGGCTCCGACACGCCGGCGGACCCGAGCCACGTGATGTCCCCTTGGTCAGGCGTGCGGAGCAATTGGCCGACGTAGGTCGCCGCCCGCCGGCTCCGCTGGCGCTGCGCGCGCCACTCCGCCCACATCCCCATGGTCGACGTCAGCCCTGAAAAATCGGCAACGCACCCGGGAGCGCAGGCACGGCTTCATAGGCCGGAAGCCCGACACGATTCCGTACCGTCGCTTCGTCAGTGAGGAGGTCGCTGAGTTTTACCCCTTCGAGCACCTCGTCAATCCGCTGCTGCAGGAGCATCCACACAGGGCGGATGCTGCAATTTTCGGCTGCGGCGCAGCGGTCAGCGTCAACCGGGTGGCTCACGCAGTGCAGATCGAACGTGGCGAGTTCCGAGGCCTGTATGACATCGCGGACGGAAATCATCTCCGGCGGTCGGGCCAGCGCATATCCCCCGCGCGCCCCGCGCGTACTGTCGACGATGCCGGCGCGACGCATGCGCAGAAGGATCTGTTCGACGTAATCGCCGGGCAGTCGTTCACGCGCTGCCACGTCCCGCCCTGTCACAGGGCCGGTTCCCGCGCGTCGCGCGAGATGCAAGGCACAAATGAGTCCGTATTCCGCCCACGTCGTAATGCGCATACGTCGAGTCTATGGCTCCCCGGTCGCGTGGACAAGTTCTCCGGCAGAAAAGCCCAGGGGGCGCGCTCAGCCGCCGGCGACGGATCCGTGCGTCCCCGAAGGGACCCCGATCTCGGTCATCTTGCGGAGGTCGAGGATTGCGTCGAGCTCGCCAAGTGGCACAACACCCTCGCGGGACACCAACTCACGAATGAGCGTCCCTTCCCTGACCGACCGCTTCGCGATCTCGGCGGCGGCGGCGTACCCGATCTGCGGCATCAAGGCGGTCGCGAGGGCTGCCGAGCGCTCGACCCAGTAGTGACACATTGCGGCATTGGCGGCGATCCCCACGACACAGCGCGTTGCAAAGACGTCGATGGCATTCGTGAGAATCTGCATGGAGAGCAGCACGTTCTGGGCGATCACAGGCATCATGACGTTGAGCTCAAGTTGCCCGTGTTCGGCCGCAATCGCGACGGTCGTGTCGCACCCGATCACCTGAAAGCAGACCTGATTCACCATCTCCGGGATCGATGGATTGATCTTGCCGGGCATCATGGACGAGCCAGGTTGCACCGCTGGCAGCGCGATTTCATCGAGCCCCGTGCGCGGACCCGACGCCATGAGTCGCAGATCGCTCGCGATCTTAGACAGATCGAGCGCCAGCCCTCGCAGCGAGGCCGAAAAGGCGGCCGCATCGCCCATGCTCTGCATGAGTTGAATCCGATCGCGGCCGATTCGGAGTGTGGTAATGCCTGTAATCGAACGCAGGTGCGCATTCATGCGCGCCGGATAGTCCGGTTCGACCGTTACGCCGGTGCCGACGGCAGAGCCGCCGATACCGAGGTCGTTGAGGTAGTCGGCCGCCTCGAGCACGCGCTTCCGAGCGCGTACAAGGGTACCGGCATAGGCGGTGAACTCCTGCCCAAGACGAATCGGCATCGCGTCCTGCAGATGCGTGCGCCCGGCCTTGACGATGTCATCGAACTCCACCCCTTTCTGCGCCAGCGCGAGATGCAGCCCATCGATGGACGCCAACAAGGCCGGCAGCTGCCGCAGCACCGCCAGGCGGATATTCGTGGGGATCGTGTCGTTGGTACTCTGCGCCATGTTGACATGGTCGTTCGGATGCACCGGGGAGTACGTGCCCCGTGCTTGACCAAGCAGCTCGTTGGCGCGATTGGCGAGCACTTCGTTCACGTTCATGTTGTGCGAGGTCCCCGCACCGGCCTGATACGGGTCGACGATGAACTGATCGCGGTGCTCGCCGGCGAGCACCTCGTCGGCAGCCGCTACGATGGCATCGGCGCGGCGCGCATCGAGTCGCCCCGTGTCCCGATGCGTCATGGCCGCGGCCTTCTTGATCCACACCTGCGCGACGACAAATGGCTCGAGCGGGCGCAGGCCACTGATCGGAAAGTTCTGGACCGCGCGCAGTGTCTGCACGCCGTACAGTGCCGAGGCGGGTACCGACAATTCACCAAGCGGGTCCTTCTCGATGCGAGTGGCCACCGGGTTCACCGTCGCAAAGCGATCAGGGGAATCGAACGATCGTGTCGACGGTCGAAACGATGTGTAGCAAAGTCGAAGAGTCGGGTCGCGCTTCCTGCGTGCGCCAGCGAATCAGCGTGGCGGAGCGCAAGGCGCTTGGCGACGCGAGAAACGCTGCCAGCCCGGACGCGGGGACTTGGAATGCGCCATCGTCCTTGAGCGCGCAGTAGATCTGCTCGTTCTGCACGGTCGAGGTGGGCGTTGTCCCGTAGCGAACCGAGAGGATGATGGCAGCTGTGGGGTCGTTGGTGGCGTTCCAGGTGACATCGAGGGGCAGCCCAGCGGCCGGGATGACAAGTACTCCAGGACGGATCGGCTCGGCCAGCTTGACGCTGATGGTCGCCGCTGGGAATGCACCGGCGACCCCAGGCACGGTCAAGGTAGCGGCGTCGCCGGCCGCATAGCTGAGGAGCGCGCCCGCGGCAGGCTCGTACCGCGAGAAGGCGGTTGAGAATGGCATCGCGACGCTGCTGCCAGCAAAACTGAGCGCCAAGCTCTCACCGACCTTGAGAGAGCCGGTTGCACCGCCCGTAGCACTGTCGATCAGGGCGTACGCGCACTGGTCTCCCTGCTGTAGCGCGCTGTTGGGGGCGGTCGCGGCGAGTCCCTGAAAGAACACCGCATTGATCGTCGCCGTCGCGCGTCCCGCCGAGGCGTTCTTCCCGGTGATCGTGACGGCCCCGTAGTTGGAAAGCTTGGTCTCGTTCTCCGTGATGTTCGAGCAGGCCGTGAACGTGGCCACACCGAGCAGTACAGCGAGGACTGGGCGGAATCTGTCAGCCGTGGACGACATGCGAAGACCGGAAGGAGAGAACCACGCTCACGCGCCGATTGGTCTGGCGGCACCGCGCAGAAATGGATTGGATGCCAACTCGCGCCCAATCGTTGTAGAAACACCGTGGCCGGGAAATACCCGAGTCTCGGCGCCGAGCGTGGCCATTCTCATCAACGACTGGTGCATCGCCGAGGGGTCGCACAACGGCAAATCGGTCCGGCCGATCGAGCCCGCGAAGAGCACATCGCCAGAAAAACAGAGTCCATGTCCGATAAAGGCGACGTGCCCCGGCGCGTGCCCCGGGAGATGCCAAACGTCGAACTGGTAGTCGCCGAGTTGCACGCGATCCCCTTCGGCAAGGTGATGGTCTGCCGGCGGCGGGTTGTCGATCACGACGCCCCACCGAGCGGCGTTACTGGCCGCGTTGGCATAGAAGAACGCGTCGGCCGGATGCACCCAGATCGGCACGGGACGCGCGGCGATGACGCCGGCCACGCCGCCCACGTGATCAAAGTGCGCGTGGGTGAGCCAGATGGCTTCGAGGGTACAGCCGGTGGCGTCCACGGCGGCCAACAGCGCTTCCGACTCATCACCGGGGTCGACAAGAACGGCCTTCCCACTCACCGTATCGGCCAACAGCCAGCAGTTCTCTTGGAGCGGACCAACGGTGAGTTGTTGAAGCGTGAGCGTGCTCACTGGAATGTCGAATCCGGAGTGACTGGGACCGGCGCTTCCGCCGTTTCCAGCAGGGGCGATTCGCCGATGCCATGGTGCGCGAGCCAGCGTTCGGCCTCAAGCGCGGCCATGCAACCCGTCCCCGCCGACGTAATGGCCTGACGGTAGTAGTCGTCGATGACATCGCCCGCGGCGAAGACGCCGGGCACATTCGTCTCCGTGCGCCACGACGTCACCTTGATGTACCCGTGCTCCGTCGTGTCGAGCTGCCCCTGCAGGAACTTGGTATTCGGCGTATGACCGATGGCGACGAAGAGACCGCCGACTTCGATCTCGCTCACCGCGCCCGTTTCGGTATCGGTCAGCTGCAGGCCGGTGATGAACTCATCGCCCAGCACGTCGGTGACCTGGGAGTTCCAGATCACGCGCACCTTCGGATGCTCGAGCACGCGATTGGCCATGACCTTCGATGCCCGAAAGCTGTCTCGACGATGAATCACCACCACTTCGCTGGCGAACTTGGTGAGATACATCGCCTCTTCCATCGCCGTGTCGCCACCGCCGACGACGGCCAGACGCTTGTGCCGATAGAATGGCATGGCGCCATCACAGACCGCACAGGCGGACACGCCGCCTCCTGACACGGCAAGACGCAGTTCGTTATCGAGGCCAATCCACTTCGCGGCGGCGCCCGTCGCGATGACGACGGTGTGCGCCGTGATCGGCGCGGAGTAATTCGGCACAACGCCGAACGGTTTCGTCGCGAGGTGGACCTGCTTCACGAGTTCGGAGACGACGCGGGCGCCGTGGTGCACCGCCTGCGCCCGCATGCGGTCCATGAGGTCGGGGCCGCTGATCGCTTCCGGGAAACCGGGGAAGTTCTCAATGTCCGTGGTCAGCATGAGCTGTCCACCGGGCAGCTCAGTACCGACCGGTTCGCCTTCGAAGACGATCGGGTTCAGGTTCGCGCGCGCCGCATAGATCGCGGCGGTCCAGGCAGCGGGACCGGAACCGATGATGACGATGTTTTCGGGACGGGAATCTGACATGTCGGCGAAGAGAGAAAGAGAACTCAATCGATCGCCAGCACGCCCAGCGCGCCGTGACAGTGCGAGACTGTCCCGACGAGCACAGCACAGGGTCCGGAGGCGCCCCATGCGGCGAGTTGCCGATCAGCGTCCGCGATCGTGGCGGCATCGATCATGCCGACGCCGTACGTGCGGTGACTACAGTGAAAGATAACGGGACCGAGCAACGACGGGTTGTCCTCGACATACCGCCGCATCATCGGCGGCATGCTCCAGTCGCGGGCACCGCGCGTGTGGGGGCAGCGCACCGGTTCAATACAATTCACCGGGCACATCCATGTCGCGAAACTCACGTAGTGCCGCCCGTCGGGCGATGCCCGTTCCCACGGGGTGGGGGGCGCCTGCTCGAGGGGGGCGACGCGAATGCTCCGTTCCGGCCAGCGCGCCCGCGCGCGACCGATCAGCCAATCAAGGCACACATGCGGCATGAGCGGCGAGGGAACCATCGCGTCGATGGCCAGCGCCTCGGTCCCCTGCCCCAACCACTGCGCCACATAGGTATCCCAATCACTGACGACGACCGTCAACGGCAACCCGTCGTAGGCGCCGGTGCGGTGCAGTCCCACGACGCGACAGGCGGGGTCGTTGTCGATCACCACGACTTCACGGACCTGCAGCGCGCCGCGCTGAACCGCTCGCGTCAGCTGCTGGGCGTACCAGCTCCCGTAACAACCACCGCCCATGATTACGATGCGCCCGAAGGTCAGAGGCGCTGCGCGTTCACCGATCTGCATACGCAGCACTCACCGACGGAGATGACGGCCACCATCGACCGGAAGCACGACCCCCGTGATGTAGGGCGCATCGACGAGAAAATGAATTGCCTGCGCGACATCGCTCGGCGTTCCGCTGCAAGCCATTGGCACATCGCGCAGGAATCGTTCGATCGCTTCTTGAGACAGCTCGTCGGGCGGGAGCACCAGTCCCGGTGCCACGGCATTCACGCGCAAGCGCGGTGCGAACGCGGACGCCGTCGTGCGCACCAACTGCGTGAGCGCGGACTTCGTGACCTGATGCGGAATCAGATGCGGGAAGATGGATTCGAAGGCGAGGTGATCGGACAGCTGCACGATCACCCCACCCTCTCGCATGACGCGCGCGGCCGCTTGCATGAGAAAGAAAGGTGCGCGCAGGTTGACCGCTGACGTCTGCTCCCACTCGCTCGGCGTGACGGCATCGAATGGATGCATCATCATGACCGATGCCGAGCTCACGACGACATCGAGCGCACCGAAGGCGCGCATCGCCGCGTCGATGATACGCAACGGCGCGTGCACGTCGGCAAGGTCTTCCTGGACGACGTGGATGCGCACGCCGAACGCGCCAATCAACTCCTCGGCGAGCGCGGCGGCGGCATCCGGCGAGTTGCCATGATGCAGCAACACGTCGTAGCCACGCGCGGCGAAACTCCGCACGATCTCCGCGCCGACGCGCCGCGCGCCGCCCGTGACGAGCGCGACGCGATTAGCCATCAGACGGTTTTGGCCGCGGCGCGCTCGGCAACACGCGCTTCCTGCCAGTCGAGCCAGATCTTCGGCACGAGCTGGCCACCAAGTCGGCGCGGCCCATCGTGCGTGCCGTGCCAATCGGAACCACCGCTGGGCAACAGCCCCGCCTTCTCTGTGTTGTCAAAGAGACGCTGCGAGAGCGAGGGCGGATGACTGGGGTGCAGTACCTCGACCGAATCGAGCCCCATGTCGGCAAGTCGCTGAATGCGGGTCGGCGTTGCCGAGTCCCCAGGATGCGCCCACACGGCAAGCCCGCCCGCCTCGTGCACCAGCGCGATGGCGTCGGCGACATCGAAACGTTCCTTCGCCATGTACGCGGGGCGCCCGAAGCCGATCCAGCGATCAAATGCCTCACGGAAATCCCGTACCCACCCACCAGCGACCATGGCACGGGCGACGTGCGGGCGACCGACGGCTCCCTTGTTCGCTTCGGCGAGCACCGATTCCATGGTGACCGGAATGCTGTGCCGATTGAGCACCTCAACGATCCGCACGGCACGCTCCACGCGGCCGGCCTGCAGTTCAAGCAGCGCAGAACGCATCGCGTCCTGGTTGGAGAGGTGGAGGCCGAGCAGGTGCAGTTCGTCATCGTCGAAGTGCGAACTGAGTTCGACGCCGGCGATGATGCGGACACCACACTCGACGCCGGCGGCGATCGCCTCCGCCACGCCGTCAACGGTGTCGTGATCGGTGAGCGCGATCGCATATAGCTTCGCCTCCCGGGCCGCTTCGACCACACTCGTGGGCGAAAGCGCCCCATCGGATGCGGTCGAGTGCACTTGCAGATCGACGAATTGCGCGGACTCGCCGCGTCCCGAGATCGTCTCCGGGCCCACTGTGCCCGGCGTGACGGTCACGTACGGTAGCCTGCCTCTGGAGAGCGCGCGCCCGGCTGCGACGTGCGGAAGAGTGCGAGGAGCTGCGCGTTATCGAGCTCGGCGAGCGATTGCTCCCGTGCGCGCGTTCCGACCGGAGAGTAGCGTGTGACCCGCACATCGCGGTCGTCGCCGGATCCCGCGACAAAGATCAATCCGAACTCATCACCGACGTACTGGGTGAGGAATCCGGAGGGGTACACCTGCCATTCACGTCCATCGACCGTGATGCGTCGTGCGGGCATATCAGCCTCCCTGTACTTCGCGCCAGAGTCCGGGCGTCTGGGCGACTTCATGGGCCGCGGCGATGGCTTCCTCGCTCGCGGCCTCAGTGAACTCGACGAAACGACCGTATTCGGTGGCGTGTTCAAAGACCCAAAAATGTGCCGGTACGGCAGCGGCGCGCGCCCGGCGGCGTTCGAGGTCGGCCAGATACGCCTCTCGTTCCGCCTGGGTGACAACGCGCTCCTGCATGGCCAGCACGCGTCCCATGTCGAACTCAGCGTCCAGTTTCGGAAACCGACTCCAGCGTCTTCTTGAGGTCGGCCATGAAGCGATCCGCGTCCGCGCCATCGATCACCCGGTGATCGAAGGACAGCGAGAAGTACGCACACGTCCGGATCGCGATGGTCTCTTCGCCATCCGGGCCGGTGATGACCTTGGCCCGCTTTTCAATCGCGCCGAGACCGAGGATGGCGGTCGTACCCACGGGAATGATGGGAGTGCCGAAGAGCGACCCGAAGACGCCCGGATTGGTGATGGTGAACGTCGAGTCCTGAACATCAGTGGGGCTGAGCTTCTTGCTGCGCGCACGCGCGGCGAGATCATTCGTCCCACGCGTGAGGCCGGTAAGCGAGAGCTCATCGGCATGCTTGAGCACAGGAACGATCAGACCGGTTGGCTCGAGCGCCACCGCGATGCCGAGGTTGATCTGCTTACGCAGAATGACGTCGTTGCCGGCGACCGCCGCATTGAGCGTAGGATGGCGCTTGAGCTGCGTGCACACCGCCTGCAGAATGAACGGCAGGTATGTGAGTTTCTGGCCCGACTGTGCCTCGAAGTCCTTCCGCATGGCGGCGCGGATGCGCGCGACGCGGGTGAGGTCAATTTCGAAGAACGACGTGACGTGCGTCGCCACCTTAATGGCGAGCGCCATATGATCGGAGGTGAGCTTCCGGATCTTCGACATCGGTTCCACGATGTCCCCCGCCCACGGCGTGGGCAGTGGACCGCGATGTTCAATCCCAGCTGGCGCGTGCATCGAGGCGCCCGGCACGGCGGACGCGGCGACAGCGGGCTTTGCCGCCAGAAACGCGTCGAGGTCCTTCCGCGTCACGCGCCCCGCGATGCCGCTTCCACTCATGCCGGCAATCTCGACGCCGTGTTCGGCCGCGATCTTCCGTACGAGCGGCGACGACTTGGTACGCACGCGTTCTTCGAAGGACCCGGTGGGTGCCGCGGGTGCCGCCAGGGTGGCCGAGGCCGCAACCGGCGCGGACGGCGTCACAACGGAGGCAACGACCGGCGCCGATGCGGGAGCGACCGCGGGGGCGCTCGGCGCAGCCGCCGGCACAACAGCCGCCGCGGCGGCGTCGGTCTCGAGGCGCGCGACCACGGTCTGAATGGCGACCGTCTGCCCTTCTCCGATCAGAATCTCGATCAGGATACCGGCCGACGGGGAGGGAATCTCCGCATCGACTTTGTCGGTGGAAATCTCAAAGAGCGGCTCGTCGCGCTTGACGTTGTCGCCGACCTTCTTCAACCACCGCGAAACGGTTCCCTCCGCAATGGACTCACCCATCTGCGGCATGATGACATCTACACGAGCCACTCGATCATCCTCGATCTGAAGAAACAGCATCGGCCGCGCGATCCGCGCGACGCAAACGCCACAAGGCGAGAATCGGCAGCGTTATCGCGCCGAAGGCACCACCGTAACCTGCGTACACCCACCATTCGCACGCCGGCAATCCCGCCATGGGAGTGCAGCGCGCAAAGAAGCCCAGCAACTTCCCGATGCCGACGCCGACCATCGCGCCGCTCACGCCACCAATAAAGAACGTAAAACACCCCACGCCGATATTCCGACCGACGCGGTCTTCGGGGAGGGGCGTCTGAGCATCACCAGCTGAGGTCGTCGTCATCAATACGCAGTCAGGCGCCGGACCGCTCGAACGATGTCGGCAGTTTGCGGCAACACGTAATCTTCGAGGGCTGGAGCGTACGGTAGTGGGATGTCTGCGGCCGTTACGCGCAGGACGGGCGCGTCGAGCCACTCGAAGCAGGTTTCGTTCACGCGCGCGGTAATCTCCCCGGCCATGCCACCGGTGCGCGTATCCTCATGCACAATCAACAGCCGATTCGTCTTCTTCACGGTACGGAAGATGGCTTCGTCGTCCATCGGCGCGAGTGAACGCAAGTCGATGACTTCGACGGAAATCCCTTCGGCCGCGACGATCTCTGCGGCCTCGAGCGCTTTCCACACGGTCGACGCATAGGTCACGATCGAGACGTCGCTCCCTTCACGCGCCACGCGCGCCTTGCCGATCGGCACGACGTGATCTCCCGCGGGCATGACATCCTTCACGCGACGGTAGAGATACTTGTGCTCGAAGAAGAGGACGCAGTCGTCGTCGCGGATCGCAGCCTTCATCAGGCCCTTGGCGTCCGCCGCCGTGGAGGGGTACACGATTTTGAGCCCCGGCGTGTGCAGGAAGCCCGCTTCGGGGTTCTGGGAATGAAACGGACCGCCGCGGACATAGCCGCCACTGGGACCGCGCACCACCATGGGACACGGCAGGAACGCACGATAGCGCGCCGTGGCGACATAGTTGGTGAGCATATCGTACGCATTGGCGATGAAGTCGATGAACTGCATCTCGACCACCGGCCGCAGCCCCATGTGCGCCGCGCCAGCCGCCGCTCCCACGAGTGCAATTTCGCTGATCGGCGAGTCGATGACCCGCTGCTCGCCGAACTTCGCCAACAGCCCTTCGGTGACTTTGAAGGCGCCGCCGAATGCCCCGATGTCCTCGCCCATGCAGAAGACATTCCGGTCACGCTCCATCTCTTCGAAGAGCGCCTCACGGATCGCCTCGAGATACGTGATCTCAGCCATCAGGGCTTCGCTCCATCGGCGTTCCAGGTACCCCAGCTCTCCGGGCGCTCCTCGCCGTAGGCATCGGCGCCGGCATCACGACGAAACCAGAGCGGTTGCTCGGCGGGCGGGTCAGCGTAGACGCCCATCAATGCCTCCCGCGCATCCGGCGTTCCGGAGAGTTCGGCGAGATCGGTTGCCTCGTCGATCTCACGCATGATGCGCGCATCGATGGCCTCGATTTCCGTGTCTGTCACGCCGAGGTGCGACCGCAGCACCTGCGCGTAGCGATCGATGGGATCGTTCTCGGCCGCCCATTTCTCGATCTCGCCGGCGGGAACGTACGACTGGTTGTCATGCTCCGCGTGGCCTTTGCGGCGATACGTGATCAACTCGACCAGCGCCACACCGTGGCCGGCGCGGGCGTGATCGACGGCCACCTTGGTCACGTCGTAGGTGGCCAGCACGTCGTTACCGTCGGCCTGAAGTCCCAGCACGCCATACCCGATCGCCTTGTCGACAAAGTACTTGGCGGCGGACTGCTTGTGCGTGGGCGTAGAGTAGGCGTAGCCGTTGTTCTCGACGATGACGACGAGCGGGCACTTTTGCACCGCGGCGAAATTGATGCCCTCGTGAAACGCACCGGTGCTCGTGGCGCCGTCGCCGACATACACCAGGCCGACGCGATCTTCGCCGCGCATCTTGAACGACATGGTCACACCCGTCATGACGGGAACCATGTCTCCGAGCGGCGAGATCTGTCCGAGGAATCCCCGGGTCACCCCGGCTTCGCCGATGTCGCCAAAGTGGATGTTGAGCTCCCGTCCGCGCGTTGGCGAGTCGGCCTTGGCCATGTACTGCTTCAACACTTCCACCGGCGTCGCGCCCTTGACGAGCATAGCGCCGAGGTTGCGAATGAGCGGCGACATCACATCACGCTGCTCGAGGGCGAAACAACTGCCCACGGCATCGGCCTCCTGGCCAAGCGAGCGAAAGAGGCCGCCGACGACCTTGGTTTGGCGGTACAGGTTCACGAGGCGCTCTTCGAGCTGCCGTGTGAGCTTCATCCAGTAGTAGAGCTCGAGCTTGCGCTCACGCGACAGCGCGTCACTGGGACGCGCTCCAACGGCCGGAGTGTCACGGCCGGTGCGCGCCTTGGCCATCAGTAGCCGGCCTCGATCGTATGCCGTGGGTCTGCAGTACGATGGACGGCGTTGAAGAACCGCTTGACGTTCTTGTCGAGTCGGCTCTCACCGACCTGATCGGTGTGTGCTTCGATGAACGTGTAGTGCCCACCTTCCATCTTCACGGACACCGTCATCGTGCCGAGCGAACCGCTGAAACTACGCGAACGGGGATCGGCGGCCGCACGGGAGAGTCCGAGTGCTGCAAAGAAGCGATCGGCCGACGCCAGCACGGTATCGGGTGCGAGCGAGGTCCGATGAAAATGCCGCATACTCAGGGTTCCTTGCGCGTGCTGTCCTTTGCGCGCGGCGGTGGTTCTGGCGGGCGCGACGATGCCGGCGGAGAGAAATCGCCCGGCTCTTCGGCGGCCATGATGTCCTGCGTCCAGTCCGGCGTCTTCTGCAACACCTTCGTGGAGTCGAGGCGGAACTGAATCGCCATCGCCCACATGCCGGCGGTGACGAACATCAGATTGCTGCGGTAGGTCCCCAACTCCTCAGTTGCGGCGAGGCCATTGGAGACGGTTTTGCGATCGCGGTTGGTCCCGAAGATGCGCCCTTCACCACCCTGAATCGGCAGGCCGCTCTTCACGTCATGGACCATCACCCGCCAGTAAATCGGCTCGAGCGCGCGCGTCGGCTTCGTCTCAGGCGACACCCGAATGACGAAATCTTCCGTTTTGAAACGGAGTTCGTTCGTTGGTGGTGGACTCCCTCCGCCCCCGCAACTGGCCATAACCAGGCCAGCTGCGGCGACTGCCACCACGCGACGGAGACGACGCGTGCGCTCTGCGATCATTGATAGTATTCCAGCCCGAGGTGGGTGATCTGCTCTTCACCCATGAGGTGACGGAGCGTGTTCTTCAACTTCGTCTGCTGAATGAAAAGATCATGTTCCGGCTGAAGCCCCGGCGCCGTCTGCGGCGCTTTGTAATAGAAGCTTAACCATTCCTGAATCCCCTTCATGCCCGCGCGCATCGCGAAGTCCGAGAACAGCGCCAAGTCAAGCACCATCGGTGCTGCGAGGATCGAATCGCGGCACAGGAAGTTGACCTTGATCTGCATCGGGTAGCCGAGCCACCCCTTGATGTCGATGTTGTCCCACCCTTCCTTGTTGTCTCCGCGGGGTGGGTAGTAGTTGATGCGCACGACGTGGGCGAAGTCTTTGTAGAGCTCCGGATACACGTCGGGCTGCAGGATCGTGTGCAGCACGGAGAGCTTCGACGCTTCCTTGGTCTTGAACGACGCCGGATCGTCGAGGACTTCGCCGTCGCGATTGCCGAGGATGTTGGTGGAGTACCAGCCTTCGAGGCCGAGCATACGTGCCTTGAGGCCTGGCGCGATGATGGTCTTCATCCACGTCTGGCCGGTCTTGAAGTCCTTACCGGAGACCGGCACGCCCCGCGCGATGGCGAGGTCGAGCAGCGCCGGGAAATCGGCGGAGAGATTCGGGGCACCGTTGCAGTACGGGATGCCCTCCATGATGGCGGCATACGCGTACAGCATGCTGGGCGCGATCGCATCATCGTTCTCGTCCATCGCCTTTTCGAACGCTTCGATGGTCTGATGCTGCGGGCCGGGCGCGATGTACGTCTCCGTCGATCCGGTCCAGACCATCACCCCGCGCGACGCGCCAGAGCTCTGCATGAGGTTGCGGATGTCGGCCCGGATCTGCTCCGCGAGATCCCGCTTGTTCTTGCCCGTCTTGACGTTGGTCGCGCGCGTGATGCGGGTGACGTAGCGGCTCTCGAACACCGCCGGCATCGGCTTGATGCTCTTGAGGAAATCGGCGATGGGCTCGATGTCCGCCTTGTCGAGGACGCCGGCATTCATGGCCGACTCATACGCGGTGTCGGGAATGGGATCCCAGGCACCGAAGACGATGTCATCGAGCTTCGCGAGCGAGACAAAGTCCTTGATGAGCGGGCTGCGTCCGTCGGTGCGCTTGCCGAGGCGAATCGTCGCCATCTGGGACAGCGAGCCGATCGGCACCGAGAGCCCGCGACGCACGCGCTCAACACCGGCGATGAACGTGGTGGCGACGGCGCCGAGACCCGGCGTGAAGATGGCGAGCTTCCCCGTTGCCGGGGCTGGGGCCGCGGCGTTACCGCGAATCGAGTCGGACACTGCTTTACTCTCCAGGGGAAGTGGTCGTACGATAGACGAAATTGATGCGCTGGAACACCGTGATCCATGCGGTGACGGCCAGCAGACTGACGATACCGACGAGAATCCAGCCGTTGAGCGCCAGACCAAAAAACGCCTGCGGCGCGGAAAGCAGCGTGATGCGCTCGGGGCGCTGCAGCATCCCCACCTTCGCATCGACGCCGAGCCCTTCGGCTCTGGCGCGCGTATACGAGGTAAGGAAGGTAGCGATAAGGGCGGCCAGCGTGACCAGAACCATGGGCTGGCTGGCATACACCGGGTGCGTCGCGTAGAACACCAGCAGGCCGCCAAAGAGGAAGCCGTCGGCAACCCGGTCGAGCGTGGAGTCGTAGAACGCCCCGAAGACGGTGCTCTGCCCCGTCCGGCGGGCCACGGTGCCGTCGAGCACGTCAAACAGCGCGGTGAGCCCGAGGAACCAGCCACCCGCGCTGATGTGCCCCGACGCAAAGATCACCCCTGCCGTGCACGTGCAGATTGTGCCGATCGTGGTGATCGTGTTGGGGCGCACGCGCCGCGCGACCAGCCAGTCGGCCACAGGGGCGATGACTCGCATGTATCCGCGCTGGACGGCGCTCCACAGTGACTGCATCTCGCTCGTGCTGAAGTAACGGGGAAGTAACTAGCCGTGGAAAGCTAGAACTCCTGTCGCATCAACGGTAGAGATAAAAGCGTCTGGCGTCTCTTTCGAAGGCGATCACCGAGGGCAACTGGCGATCCATCACGGCATCGGGGTCGGCGCCGCCCAGGAGGGCCTCGCGGGCGCGGGCCGACCCCATCCGCTGGTCGAAGCCGGCGACGGTGACCCGCAGCGAGTCTTTGTGCACCCGCGAGATCGCCCAGAGGATCGCTGCGCCGACGCGGGCGGGCTGGACGCGCTCTCGGTCCGTCACCTCGATCCGGACCCCCGGGATCGACTGGCCGGCGAACTTGCCGTCGCCCGGCTTGTTCGGCGTGAACCGCTCCGCCTTGAATTTGACGCCGGTCAACGAGAGGTCCTCGAGCATCCGGGTTACCGAGTCCGCGCGGAGCCAGGAGGCGCCGAACCGCTGGAAGGGTTCATCGGTGCCGCGCCCCACGGAGACGTTGCTCGCCTCGAAGGGGACCAGCGCGGGATACAGGAGCGCGCTGGTGATGTTCGGCATGTTCGGCGACGGTCGGATCCAGGGCAGCCCGGTCTCCTCGAACCACATGCCGCGGCGCCAGTTTCGCATGGGCACAACCGTGAGTCGGGTCGCGAGCTTGAACTGGGCCTGAAAGATCCTCGCCATTTCGCCCATGGTGAGGCCATGGCGAAGCGGCATCGGGTAGAGGGCAAAGCCGTTCGTACGATTGCCGGCCACGGGCATCTCTCCATTGGCCAACGCCGAATCGAGCAGGGCGCCTTCGGCGCGGGCTCCTGTGATCGGGTTCGGTCGATCGAGCACGAGCACCGGAATCCCCCGCTTTGCGCCCGCCTGCATCGAGTAGAGCATGACGCCGACATAGGTCCAGGTGCGGGTCCCGATATCCTGGAGATCGACCACGAGCACATCGACGTCGGTGAGCAGACTGTCCGGGGGCGCGATCGTGCGGCTTTGGTAGAGCGAGTAAATGGTGAGGCCTGTTTTCTCGTCCTTCTCGTCGCTCAGGTTGGTCCGATCGGCGGTTCCGGTGGCACCATGTTCCGGGGCGAACAGGCGAACGAGCTTCACGCCGGCACGCAGGGCGCGTGGGTCCATGGCGAGTAGGTCGATGGAGCGTCGGCCTTTCTCGTCGACCCCTGTCTGATTGGTGACCAAGGCGACACGCTTGCCGGCGATCAGCTTGATGCTATCGTCCAGCAGCACCGTAATACCGGGGCGGACCTTGCGGTTCCGGTTCCCCATCGGCATTCCATCGGCACCCTCGTCGGGCATCGGCGTATTGTCCGGGCGCCCGTTGCGCGCACAGCCCGCCACCAGCGTCCCGACACAGACCGCAGAGAGCAGCACCAGCGTTTTGATGGACTTCACGCGTCACCTCCAGAAGATCCCGCTGCGCTTCGATCACGCAGCATCCCGCCCTACCGCGAACACATGACCCGACCGGATCCCTACCACCCCGCACTGCCTTCCGGCCCGTCCGGCCGCGCCGTTGCTTGCACGAACGCACCGAAACGCGTCTTTCTCAAGCGGCGTGCGACGTGGATCTTTACCCTGGTCGCCTCGGCGAGCGTGCTGAGCGGGTGCGCCAAGCATCCCGCCGGGTCACGCGATTTGCCGCCGGTGCCCGGGGTTGCGCGCGCGCAGGCGCTGCGTCTCGGCGACAGCGTCCGTTCGGTGCTCACGCGGGCACTCGCCGATAGCGCGTTCCCCGGGGCGTATGCCGCCGTCGGCACCGCCGACGGTGTCATCGTCGAGTACGGGGTGGGCCGACTCGATGTCGCCGACGGCTCTCGACCATCGGCGACCACGATCTGGGATCTGGCGTCGCTGACCAAGGTGATCGGCACCACGAGTGCGATGCTCCAACTCGTGGGGTCAGGCCGCGTCTCCCTCGATTCACCCGTCGTGCGCTACCTACCGGCGTGGAAGGCGCCGGGCGCCGAACGGATCACGGTCCGTCATCTCCTCTCACACTCGTCGGGCATGCCGGCATGGCGCGCCTTGTACAAAGAGGCGGCCACGCCGGAAGAGGCGGAGCAGCAGCTCTTCGCAACGTCCCCGGATACGCTCCCCGGTGTGCGGTACGTCTACAGTGACCTGGGCTTTATTCTGCTCGGCAAGCTGGTAGAACGGGTCAGCGGTGAGCGATTGGCACAGTATGACTCCGGCCATGTGTTTGCGCCGTTGGGGATGACCGATACCCGCTATCTGCCGCCGGCCAGCTGGCTTGCGCGCATCGCGCCAACCGAGCAGGACCCTTGGCGTCAAAAGAAAGTGCGCGGTGAAGTGCACGACGAGAATGCGGTCCGCCTCGGCGGTGTTTCTGGGCACGCGGGGCTCTTCTCCAGCGGTCAGGATCTGGCGCGCTTCGCCCGGATGTATCTCCGGTATGGAACGCTGGATGGCGTGCGGGTATTCGACTCGGTGGCGGTTGCCACGTTTACGCGGATGCAGGACTCGACCGTCTCGCGCCGGGCCCTCGGCTGGGAGACGCCAACCGGCGGCAACTCGGCTGGGAGTCGCCTTTCCCCGCTGGCGTTCGGCCACACCGGATTCACCGGCACGTCGCTGTGGATGGACCCGGCGCAGGGGGTGTTCGTGCTCCTGCTGACGAACCGCGTGAATCCGACGCGCGAGAACCGGAAGATCGGCGGTGTCCGCACGGCGCTCGCGGACGCCGCGGTGGCTGCTTTGCGCGGTGACCCGAGTCGATGACCATGGTTTTGAGTGGAGCTTTCTTGAACGGGAGCGATTCACTCGCTATTTTCCTGACAGCTAGACGCGACGCTGTCCCGGTTGCCGATCGCGGGTGCGATCGGGTGCGGACAGCGCGCTCCATCAGGCCGGGGTGTCAGCCGGCCGCTTCGGAGGACAGCAATGAGCACGATGCAGCAGCCGGATGTCATGGTGGTTCTCACGTCCACGGCCGCAACAGAGGTCCGCAAGTTCATGGAAGCGGAAGGCGTCACGCCCGAACAGGGTGGCCTTCGCGTGTCCGTGATGCCGGGCGGATGCAGCGGCTTCAAGTACGGGCTGGTGATCGAGGACAAGAACGCGGAAGACGATACGATCTTCGAACTCGAGGGCATCAAGCTCTTCGTCGATCCGTTTTCGGCGCAGTATCTCAGCGGCACGACGATCGACTACGTCACGTCGATGCAGGGATCTGGCTTCACCTTCAAGAATCCGAACTCAACCGGCGGTTGTGGTTGCGGCAGTTCTTTCTCGGCCTGAGCCGACGATCCAACACCTACTTTTATGACAATGGCTTCCGGTTTTCCGGGGGCCACTGAAGGTTCGCAGGCCCGCACGCTCGAGTCGAGCGGCGGGCCTGCGCGCGTCAGTGGCACCGTTTTCGTGCACCCCGACATCAATGGCACGGTGCGCGAGCGTATTCCGACGATCATCATCGATGAGCACGAAGCGATGGCCCGGCTGGTGGCCGGACGCATCGCGACGCTTATGCGTGCGCGCGCGGCCGAAGGCCGGTCTATCGTGCTGGGGCTGGCAACGGGTTCAACGCCAATCGGTGTGTATCGAGAATTGATCCGCCTGCACCGCGAGGAAGGGCTGAGTTTCGGCCACGTGATCTCGTTCAATCTGGACGAGTACTATCCCATGGCGCCGGGCAGCATTCACTCGTATCACCGGTTCATGTGGGAGAATCTGTTCTCTCACGTCGACATCGATCCGGCCAACGTGCATATCCCCAACGGCGCGCTGGATCGATCGGCAATCGACGACGCCTGCGCACGATATGAGGCTGCGATTCTGGCAGCGGGTGGTGTGGATTTCCAGCTGCTCGGTATCGGCAAGACGGGACATATCGGCTTCAACGAACCGGGCTCCGGCGAGCAAAGCCGGACGCGCGTCGTGCATCTTGATTCGGTAACTCGGCGCGACGCGGCCGCGGATTTCTTCGGCGAAGACAACGTGCCACGCGAAGCGATCACGATGGGCATCGCGACGATCCTGCAGGCGCGGGAGATCGCGATTCTGGCGACGGGCGAACACAAATCGGGCATCGTGCGTCGGTCGCTGGAAGGTGAGATCGATCGCGCCGTCGCCGCGACGTTCCTCCAACGTCATCCGAATACGACGTTCTACGTGGACGACGCCGCCGCCGCGGATCTGACGCGGGTGGCCACGCCGTGGCTGATCGATGAAGTCCGCTGGGACGACGACCTGGCGGTGCGCGCGGTGACGTGGCTTGCGGGCCGCTGCGACAAGGCGATCCTCAAGTTGACGCAGCACGACTACGACGAGCATTCGATGTCGTCGCTGGTGGCGCGACACGGTTCGCCCGGTGCCGTGAACGGCCTGGTGTTCAACGTGCTTGGCGCGAAAATCCGCGGGAAGAGCAAGCTCCCGCGGGGCATGAGAACCCTGTGCTTCTCCCCGCACCCCGACGACGATGTGATTTCGATGGGTGGCATTCTCCGGAAGTTCGTGGAGAACGAGAACGACGTGACGGTTGCGTACATGACCAGCGGTAACATCGCCGTGTTCGATCATGATGTCCGCCGATATATGGATTTCCTGGTGCGCCTCGATCAGGAACGGATCGGCGAGGGTACCGCCGTCCGCACGCTGGCGGACACGGTACATCAGTTTCTCGCGGCAAAGCATGCCGGTCAGGTGGATATCGCCGAAGTCCAGGACATCAAGCGGATCATCCGCGAGTCGGAAGCCGTGAGCGGTATCGAGGTGATGGGGCTGACGCGCGAACATGCGCGCTTCCTCAATTTGCCCTTCTATCAAACGGGCAAGGTGCGCAAGGACCCGATCGGTCCGGCCGATGTGGCGATCGTGGCGGACCTGCTGCGCACGTTGCAGCCCGAGATCATCTTCGTAGCCGGCGACTTGTCCGATCCACACGGTACGCACCGCATGTGCAAGGAAGCGATCGACCGCGCGCTCCTCGAGGTCTACGGCGGCCCCGATGCGCCGCCGGCACCACAGGTGTGGCTGTACCGCGGCGCGTGGCAGGAATGGCCGGTCACGGAGGCCACCGTGCTCGTGCCATTGTCGCAGGAAGAGCTCACGCTCAAGATCCAGGCGATCTTCAAGCACCAATCGCAGAAGGACTCCGCGCCCTTTCCCGGACAAGATGCCCGCGAATTCTGGCAGCGCGTCGAACAACGCAACAAAGCCACGTCGGCACAGCTGGACCAGCTCGGCCTTGCCGAGTACTTCGCCATGGAGGCGTATGTCATCGCGTGATACCGGTGTGACGTCGTGACCGGCCGCTTCAACCTGCTCGATCTGCTCGTGCTGCTTCTGTATCTCGGCGGCACCACCGCGTTAGGGATGTGGATCGGTCGGTCGCAGCGATCGACGAGTGACTACTTCGTCGCGGATCGGGCGATTCCGTGGTGGGCGGTGCTGTTCTCGATTGTGGCCAGCGAGACTTCCGCCCTCACGTTTATCAGCATCCCGGGACTGGCCTATACGGGAAATCTCGGTTTTCTCGAAGTCGTGGCCGGTTACATCGTGGGTCGGATTGTGGTGGCCTACACGCTCCTGCCTCGCTACTTCGCCGGCAATCTGGTCACGGCGTATGCGTTGCTGGAAACGCGCTTTGGGCTGGGAACGCGGCGCTTTACGTCGATTGTGTTCATGATCACGAGGGCCATGGCCGATGCCGTCCGTGTCTTCGCCACGGCGATTCCCGTGGCGCTGATCATCGGCCCCGTCATGCCGAAGGAATACACGATGCCGGCTGCCATCGTCGTGCTCGGCGTGCTGACCGTGATTTACACCTACCGCGGCGGCATGAAGGCGGTGGTGTGGACCGAACTCCTGCAGGCGAGCATCTACCTGATGGGCGGGATCTCGGCGATCGTGCTGATCGGACAGGCCGTCGACGGTGGATGGACGACGATCCTCGCGCAAGCGGGAGCGGCGGGCAAGCTTGAGGGAATCGACTGGTACACCGGCTTCGACCGTCCTCACACGATGTTCGCCGGCATCATCGGCGGCGCGTTCCTCGCCATGGCGTCGCACGGCACCGATCAGATCATCGTCCAGCGATTGCTGTCGAGCCGATCCCTGAAGCAGGCACAGATGGCGATCATCGGCAGTGGATTCGCCGTGTTTGCGCAGATGGGCCTGTTCCTCATGGTGGGCCTCGGGCTGTGGGTTGTGTACGGCGGACAGACCTTTGCGACGGCCGATCAGATCTTCCCGACGTTCATCATCGAACGCATGCCGCACGGCCTGATCGGGCTGATCGTCGCGGCGATCATCGCAGCGACGATGAGCACGCATTCCGGCGCCATCAATGCGTTGGCGGCGTCGTCCACGTACGATATCTATCTTCCGTTCACCGGCCGGTCGGCGGAAGACCCACGGACGCTTCGCGTGAGCAAACTGTTCGCCTTGGCATGGGGCATCGCCCTGACAGCGGGCGCGCTCATGTTTAAGGAACAGGGCACGCCCGTGGTCGTGATCGCGCTCTCCATCGCCTCGTTCACGCAGGGCGGCCTGCTCGGCGGCTTCTTCCTCGGTCTCTTCTGGTCGCGCGCGATTCAACGGGATGCGATACTTGGCATGAGCGTCGGTATTAGCTGCATGGCATTTATTGTGTTCGCGAAACAGATCGTGGCGGCGTACCCGTCCATGGAACCCACGTTGCACGGTGTGGCGTCGATTGCCTGGCCGTGGTACGTGCTGATCGGTCTTTCCATCACGTTCGTGACGGGCGCCTTGTCATCTTTCACTCACCCGGCGCCTGCAGCGCCGCGCGCTATTCAGGGGAATCGTTCATGAGTGCCGGACCTCTCGATCCGACGCCGCTCGTCGTCGGCGTAGACGGCGGCGGTAGCCGTACCCGTGTTGTCCTCGCGGACGCAGCCGGCATTGTGCTGGCGCGCGTGGAAGGCGCCGGAACGGCGCTGACGCCTGGCCATGAAGGCATCGCGGCCGACATCATCAAGGCGCTCATCGCCGAGGTGTTGACGTCGGCCGATCGCACGGAGACGCGACCTGCCGTCTGTGTGGTTGGTGTGGCGGGCGCCGGACAGGAGCGCGCGGCGCAGGCGCTGTGGTCGGCGCTGGCGTCGCGGCGCGTGGCCGACGATGTGTCCGTCCAAGCCGACGCCACGATCGCGATGGATGATGCTTTCGGCGATTCGGCCGGCGTGCTGCTGATCGCGGGAACGGGATCGGTGGCGTACTCCCGCGCGCCCGACGGTCGTTTGGAGCGCTGTGGCGGATGGGGGCCGAACATCGGCGACGAAGGCAGCGGCGCCTGGCTGGGACGTCGGGCACTGAGCGTGATCACGGCGGCGAACGATGGCCGCGAGCCCGACACGGCGCTCACCGGGGCGATTCTCACGGCACTCGAACTCGAGTCGCTCGACGATCTGATCCCGTGGGCAGCGAACGCAACGCCCGGGCTGTACGCCACCCTCGCTCCGGTCGTCGCCAAGGTGGCGTCAACCGGCGACCTTCGGGCGAACGCGCTCATCAGCTTCTGCGTCGAAGAGCTCTCGCTGCACATTCGCACGTTGGCCCGTCGTTGCTTCATGGACGAGCGCGCGGCTATTCCCGTGGCATTTGCGGGCGGTCTGCTGTCGAAGGGTTCGCTGGTGCGGAAACGCCTCGAGCAGCGCTTGAAGAGCGCCGTCCCGGGCGCCACGGTACGGGCGGAAGAGGTGGACGCCGCGCGCGGTGCGGTTCGTCGCGCGCGTCGCCTGCTCGGTGTCGAGGTGTAACGCCCCGCGAGCGCTCAGTGCGCGGCATCCATGCGTTCGTCGTCTGACAGCGTCATGGCTCCTCAACACGACGGGACTGACTCCGCACAACCGCAACGAGGCGCCGCTCCTAGAGAGCGGCGCCTCGTTGCGTAGAAGACCCGCGAACGACGCTCAGGCCGGTACGGCTTCCTCGGCGGGGATGTTCAGGTCGCCTTCCCAACGCGCCATGACCGCCGTGGCGAGGCAGTTACCCAGCAGATTGACCGACGTGCGAGCCATGTCCATGATGGCATCAACGCCAAGAATGAGCGCGATTCCTTCGAGGGGCAGATTGAACTGCGCGAGGGCTCCCGACAGGATCACCAGCGACGCCCGCGGTACCGCAGCGACGCCCTTCGATGTGAGCATCAGCGTGAGCATCATGAGGAGCTGGGTGCCGAGCGGCATGTCGATACCGGCGGCCTGTGCCACGAACACCGAGGCGATGGCGAGATAGAGCGTGCTGCCATCGAGATTGAACGAGTAGCCCGTGGGCAGCACGAAGGACACGATCCGACGCGGCACGCCGAACTTCTCCATGGCTTGCATCGCCTGCGGGAAGGCGGCCTCGCTGGAGGCCGTGGAGAAGGCGATGAGCCATGGCTCTTTCACCGTGCGCCAGAAGCGCATGATCGGGATGCGCGCCATGAGCGCGACAGGCACGAGGACCAGCACCACGAATACGATGAGCGACACGTACAACGTGGCCACGAGCTTGCCGAGACTGAGCAGCACGCCAAGTCCGCTTTTGCCGACGGTCACACCGATAGCGGCACCGATGCCGATCGGAGCATACGCCATCACGATGCCGACGAACTTGAACATCACTTCACTGAGCGACTGCAGACCATCGAGCATCATCTTCTTGGACGGGCCTTCGACGCGCGAGAGGGCGACGGCGAAGATGATCGCGAAGAAGACGATCTGCAGCACTTCGTTCTGCGCGGCCGCTTCAAAGAAGCTCTGTGGTACGGTGTGTTCGAGTACGGAGGCGAACGTGGGCGTCTTCGCGGCGAGCGCCTTGAACTCTTCCGTGCTTCCGGCCGCCTGCTCGATCGAGAGACCCACGCCGGGCTTCACAAAGTTGACGGCGATCAATCCGATCGCGAGCGCGGCGGTGGTCACCACTTCGAAGTAGATGATCGAGCGTAGCGCGAGCTTGCCGACCTTCTTCATGTCATCGCCGTGTCCAGCGATTCCGACGACGAGGGTGCTGAAGAGCAGCGGCACGATCAACGACTTGATCATGCGCAGGAAGATGTTCGCGAAGGGCTTGAGGTTCGGCGCGAAATCGGGCGCGAGCCAGCCGATCAGGATGCCGAGAATCATCGAAATGATGATCCACGCGGAGAATCCGATCCCGAGGAATCCCTTGCTCGGTGCCGCCGACGACGCGCTGGATGACTGATGAGCCATAATGCTGGTTTGGGGAGACGTGGTACGGCTGGTGACTTATTCGGGAGAGACCGGTGCGTTCCCGCGGCGCAGCACCGAGTTCTTGTACCCGTAGACGAAGTAAAGCGAGAGACCGATGAGCATCCAGATGGCGAAGGCCTTCCAGGCGCTCGACGGCAATCCGCGCATAACGAACACACACGCACCGGCCCCGCCGAGTGTCACGAACCACACGAAGGGGACGCGGAACGGACGATGCCGTTCGGGTTCTCGGATGCGCAGGACCAACACCCCGATGCACACCACGGAGAACGCGGCAAGCGTGCCGATATTGGTGAGGTCGTAGGTGGCGGCGTCGTCCGCGAGCAGCGAACCGAGCGCCACGGCGACCCCGGTGATGATCGTGGTGACGTGCGGCGTTCGCGTTTTCGGATGGAGCTTGGCTGCAAATTTGGGCAGCAGCCCGTCGCGGGCCATGGCGTAGAAGATGCGCGGTTGTCCGTACTGGAACACCAGCAAGACCGCGGACATCGAGACCACGGCACCGGCGGCGACAATCCAGCTGGCGGTGGAGAGCCCGGCGATCGAGAGGGCCTTGGCCAACGGGTCGCTGCTGCGCAGCTGCTCATACGGTACCAGCCCCGTCGCGACGAACCCGACGATCACGTAGATCAGCGTGCAGACGGCCAATCCGCCGAGAATGCCAATGGGCAGATTGCGCTGCGGATTCTTGGTTTCTTCGGCGGCCGTGGAAATCGCATCGAAGCCGATGTAGGCGAAGAAGACAATCGCGGCGCCTTGGTGGATGCCGCGGAAGCCATTCGGGGCGAATGGCTTGTAGTTCTCGGGATCGATGTGCATGCCGCCGACAATCACGAACAGCGCCAGCACGAGCAGCTTGATCACTACCATGATGTTGTTGGCGCGCGTGCTCTCCTTCACCCCCTTGAGCAGCAATAGGGTGATCGCGACCACGATACCGAAGGCCGGAAGATTCACGAGCACAGGGATGCCGGCGATGTGCGGTGCCGACTCCATCAGGCCACGAATGGCGGGGTCACCGCTGGCCTTCACGTTCCAGTAGCCGTGGGTGAGCCATCCGGGAAGATCAACGCCGAATCCCGACAGCAGCGATGTGAAGTACCCGGACCATCCGATGGCGACGGCGACATTCCCGACGGCGTATTCAAGGATGAGTGCCCACCCGACAATCCAAGCCACGATCTCACCAAGGGTGGCATACGAATACGCGTACGCGCTGCCCGCTTGCGGAATCATGGCCGCCAGTTCGGCGTAGCACAGCGCGGCGAGACCACACACGGCACCGAGCAACACGAACGAGAGGACGAGGGCGGGTCCGGCGCCATAGCGGATGACCGTGCCGTCGGCGAGCGTCTCACCGGCGGCCGCCGTTCCGAGCGACGAGAAGATGCCAGCGCCGATGACGGCGCCGATGGCGAGCATGACAAGATCGCCGGCGCCGAGCGTACGGCGCATGCCAGTGCCGCTTTCATCGGCGGTGGCGATCGGCTTTCGATCAAACAGCCCCATGGGCCCTCGGATCGGGGGGGAGGAGCGCGCCATCTTCGGAGAACGGACGCGGGCGCGCAGGTACATCGTGCGCGCAAGCTACTGTCGGGTCGCGCGAACGGCGAGCCTACAGCGAGTACGTGATTTCGGCTTTGCCGCGGACGGGGACCCCCTGCGCATTGACCGCGGGGCGAAAGCGGATGGCGACGAGCGCCTCACGCAGCTTTCGATTGTACGCGCCGTCTCTGGTGGGCGTGAACTGCAAGTCCATCACTTTGCCCGTGGAGTCCACTTCAAAGACGACCACGACGGTGCCCTTGGCTTTGTTGGGAACGGGCAGCGGAGGCAGGAACAGCTCGGTGGGAGCCGGCGGATACACGGTTCCGGGGCCTCCACCGGTACCAGGGCCCACGCTGGTGCCCTTACCGGCGCCGACACCGGATCCTACGCCTCCACCGCTCCCGGACCCTGATCCAGCGCTCCCGTCGCTTCCAGAGCCCCCGCCCGATCCCGTCACCGCCGATTTGACCTCGGCGGCGTCGGTGGCCGACGGCTGCGTAGCAGCGGCCGGCTGCTGCGGCGGTTTGACCACCGGTGGAGGGGGCGGCGGCGGTGGCACAATCGGCTTGATCGTGGGCGGCTTGATCAGTGGCGGCGGAGGCGTCGGCGCTGGCGCCACGCGAACGAACTGGAGTCGTTCCTCCTTGGCGATTCCGCCGGTGCCGCGGTTCCCCCCCCCACCACCTCCCGCTGGGCCCAGTCCGCCCGCACCGAGCACTTCGCGGATCATCTCCGGCGACGTGAACGGCACGATCAGGAGGAGGATGATCAGCAGGTGAATGCCGATGCTGATGAGCAGGCTGCGGAGCCGACGCTGGTTGCCCACCGGCACGCCGATAGGCGGTCGGTACCTCGGGCGTTCAGGCGGCGGGAGGTCGGCGGTATCTGGGAGCGACGGAGGCGTTGGCGTCATTGAGACTCGAGGGGTGAGACCTATACAACGTACAACGGCGGACGATCCCTGTGGGTTCGCCCGCCGTTGTCACGACGTGGATCTCGTGGGTGGGCGCGTTCCCGGTTCCGGGCCCGCGCCACACATCACTTCGGCGGAACGCCGATGACCTTTACCCCTGCGCCGCGGGCCTGATCCATTGCCCAGATCACAGCGGAATACTTCACCGTGGTGTCACCCTTCACGAAGATGATCTTCTCGGGACGGGGGTCGTAGATCGACTTCAGCTTCTCAAGGAGCTTGGCCTTCTCGATGGGCTCCTTGTTGACCGCGTACTTGTCGTCCGGGAGGACTTCGAGCACGATCTGGTCGGGATTGACCTGCGTCGACGGCGGCTGCGGCGTCGGATCCGGCAGCTGCGTGTCGATGGCCTTGCGGCTCATCGGGATGATCATCATGAAGATGATCAGCAACACGAGCAACACGTCGATCATCGGCGTGACGTTCATGTCGTTGTTCAGATTCGATCCACCGCTCGGTGCGGACATGCCCATGGTTATTTGCTCCCCGGCATGATGCGGTCGCTCTCGACGAGCGATTCCGTATTCGGTGTCTGATCCGTGATGAGCGCGGCGACGCGCACACCAGACCGCGAGATGCGATCAAGGGCATCGACGACCTTCACGTACTCGAGGTCCTTGTGGGCCTTGACGTACATGATGTAGTCCTCGCGCTCCTTCAGATAAATCTCGCCGACGAGGGCTTCGAGGTCCTCGTTGCGGATCCGATTCTTGTTGAGATAGTACCGACCCTGATCGTCGATGCCGAGCACCTGATCACCATCTTCTTCCGGGTGGGGCTTGAGGTTCTGCCCTTCCGGCGGGACCGCAGTGAAGCCCGCGTTGATCTGCGGGATCGTGATCATGAAGATGATGAGCAGTACAAGCATCACGTCGATCATGGGGGTCACGTTGGGTTCGGCCTTTACGCCGCCCCCGCTGCTGACACTCATTCCCATCGCGCGACTCCTGGCGTTGAGCCTTCCGGTGCGGCGCCCCGTACGGAGCGCCGCCCGAAGGACCGATCGTGATTACTGCGAGATCGACTGCTGACCGGCGGTGTTGAACTCACGCGTGAAGCGCGACCGACCGAACTCACCCGAGACACCCTTGATGAGGTAGTCGATCATTTCCTTCGACGTGTAGGTCATTTCGGCCGTGAGGTTGTCAATCTTCGTCTGGAAGAAGTTGAACGCCCACACGGCGGGAATGGCCACGCCGATACCGATGGCGGTCGTGATCAGGGCTTCGGCAACACCGGCCGCGATGGCCGAGATACCACCGGCGCCCGAGGAGGCCATGCCGGTGAAGGAGTTCACGATACCCATGGTGGTGCCGAGCAGACCGACGAACGGCGCGGTGGCGCCGACGGTCGCGAGGACGCCGAGACCACGCTTGAGGTCGACGATCGTCATGAGCATTTCACGCTCGACGGCACGCTCCGACGTGTTGATGTCCGACACCGTCACCGAGCCATCCTGGATGAGCGGGCGGATTTCGGCGAGGGCGCCACCGAGCACGCGAGCGACATGCGACTTCTTGTAGCCTTCGGCCAGCTTGATCGCCTCGATGAGGTTGTCTTCTTCGAGGAACTGCGAGAACTCCGGGGCGAACTTGCGCGTTTCAGCCTGCGCCTTCCGCATGCTCCACCACTTCTGGATGAGCACGGTGAACGAGAAGGCGGACATACCAAGGAGCGTGAACACGATGCCCTTGGCAAACCAGCCCATCGACGAGTACAGCTCCATCAACGACATGTTCATGACGAAAATCTCCGCAGAGCGAGGGGGGAAACCTTAGCGGTTCAACGAGAACTGGAACGGCTGCTGCACGAGCTGCTTTACCTTGCGTCCACCCACTTCGGCGGGGAGGAAGCGCATACGCTGCAGCGCATTCTTCACGGCGTTGGAGAACAGGTCGTTGTCGGACTTGAGCACCTTGAACGTGTTCATTTCGGCACGTCCCGTGGTATCGACAACGAACTGCGCCAGCACAGTGCCTTCGATGCCCGCGGTGCGGAGCATGTCGGGATACGCGGGACCCTGAGCGCCCGGCGCCATGACGACGGGCTTTTCGACTTGGAAGTCGAAGTACGGCTGGTCACCCTGAGGGACCGGGCCCTTTCCGCCTTCGACACCCTTGGCGATACCACCGGCGACACCCTTACCCGAGAAGTCGGCTTCGTCCGTGACCTTCTTGGACAAATCGATATCGGGGATGACGTTGGGGATTTCGATAGGGGCCGAAAGCACCTGGAAACCCTTGGGCGGTGGCGGCGCGACCACGGCGTCGGGCGGCGGTGGGGCCTTTTCCGGCTCGGGGGGCTTGGGCTCGTCCTTTTTCACCTCGACGAAGTCGACCTTCTCTTCCTTCGGCTTCTCGTTGATGATGCCCGAGTTCTTCGTGACAATCACGAGGGCAACAACGATGGCCGTATGGACGATGATCGAGGTGACGGACCCACCCAAGCGCTTCTGCTTCTGAGCCTTCGATTCAAGCAGGTTGTTGAACATCTCGCTTGTCCGGGGTGCGGGCTACGGATCGCAGCGCCCGGACAAGAGGCCCGGGAACTGACTACGGCGATT
>CANHJV010000022.1 GCA_947461225.1 Gemmatimonadota bacterium | reverse complement strand
GGGGCGGACCGACCGGTCCTATCCAGCACGAGTTACCCTCTTCCCTTCTGCCTCATGGGGCTCTGCTCTGACCGCTGGATCACGCAAATGGCGCGTGAGCACGGCATGATCGAACCGTTCGAGGATCGCCAGGTTCGCGAAGGCGTCATTTCGTACGGCGTCAGCTCCTACGGGTACGACATGCGCGTCGCCCGGGAGTTCAAGATCTTCACGAACGTGCTGAGCTCGATCGTCGACCCCAAGGCCTTCGATCCGAAGAGCTTCGTGGAGTTCGAGGGCGATGTCTGCATCGTGCCGCCGAATTCATTCGCCCTCGCCCGGAGTGTGGAATACTTCCGCATTCCGCGCAACGTGCTGACGCTCACGGTGGGCAAGAGCACGTACGCCCGGTGCGGCATTATCACGAACGTCACGCCCTTCGAGCCCGAATGGGAAGGCTACGTGACCCTCGAGATCTCGAATACGACCCCGCTCCCGGCCAAGATCTACGCGAATGAGGGCATCGCGCAGGTGGTCTTCTTCACGGGGGACGAGCCGCCCGAGGTGTCGTACGGGGACAAGAAGGGCAAGTATCAGGGACAACACGGCGTCACGCTGCCCCGCATCTGATTCTGGACGGCGGCGGCTGAGTCAGGGACTGAACAGCCGCCGCCGTGCCAACTGCCCGCTCAGCCGCCGCCGTAGATGTATCGGCAGCCGCGGTCCTGCGCCTGCTGGAGCGTGACGATCATCGCCGGCACCACGTCGACGCCGGGCAGGAGATTCGCCCGGGCCTCGTCGGAGAAGGCCGTGCGCAACGCCGCGTCGCCCCGCTGGGCCTCGGGGAGGAATCGCTGTCCCGCCGCACGGATGGAATTATTGCACGCCAGAATGATCACGCCACGCGAGACGAGCTGAGCCACCAGCGCGGCGTTGGCGTTCCGTGAGCCCGGCATCTGCAGCGTCTCGCCGATCGGGTACTTCCCCCAGATCGCATCGTTGAACAGCAGGCCGATCGCACGGCCGTTCAACCCGACCACGACGCTACTGTCGGCATCGGTGAGGCCGTACGCGCTCTTCTGCGTATCCAGGAACGTCTGCGCCCACCTGAGGGCGATGCCGTCGCTCGCGAGATGTGAATGAAAGATGACGCGATGCTTTCCGTTGAGCCGAGACAGCCAAGGATCGTCGCCAGCAGCTGGCGCATTTACATCATTTACCGCTGTCGCTTCAGCTTGCAGGGGCGAGATCAGCCCCACGGCAACGCCCAACGCCGACAAGCTGGCGAGAAATCGACGACGCGTTGATTCGGAGGACATGGTGTGGGGATCAGGTGGATTCGTAACCGAGTGTTTTTAAAATCACCGTTGGGCTCTCCTTTTTTAAGGCCCCTTGGGCACACGCGCCGCCAGGCGCTCAAGCGTTGCTTGCCTAACGCGTTGTCGTGCAAGCTTTTGGCGGCGCGAAACACGTGGTACACAGACTTCGACTGGAAACCCTCGCCGCTCACGGTTGCGACGCAGGTCCAACACACTTTGCGATCGCGTTGGTCGCCAACTTGCCGCCGACAAGCTTACACTGTGATGCAAATCACAGAATATTCAGGTGACCGAAGGTACAATACTGGGGCTGAAAGGCCTCCTTTTTAGTTACCGCATTCCTAAGTCGGAGAACGAAATGGACAATCATCGCAGGAACCTCCTTATGGCGGCGTTTTGTCTCATTGGAAGTGTTTCTGATCTCACCGGTCAGGCGCACGAGCAATCACGATCGTCCGATCAGTGCTTCAACGATCGAAACCAGTGCGAGTACTGGGTTCTGGAAAACTGCGAGTACGGCGGCGAATGCCTCGATTCGTCTTTCACCTGTCCGTATCCGAATTTTATCGCAGTTTGCTTCCCCAGTTGACCCGGCACGCTGAACACGGCTCAACTCCGCGCGCCGCATCGGAGTTGGGACGTGCCGGCGGCAGAACAACCGAGAACGCCCCTTAAACGCGCACTGCGGTTTGTGCCTCGTTCAAGCGTTGTTTTGAGCGGCCGATTGCTGGTTCTCGTCGATCCGCGCTTAACAAACGAAGCGTGTTTCCGTACCGTCGAAATTGTCGCGCCTCTTGCTGCATTGTCTCGTCTACGAGCGCGGGCCACAGCGACTGCCGATCTCGTAGGCCGCGAAGGAGCGAAACGAGAGAGCCGAATTCGCCAAAGTGCGGCGCACCTCTCGATGCTATCGCGAAGATCTTGTGGATACAGGAAGCGCCGCGCCCCGTGGCCGTCGGCCAGTCCGTCACGTGGGCGGCGCACCTCGTCTTCAACTCCGGCGGCCATACCGGTCAATGATGCATTTGCGACCTGTTCGATCATTGCGCGCGAGGGATGCCGGTGACGTCGTGCTCTAGCCGTCCGACTGCGAAGTTGCCGATGTTCTATTGACATAATTCGCAAGCGTCCGAGAGAACCTTTACTGATCATTCGTGGCCTATGGAAAAGCATCCGAACTCAACACGACCGACGGCCAGCGCGAACGCTGCCGCAACATGGATACTAACTGTTTGCGTTCTCATTACCGTCGCGTTGCAGGTCTATCGCTTCAGCGCGCCTCAAACGCGCGCCGCGGGCCAAGTACGATTCGAACCGAGCTGGGACCGGTTTTTGACGGGTGGAAGCGAAATCCGAGATTCATCCGCGTCGGCGACTCTTCTCATCTTCTCTGATTACGAGTGTGTCTACTGCGCGCGCCTGTTCGGAACTCTCGATTCTCTACGAGCTGAAGGGGCGAAATTTAGAATCATTTATCGACACCTTCCGAGCAGTCGTCATCGATTTGCAGTTTTAGCAGCGAAAGCGAGCGTATGCGCTGAGAGACAAGGAGCGTTCGAGAAAATGAACTCTACGCTTTTGCGTCGACAGGCGACATTTGGACTTGAGCCTTGGTGGGCAAGCGCAAAACTTGCGGGTATCAAAGATTCGACTCAGTTCGAGTCTTGTATGTCCACAATTGACTTGACCGCTAAACTCGGCGCCGATAGCCTTGCGGCGGATGCCCTTAAGATTGGAGGTACACCAACGATCTTCATTGAGGGAGTTCGAATCGAGGGGGCGCCCCCAACAACTCAATTGCTCAAGTATTTGGACGAGAAGCAGCGCGAAGCTTTGAGAGAAGATCGGTGATGCGTTGACAAGCGCTGCCAGTACAGCCACTCCCTTCATGCTTGTCCGTTTGCGCTTACTGACGTTGGCACAGGAGGTTACACGTGTCGCGGGCACAGCGATCGTCGCGTTATCGCTCGTCACGCTCTCGACCGTTACGATTGCGACAAGCTCCCTGCTGCACGCACAAGGCCGTATTTCCGGTTTAGTGATCGACTCGCTCTCAGGAACGGGGCGTCCGCTCGCATCCGCAGTTGTCACGATACCGGGGCTGAACCGGTGGGCCGATGCAGACAGCACAGGGCGTTTCTCCTTCGACCGAGTTCCAGCTGGCCGTCACGCGATGGTAGTGCTGCATCCGTTGCTCGATTCGCTCGACGTCGCGCTCCCGCCAGTGCTCATCGACGTACCGAGCTCGGGCGGAGTTATGACTACTCTCTCAATACCGAGCGTCCGATCGCTGAACGTCGCGATGTGTGGATCAACTCTGAGAAACGGAGCGGGACTTCTGATCGGCCGGGTTTCGCTGGGCAATGACACGAGATTGGATTCCGGATCCGTTCACCTTTCATGGACGGAGATGGAGATCGTTCAGTCGAAGCTGGTGCGAGTTCCGCTCACGACGTCAATCGCGCTTCAGACCGGCGCCACGTTTGTTGCGTGTGATGTACCGATCGGACAACCAATTCGAGTTGAGGCCTACACTTCGGCGGGGGCGTCGTCTCCGGTCGAGATCAGCATTTCTGATCTTGCGTTTCGTCACCTACCCATTCACGTGCGGCAAGGGCAGCATCGGCTGACCTTCTCCGTGATGGCGAACACGGGGGTGCCCATCGAGAATGCCGACGTCTCGTCGAGTGGCGCGCACGAGAAAACGCGGTCCGATGCCATGGGGCGCGCTACGCTCCTGAGCACCGCGGGGACGCAATCAATAACCGTTCTCAAAGTGGGATACGAGGCACACATGCAGCTGCTCGACGTTGTGCGTGACACGATTATCTCTGTCGCGATGCCGCGAGCTGCCGTCGCGCTGACGACGAAACGCATTGTCGGTCAATTCGGCTCATCGCTACCAGAAGGGTTTGATGCGCGCCGACGCGCCGGATTCGGCGTCATTCTCGGTCCGGATGTCATCGAACAACTGGGAGGGATCGAGCTTGGCTCGTTACTCTCTCAAGCCAGAGGAGTGACGCTTGGCGGTACTATCAGGGGTCGAAGTATGCCGTTCATTCGCGGATTCAAGGCCGGTCGCTGCATTCCAAACTATTTCGTCGACGGATCGCCTTTCGTCGTCGAGGCTGTGGTCCCCACCCCAGGGAAATCTCGAACGTTCGCGGATCTCGACGCTGCGGTGCCGCCTGAATCGATACTGGCTATCGAAGTCTACGCATCGCCAGTGGGTATTCCACCGGAGTTTGACCTGTCCTCATCGACAGGATGCGGAACGATTCTGATCTGGACCAAGCGGCGATGACCGCCGCAGACTACGCGGACCATCGTTCCGTTCCCGACGTTATCGATTACTCGAATCCGGAGAAACACGACGAGGCAGCAGCGGGCGTTCGGCCGGCAGCGGTTTGCCCGCGGCGGCCGCAGCCGACGTCGCATAGGCCACGTCAACCGGGGGATCACCCTTGGGCCAATCACGCTCCTTCCCAGGATGATCTTGGCGCGGCTGCGTAAGGACGTACGCGGCGATGTCTGCCGCCTCCTGCGCTGTCAGCGTGTCAGCGTGGTCGAACGGCATGTTGTGGCGCACGAAGGTGGCCAACGTGAACTGTCGCGCCATGCCGGCTCCGATCGCGTAGCTGTCACTGCCCCACACCGCCGGCGCCGCCATGGCCGCTATGCCTGCCCCGTTCGCGCCGTGGCAGCGGGCACATTGCCCCGCATAGCCGACTTCGCCGAGCGCCACCACGCCGACCTGCTTCACGGAGTCGACCGGCGCCGGTCGCGGCGACGCTCGCATCGTCTCGAAGTACGCCAGGATATCGCGCATCTCCTGACCGTCCTCCGGCAGCATGCGACCCGCAAGACTCCGGGCGATGCACTCATTCACCCGACGTGCCAAGGTCTCTTCGTAGCCGGGACGCGAGCGATAGCGCGGATACCGCGCGGCGGTTCCCAGCCATGACATAGCCGTAGGCCGCGTACCGTTGTCGAGGTGACAACTGACACAGCGAAGCGCGTTGCCGCTGTTCGCCGGCAAGGAATCACGAAACGCGGTCATGAGTGCCAGACCACGCTCGGCATTACCGGCGTGGAGCGTCGGCACGCGTTCCGTACACGCCAGCGTGAGCGGGGCCGCGAGAAGCAGGCCGACGAAGCGGAGAGCAGAGCGAACACGCATACTCCAACATACGACAAAAATCGGGGACGCGTTACCGAAGTAACGCGCCCCCGATCCGACCGTCGGAAAGACCGGAATCGATCAGCTGGCCGTAGCCGCCTTGGGTTCCTGGCGAATGGCGCTCGCGACGAGGTAGTCGCGATTCATCTTCTTGATGACGTCGATGCTGATTTCCTTCGGGCACGCTTCCTGACACTCACCGACCAGCGTGCAGTGTCCGAAGCCCTCGATATCCATCTGCTCGACCATCGCCAGCGCGCGCGTGTCGCGCTCCGGCTGTCCCTGCGGCAACATGCCGAGGTGCGTGATCTTGGCGCCGGTGAACAACGAGGCCGATGCATTGGGGCACGCCGCCACACAGGCCCCGCAACCGATGCACGCCGCGGCGTCCATCGCTTCTTCGACGGTGTCCTTGCCGATCAGGATCGAGTTGGCATCGCGCGCACCGCCGGTGTTCACCGACACGTACCCGCCCGCCTGAATGATGCGGTCGAGGGACCCGCGATTCACCACCAGATCCTTCACGATCGGGAAGCCCGCCGCACGCCACGGCTCGACGGTGATGATGTCGCCGTCCTTGAACGCGCGCATGTGCAGCTGGCAGGTCGCCGCACCGGCCCACGGTCCGTGCGCCTGCCCGTTGATCATCATCGAGCACGAACCGCAAATGCCCTCGCGGCAGTCGTGGGCGAAGGCGACCGGCACCTTCCCTTCCATCGTGAGCTGCTCGTTGAGCAGGTCGAACATCTCGAGGAACGACATGTCCGCGCTGACACCATCGAGCGTGTACGTCTCGAGCTTGCCCGGAGACTGCGAGGCCGGCTGACGCCAGACGTTCAGAGTGAGCTTCATTACTTGTAGCTCCGGGTGGAGAGGTGCACGTTCTCGTACACCAACGGTTCCTTGTTGAGAATCGGCGCCTTGCCCTCGCCCGCGAACTCCCACGCAGCGACGTATGCAAAGTCATCGTCGTTACGCTTCGCTTCGCCGGCGTCCTGATATTCCACACGGAAGTGACCGCCGCACGACTCTTCGCGCGCGAGCGCATCACGGCACATCAGTTCACCGAGTTCGATGAAATCCGCCACGCGTCCCGCGTTCTCGAGCGCCTGATTCAGGTTGTCGGCGCTGCCCGGCACGTTCACGTTGCTCCAGAACTCGCCCTTGAGCGCTGCAATCAGTTCCAGCGCCTTGGTGAGTCCTTCCTTCGTGCGCGCCATGCCGCAGTACTCCCACATGATCTTCCCCAGCTCCTTGTGGAAGGAGTCGACCGAACGCTTGCCCTTGATATCCAGGAAGCGCTTGGTCTGCGCGCGCACCGACTCTTCCGCTGCCTTGAACTCGGGATGCGTGTTGTCGACCTTCGCGAGCTTCGTGCTGGCGATGTAATCACCGATGGTGTACGGCAACACGAAGTAGCCGTCAGCCAGTCCCTGCATGAGCGCGGACGCGCCGAGCCGGTTCGCCCCGTGGTCGGAGAAGTTCGCCTCGCCAGCCACATGCAGGCCGGGGATGGTGCTCATGAGATTGTAGTCCACCCACAGACCGCCCATCGTATAGTGCACGGCCGGGTAGATACGCATCGGCCGCTCATACGGATTTTCATCCGTGATACGCTGGTACATGTCGAACAGATTGCCGTAGCGTTCGGCGATCGTGTCCTTTCCGAGGCGCTTGATGGCGTCGGCGAAATCCAGATATACGCCGAGCCCGCCGGGGCCGACACCGCGACCGTCATCACACGCTTCCTTGGCGGCACGTGACGAAATGTCTCGCGGCGCCAGGTTGCCGAAACTCGGATACTTCCGCTCGAGGAAGTAATCGCGCTCCGCCTCCGGGATGGCGGCCGGTGCGCGATTGTCTCCGCGCTTGATCGGCACCCACACGCGTCCGTCGTTACGGAGCGATTCCGACATCAGCGTGAGCTTCGACTGGTGGTCGCCGCTTACGGGAATGCACGTGGGGTGGATTTGCGTGTAGCACGGGTTGGCGAACGCCGCGCCCTTCTTGTACGCACGCCATGTGGCCGTGGTGTTCGACAGCATGGCGTTCGTGCTGAGGTAGAACACGTTGCCATACCCGCCCGTAGCGAGCACCACGGCATCGGCCGCATGCGACGTGATCTTGCCGGTGAGCAGATTACGCGTCACGATACCCCGCGCGTGCCCGTCGATGACGACCACGTCGAGCATCTCTTCGAACGTGTGCATCTGCACGCCCTTGAGGGCGATCTGGCGCTCAAGCGCCGAGTACGCACCGAGCAGCAACTGCTGTCCGGTCTGACCACGCGCATAGAACGTGCGCGAGACCTGGGCACCGCCGAACGACCGATTAGCCAGCAGGCCACCGTACTCACGGGCGAACGGTACACCCTGCGCCACGCACTGATCGATGATGTTCACCGACAGCTGCGCAAGGCGGTACACGTTGGCTTCGCGGGCGCGGAAGTCACCGCCCTTGATGGTGTCGTAGAACAGCCGGCGGATGGAATCGCCATCGTTCTGATAGTTCTTGGCGGCATTGATACCACCCTGCGCGGCGATCGAGTGCGCGCGGCGCGGCGTGTCGTGGTACACAAAGCACGACACATTGTACCCAAGCTCCGACATGGTGGCCGCGGCGGACGCGCCAGCGAGGCCGGCGCCGACCACGATCACGTTGTGGCGCCGCTTGTTCGCCGGGTTCACCAGCTTCATGGAGAAACGGTGCTGGTCCCACTTCTGCTCGAGGGGACCGCTGGGAGTCTTTGCGTTCAGGTCGAGCATATCAGTGGGTCTCCGCAACGGGCGTCGTCAGCGCAGTGGCCGCCGACGATTCGGCAAGCGGTGGTGCCGGCGCAAACTTGCCGAGCACGGCGGCAATCGGGATGATCATGAAACCGGCGGCGACGACGATCGCAATCGCCAGTGCCAGGCGACGCTTGAGCGGCTGTGCCGACGGTCGGGCCACGCCGAGCGTCCGCACGACGGCCCAGCTGCCGTGGTACAAGTGCAGGCCGAGCGCGGCCATCGCCAGCACGTAGAACGCCGCCATCAGCGGGTTCGACAGCAGGATGCGCACGTTGTTGTACGGATCGAGGTGCGTGAAATCCGGATGCACCGCGCCGAGGGTGAGCTGCAGGAGGTGCGCCACGATGAACACCAGGATCAGCACGCCGCCCCAGCGGATCGTGCGCGCGGCGAACGTGGTGACCTGCGGACGACGCTCGGCATACCCGTCCGGGCGCGCCGCGCGCGAGAGCATCGTGAGCTGATACGCGGCAACCGCATGGAGGACGACGGCGGCGATCAGGCCGACGCGAACCGCCCAGAGCAGCGGCATGCTCGTGCGCAGCAGGAGCGCATAGTGATACATGGCCTCCTGCCCCTTGAACATGAGCAGATTGCCGGACATGTGGCCGATGACGAACAGGATCCCGATGATCCCGGTCACCGCCATCACGATCTTTTTGCCGATCGTACTTTGCCAGAAACGCGAGAGAACGTACATAGGCGGGGTCAGAAGAAGAAACCGGCGCACTCACCGTGGTGAACGCGCCGGTCCCGTCAGAATCAGAGGGAGATCACGGACATCGGCTCGCGCACAGCCTGTGCGGAGCGCTCGAGCGCAGCGCGCTCGTCGTCGGTGAGGTCGATTTCGAGGATCTTCTCGAGGCCGTTGCGACCGAGCTTGCAGGGCACCCCGAGGAACAGTCCCGACAGGCCATACTCGCCTTCGAGCCACGCGGCACACGGCAGGATGCGCTTGCGATCGTGCACGATCGCTTCGACCATCTCCACCGCACCAGCCGACGGCGCGTAGTACGCCGAGCCGGTCTTGAGATACTTCACGATCTCGGCGCCGCCGTCGCGCGCGCGCTGCACGATCGCGTCGAGCTGCTCGCGCGGCATGAGCTGCGTGACCGGGATGCCGCTGATCGTGGTATACGAGATGAGCGGCACCATCGTGTCGCCGTGGCCACCAAGTACCATCGCCTGAATGTCGCGCACCGACACGTCGAGCGCTTCGGCGATGAATGAGCGATAGCGCGCGGTGTCGAGCACGCCGGCCATGCCGATCACGCGCTCGCGCGGAAAGCCCGTTACCTGCTTCGCGACGTAGCACATCACGTCGAGCGGGTTCGAGACCACGATCACGATCGCATTCGGCGACGTGGCCTTGATCTGCTCCGATACCGACTTCACGATGCCGGCATTGGTGTTCAGCAGGTCGTCACGCGACATCCCGGGCTTCCGGGCGATACCGGCCGTGATGACGACGATGTCCGAGCCGGCTGTTTCCTCGTAGCCGTTCGTGCCGATGACGCGCGTGTCGAAGCCTTCGACCGGCGCCGACTCCGACTGGTCGAGCCCTTTGCCCTGCGGGATGCCGTCGACGACGTCGACCATCACCACCGTGCGTCCAAGCGACTTCTCGGCGATGCGCTGCGCCGTCGTGGCGCCGACATTGCCCGCGCCAACGACCGTGATCTTATTGACCATGTTGTGCCGGTTCTCCGAACGGGTGTCCGAGCGAAGTT
Source organism: Gemmatimonadota bacterium (assembly GCA_947461225.1). Lineage (GTDB taxonomy): Bacteria > Gemmatimonadota > Gemmatimonadetes > Gemmatimonadales > Gemmatimonadaceae > Gemmatimonas. The sequence continues at coordinate 24,823 of CANHJV010000022.1, read as the reverse complement.
GAATGATGCGAGGGGCGACGCGCGACCTAAAACGCCATTAGACGGTTAGTCGAGCATTGCCGCTGCGAAGAGGACAGCGTTCGCAACATAGAGCGCTGCACCAACACGAGCAACACGAGCGGCCCTGCTGATTCCGCAAAGCGCCGTGGAACGGTCAGCCGCCGACCTGACTGAGGGCCCGCAGACCGCCGACGCGCATCTGCAATAGCTCGTGCGCCTTCGGCTTCTCGGCCAGGGCCCGGACAAACAGCGGAGCCAGGGGGGTGCCGCTTCGGATCGCATCGCGCAGCAGCACCTCGTGATCACCGAACAGACAGGTACGCAATCGCCCGTCAGCCGTGAGGCGCACCCGGTTGCACCGCTCGCAGTACGTATGGGTCATCGGGGTGATGACCCCCACGGTACCGGCCGCCCCGGGATACCGATAATAGACCGCCGGACCGTTCCCCCGCGCCGGCCCCACATCGGGCTCCAGCGCATCGACCGCACGGATGCGCGCCAGCACCTCGTCCGTCGGGACCACATGATCAAAGGTCAGTTCGCGCAGCTCACCGACGGGCATGAGTTCGATGAACCGCACATGCCACGGATTGTCCCGCGTGAGCGCGGCGAAATCGGCGATCTCGTCATCGTTGATCCCACGCATGACCACCACATTGATCTTGATGGGGCCGAGTCCGGCGGCCTGAGCGGCCCGCGCCGACGCAACGAGATCGAAGTGGAGATCCCGGCGCGCAATCTTCACCACCCGATCAGGGCGCAGTGAATCGGCACTGATGTTGACGCGATCAAGACCAGCCTCGGCCAGCTCCGCGGACATGGTGGGCAGCTTCACGCCGTTCGTGGAGAGTGCGATATCCTCGATCCCGGGGATGTCGCGCAGCATCCGAACGAGCGTGGCAAGTTGCGGACGGATCGTGGGTTCGCCGCCGGTGATGCGAAGGCGCCTCAGTCCCATTGGGGCCAACTGACGGACGACATCGGCAATCTCCTCGTATCGCAGAATCTCCGCTTTCGGCAACCACGGGAGCCCTTCCAGCGGCATGCAATACTGGCAGCGGAAGTTGCATCGATCGGTGACCGAGATGCGGAGATACTCGATCTTCCGCCCGAATTGATCGTGCGACTCGCCGAGGATGGGCTGGCTCATGCGCTCACCTTGGTCGGATCAATCCACTCACGATCGCCGCTGAGATAGTGCTCACGCTTCCAGATCGGTACGCGCTGTTTCAATGACTCGATAACTTCTCGGGCCGCGTCCATCGCCTGCGCGCGGTGCGCGTGGGCGGCGACGATCGCCACGCTCGCCTCACCGATCTCGAGTGTACCGACCCGATGTTCAACCACGAGACGCAAGCCGGCGATGCGCCCGCAGGTCTCTTCCGCGATCGCGCGTAGTTCCGACTCGGCCATTGGCGCATAGGCCTCATACTCCATGCCGCTCACGGGGCGCCCGTCATTGAGGTCGCGCACGGTGCCCAGAAACAGCGACACGGCGCCAACGCCTGATGCCTGCGCACGGGACAAGAGGGCGCCCACGTCGATCGGCTCCGTCACGATCGCCACATGCAACACGCCGCGCTCGAGCCCGGTCATCCGCCCGCCACGGGAGGGATGAGCGCGATCTCGTCGCCGATCTGCACCGCGGCGTCCTCTTGGACCCAGGTACGGTTCACGGCCACGAGCGGCGCTGCCGGCAGACGGTCACCGCCAGGCATCGACCGAATGACACGCACGAGGTCGGCCACCTGACACGGTGCCTCGAGCGGCACGTCGAGGCGGCGGGCGCCGAAAGCGTCGGCGTAGGAGGCGAAGAGAAGGACGGGAATACTCATGTCGTGTAAAAGATAGCCTAAGGGAGAGCGTTCGGTTCCCTCAGTTACACAAAGACCAACGCCCCGGTCGCGTGAAGCGCGACGGGGCGTTGCATACCGAACAGACGGACGAACGAACGCGAACTACGCCTCGTTCATCTCGTCGCCCTCTTCGTCCTCAAGCATGCTCACGTCCACACCGGCGACCATGGCGCGCAATTCCTTGCTCGGCTTGAATACCGGAACGGGACGCGCCGATACCTCGACAGGCGAGCCGGTGCGCGGATTGCGCGCCATGCGCGTCTTGCGCTGCCGGATCTTGAACGTGCCGAAACCACGCACCTCAATGTTCTTCTGCTCCTGAAGGGCTTCCTTGATCGCGTCAAGAAAGGCGTCAACCACCCGCGCACAATCCTTCTTAGAGATGGTCGGTCCGGCCGTCCGCGCGATGCGCGCCGTGACGTTCTCAACCAGATCGGCTTTCGTCATGGACTCTACCAAGGGGTCAACGTGCCGTCCCAGCATTTGGGGCGTCCGGCACGCATCGAAGATCAAGCGAAGGAAGCGAACGTATGACCTTAGTGTTTGTCAGTCAAGCGGTTGGGTCACTTCACTGACGCCGATTTCTAAGGGCATCGAGAAATTGATCGAACAGCGGAACCGCATCATGGGGTCCCGGCGCCGCCTCGGGATGGTACTGCACCGCAAAGATCGGCAGCGTCCGATGGCGGAGCCCTTCGACCGTGCCATCGTTGAGGTTGACGTGGGTGATCGCGAGATCAGGCGCCCCGTCGACTCCTTCGACTGACCCGACCACGGCGAAACCGTGGTTCTGGGAGGTGATCAGCACCTTACCGGTTGCGAGATCCTTGACCGGCTGGTTTCCGCCCCGGTGCCCAAAGGGCATCTTCGCGGTGCGCGCCCCGAAGGACAGACCGATCAGTTGATGACCGAGACAGATACCGAACATCGGCGTCTTGGTGGCCGCGATCTCACGGATGGAAGCCGGTGCATAGGTCACAGCATCCGGATCGCCCGGTCCGTTGGACAGAAACACCCCGTCGGGGTTCATCGCGAGCACGCGGTCGGCCGGCGTGTCGGACGGAACGACGGTCACTCGGCAATCGTGCGCCTCGAACAAGCGCAGAATGTTCCGCTTGATCCCGTAGTCGTACGCGACCACGTGATACGTGGCGTCCGGCTTGCCCCACGTGTACGACTCACGGGTGGAGACCACCGACGCCAAATCGAGGCCCTCCATGCTTGGGCAGCTTTGAAGGACCGCCAGCGCCTCGGGGGACGGCGTGTCGCCCAGCCCGATTACGCCACGCATGACGCCGACTGACCGAAGATGCTTGGTCAGGCGACGCGTATCGACTTCGGTAAGGACCGGGACCTGATGCTCCTCGAGCCATTCGCGCAGGCCGCCGGTGGCGCGCCAGTTCGAATAGGTGGGAGAGAGCTCACGAACCACGACACCGGCAACCTGCGGCTTCGACGATTCGGGATCTTCCGTGTTCACGCCGTAGTTACCGATCTGCGGCGCGGTGAGCACGACGGTCTGCCCGCGGTACGAGGGGTCGGTAAAGACCTCCTGGTAGCCGGTCATATTCGTGGTGAACACCACTTCCGCTACGGTGGGCGTCGTCGGACCGACCAATCGGCCGAGAAAAAGGGTTCCGTCCTCGAGGAGGAGGAACCCCTTGGGAGGCAGCGTGCTCACGCGTCGATTACGGCTGTTTGGCGGGTGCCGTCGGCGCGGCCGGAGCGGCGGGCTGCTGCGTCAGCGGGGCAGCCGGAGCGGCTCCACCAGCGGGCGCGGAGGACGGCGTCGTGGGCGTGGCGAGCTTGTCGAGCACCGACTTCGGCGCCGAGCCACGCGACGACATCATCTGCAGGATGAACGCGAGGCCGAGGAACACGCCACCGCACCACCAGCTCGCCTTCGTCAGCAGATTGCCTGCCTGCCGAGTGCCCATCACGGAGTCCGACGATGAGCTGGCTCCTCCGAAGCTTGCCGCCAATCCACCACCCTTGCCGGACTGGAGAAGCACGGCGATCGCTAGAACGACCGCGTCGAGGATAAGCAGAGTCAGCAGGAACGTGTACATGTCACGAAGCCGGAATCGAGTGCGTTTCAGAATGCGCGAAAGTCGCGCCAGCCTTCAAACATGGCTGAGGGAATGTGCCGAGGCAAGTCCTTCCCCACCCAACAGTTGCGACAGATCGGGTGGGGGCTACGCGGGACTTAGCTCCTGACGATGCTGGCCCAGCTATCGGCGTCGAGTGACGCGCCGCCCACGAGGAGTCCATCGACGTCCGGCGCGGCGAGCAACGTGGCCGCATTGCCGCGATTCACCGAACCGCCGTACAGGATAGGAATGCCCGCCGCCGCCTTCTCGCCCAGCCGGCTGGCGAGGGCCGCGCGGAGCACGCTATGAATGGCACTGGCGTCCTCTGGCGTGGCCGTACGTCCGGTGCCGATCGCCCACACCGGCTCGTAGGCCAGCATAATGCCCGCGGCCTGCGCGTCGTCGAGGTCGGCGAGGCCGGCAGACAGCTGACGCTCGACAACCGACGCCGTCGCCCCGGCTTCACGCTCGTCCAGCGTTTCGCCGACACAGAGCATCGGGACCAGTCGTGCTTGGCAGATCAGCGCCATCTTCTTGGTCGTCATGATGTCCGTCTCGCCGAAGACGTGGCGCCGCTCGGAATGACCGACCAGCACCACGCGAGCCCCGACGTCACGGGCCATGAGCACGGAGTTCTCCCCCGTGAACGCCCCCTGTGCCTCCGAATGCACGTTCTGCACGCCCACCCAGATTTCAGGACGCTCGCGTAGTCCCTCCACGACTGTCGTCACGGTGATGGCCGACGGAAAGAAGACCAACGTGCGGTCGTTCATCTTCGGCGCCTGCGGGAGGAACCGCTGCAGAAACGCTTTCGCGTCGGTAGGGCCGTGATTGAGCTTCCAGTTGGCGGCGATGACGGGCTTGTGATGCATGAGCGGGCGATGACCAGTGCAGTGTGGAGTACGGGACGCGGATCAGAGATCAGCGGAGGTCAAGCGCGGAGACGCCGGGCAGTTCCTTGCCCTCGAGGAACTCGAGCGAGGCGCCGCCACCGGTGGACACGTGCGACATCTTCGACTCCAGTCCGGCCACGGCCACGGCCGCCGCGGAATCACCGCCGCCAATGATCGTCGTAGCTCCGAGATCGGTGGCCACCGCCATCGCCTGCGCTACGGCAAACGTGCCCACGTCGAAGGGCGGCTTTTCGAAAACGCCCATCGGGCCATTCCACAGCACCGTGCGCGCGGACTCGATCAAGGCCCGGTACTGCTCTACACTGGCGGGACCGATGTCGAACATCGCCTCGCCAGCGGGAATCGACTCGCGACCAACGACGCGCGCCGAGCTCCCGGCGTCCATCGACGAGGCGATCACGGCGTCAACCGGCAGGACGAGCGTGTCCCCTGCTCGCCCCAACAGGTCCTTCGCCATGTCGAGCCGATCGGGCTCCACGAGCGAGTTACCAGTTTCGAATCCCATCGCACGGAAGAAGGTGCACGCCATCGCGCCGCCGATCAGCAGGTGATCGACCTTGGGCAGGAGAGCCTCCACCACGTCGATCTTGCCCGAAATCTTGGACCCACCGAGAATCGCCACGAACGGACGTTCCGGTGCGGCGAGTGCGCCGCCCAGATACGCCAGTTCCTTCTCCATGAGCAATCCGGCGACCGCCGGTTTGCAATACGTCGCCACGCCGGCGGTGCTGGCATGCGCACGATGCGCCGCGCCGAACGCGTCGTTGACGTACACGTCGCCCAGTTCCGCGAGCTGCCGCGAGAGCGCGTCGTCATTCTTCTCTTCGCCCGCGAGGAAACGCGTATTCTCGAGCAGCAGCACTTCCCCGGAGGGCAGCGCCTGCGTGGCCGCCACGGCAGTGGCGCCGATCGTCTCGCCCAGGAAGTGCACGGGGCGCGGGAGCAACTGCTTGAGTCGCTCGGCGACGGGCGCCAAAGAGTACTTGGCTTCTGGCGCGCCCTTGGGACGTCCGAAGTGCGCCAGTAGCACGACCTTCGCGCCCCGATCGAGAAGCGACGTAATCGTGGGCAGCGCGGCCGTGATGCGCGTGTCATCCGCCACCGCGCCCGAGTCGTCGAGCGGCACGTTGAAATCAACGCGAACGAGAGCGCGCTTGCCGGCAAGGTCGGCAGCGGAGAGATCGCGAATGGTGCGAGTCGTCATGGCGGAAAATACGACGGGAGTGACGGCGCAGGAGGACGATCCTGCGACGCACGAGCCCCGGCACGCTGGTACCGGGGCTCGTGAACGGACACGCGAACGGGAAGAACGACCGATCGAAAACGAATACCCGAACGCCTAGAGACGAGCGCCGACGAAGCGCAGGAGGTCGACGCAGCGCGACGAGTAGCCCCACTCATTGTCGTACCAGCCCGAAATCTTCACGAGCGTGCCATCGATGACGATCGTGCTGAGCGCATCAAGCGTGCACGAATGCGGATCGCCGACGTAATCGATGGACACGAGCGGCACTTCGCTGTAGCCGAGCACGCCCACGAGCGACGTCTCGGACGCCGCCTTGAACGCCGCATTAACTTCTTCCTTCGTGACCTTGCGCTCGACCACGCACGTGAGGTCGGTGAGCGACACATCGGGCGTCGGCACACGCACCGCGATACCGTCGATCTTGCCCTTTACTTCCGGAATTACGAGCGACGTGGCCTTGGCGGCGCCCGTCGTGGTCGGGATCATCGACACCGCCGCCGCGCGGGCGCGACGCAGGTCCTTGTGCGGAAGGTCGAGGATGGACTGATCGTTCGTATAGCTGTGGATCGTGACCATCGAACCATGCACAAAGCCGAAGTTGTCGCGGATGATTTTCACCATAGGCACGAGGCAGTTCGTCGTGCACGACGCGTTCGAGATGATGTGATGCGACGCCGGATCGTACTTGTCGCTGTTCACGCCCATGACGATCGTGATGTCTTCGTTCGTGGCCGGTGCCGAGATGATCACCTTCTTGGCGCCAGCGTCCATGTGCTTCTTGGCATCAGCCGCCACGGTGAAGCGGCCGGTCGACTCGAGAACGATATCGACACCCATTTCGCCCCAGCCAAGCTTCGCCGGGTCGCGCTCGGCGAGGATGCGGATCCGATCGCCATCGATCGTGATGCTCTCGGCATCATGACTGACCTCACCGTCGTAACGCCCATGCACCGAGTCGTACTCGAAGAGGTGCGCCAACGTGGCGGTATCGGTGAGGTCGTTGATGGCAACGAAATCGAGGTCAGCGACGCCCTGCTGCTTGGCGGCGCGAAGCACCTGGCGGCCGATGCGGCCGAAGCCGTTGATGCCTACGCGAATAGCCATTCGTGTCAGTTCCGGATGAAGTCGTAGTCAGAAACGGCACGGTCGCCCGGTTCAGGCGCCCGTCCGAATGTCACACAGGAAACGATGCGCGCGCCGCCATCAGCGAGGGCCTGCGCACACGCGTTGATCGTCGCCGCCGTGGTGATCACATCGTCCACCAGCACGATGTGTGCCCCCCGGAGACGCGTACGGACCGCACCGGCCGTCACGAACGCACCGGAAACGTTGCTCGCCCTCTCCGACGGTGTCAACCGTACTTGCGATCTGGTGTCGCGATTGCGCTCGAGTACGTCAGTCCACAAGGGAATCGCCCATTCAGCGGACAGGGCGCTGGCGAGTCGCTCCGCCTGATTATAGCCGCGCTCGCGACGTCGGGTGCTCGAAAGTGGCACGGGAACGAGGGCGGTCCGCTCGCGGACGACATCGAGCGGCCAATCGAGCCGGGCCATGCGTCGGGCCATCGGTCGTGCGACCGCGTGCCAGCCATCGTACTTGAGCGCGTGGACGAGGGCTGTCCCCGTCCCCTCGTCCATGCGGCACACGGAGCGAACCGCACGGATGGTCGGTATGAGCCGGCTGCACCAACGACAGGGCGGAATCACGTCCGATGGCGTGGCCTCAATGGGCAGCGGGATCGCCGGTGACAACCGCGGGTGGCCACAACGGGCACACTGTGGCCATCCGAGGGGCACGACCCGCGCCAGACACGTTTGACAGACGATGCCGTCGGCATCCGTCCGGTGGAGCGATCGGCAGACCGCACAGGCCGAGGGCAGCAGTAGATCGACCAAACCGCGCGCCGCCGCGCACGCGAACCGCGAGGCCGCCGTTAATGGCCCCGCCCCATCGACAGGAAGCGCCGTCGTACGCGACGACGCATGGCGTGGCGTCATCACGCGCGGTAGGTCGGCGGCGCGGCATCGAGCGCCTGCCACATCGCCTCCCGCGGCGCCGGCATGTCGAACCAGGTCTCAAACGCCGCGGCCCCCTGCTCCACCAGCATGCGGAGGCCATCTTCCGCGCGCAGCCCAGCGTGACGGCAAGCGGTGATCCAGGGGGTGAGTCCAGGACGATAGACCAAATCGAATACGGCGCACCGCTCGGGGAGCGCGCGCACCGCGACCGGAAACGTGTCATCGCGCAATCCCACGGGCGTGGCATTGATCACGAGCACCGCCGCGCCGACGACGTCGTTCACCACGTCCATTGAAGCGATCTGCGCGGGAATGGATACCCTCGTCGACAAGGCCTGTGCCCGCGCGGTATTCCGCGCGACGATCGTGATGCGTCGGTATCCCAGATCATGCAGGGCGATCAGCGTGGCGGCGGCCGACCCTCCGGCGCCGAGCAGCACGACGGAGCGATCGCGCGCGTCGGTGACGTCGCTCGGACACAACGCCTGAATCGTAGCCGTCGCGCCCGCGACGTCGGTGTTGTGCCCAACAAGCGCACCGTGCTCCGTCCAAAACGTGTTCACGGCGCCCACACGGCGCGCGAGCGACGTGCATCTGGAGATAAGGCCCGTCGCCGCCTCCTTGTGCGGAATCGTGATGTTACCGCCAGCGCCTTCGCCTGCGAGCTGCGCTAACGCATCCGCCAACCGATCGGGCGCGACGTCCTGCCGATCATAGGTCATGGACAGCCCCGCGACACGCAGCGCGGCACGCTGAAAGACCGGCGACAACGAGTGGGCCACCGGTTGACCAAGAATGACCAGGCGAGCGGGACGCTGCGCCGCGCGGACCGGCCGTTCCATCGGACGCTCCATGAGCAGCGATGCCTCAGTCGGTGCCGCGCGAGCGATCGGCGACAATCCGGTCCAGCACCGCGCTCATCGCTTGCTCAAGTTCCACATACGTCGCACGATAGACGTCGAGACCCCCGCCGAACGGATCACTGACCGGACGAGGCGTGCCACCGGCATAATCGGTTAGCAACCACGACCGCCCCGTCCCACCGAGCGCCTCGGCGCGGTCGAGGTGGTGCGGGCCCATCGTGAGGATGACCTGCGCATCACTCACGAGCTCCTGCGCGAGGGGCCGCGACCGATGATCGCCGAGATCGAGCCCCTGCTCGAGTGCCACCAGCAAGGCGCCATCCGACGCCGGTGAGTCAGCCCATGCACTGGTGCCGGCGCTGCCAACCGTCACGTCGGGAATCGCACGGTCGACGATCATGCGCCGCGCGATCACCTCAGCGAGCGGGCTTCGACAGGTGTTGCCAGTACAGACGAAGAGCAAATGCATGCGGTGCGCGCCCCTCGGCGGAAGTTAGGTATCGCCTACGAGATCCGGCACGCATTCGCGCAGCTGGATCGCTGTCACCACGCCCGGACGGATCACACGGGCACGACGTCCAGTACAGTCCACCACCGTCGAAGAACGGGACGGGGCGAGTCGCCCCCCGTCGAGCACGTGCAGCAGACCGCGATGAATGGCGTCCGGCCACTGCTGTACAATTTCAGCGGCCGTCATCGCAGGTGGAACCCCGGGTCTGTTCGCACTCGTGCTCGTGATCGGCTCGCCGTACGCGGCAAGGAGGCGCTGCAGCCCGACGTGTGGCGTCCAGCGAACCGCCACGCCGCCTTCGGGTCCGCGCAATCGCGCCGAAACACGCTGATCACCGCCGCGGAGCACGAGCGTCAGCGGACCGGGCCAGAAGCGTGCCGCCAGCGTGGACGCATACGTCGGCAGATGCAGGTCGAGACGGGCGATTTGTGCCGGATCGTTGATGAGCAAAAGAAACGGCTTGCCGGGCGGACGGCCCTTCATCTGCACCAGCGCTTCCACGGACGCATGATCGACGGCCGTGCCGAATCCGTATACGGTCTCCGTGGGATAGGCGAGAACGCGCCGTTCCGTGAGCTGTGCGATCGCGTCACGCAGCGCCGTCTCGACCTCAACGGGGGACCAGAACGGGATGGTGAGCGCGTCGCGATGCACGGACACCCGCACCTACTCCGGAAGCATGCTGAGGGCGTCGGCCCGGGCGAAATCGACATCCTCGGTGATTTTCATGCCACGCTCGCTCCCGCGAACGACCACCACCGGCAACCCCAGTCGCTCGCACAGTCCGGCGTCATCGGTCGCGCCGATGCCATCGCGACGAGCCGCCACGTGCGCCTGCTCGAGCATCGTGCGTGGAAACGCCTGCGGCGTCTGCGCGCGCCAGAGATTGGTGCGATCCACGGTGCGCACGATGCGGCCATCGCCATCCACTTCTTTAAGCGTATCGACCACCGGTAGCGCCGCGACGGCGCCGTGGCCTTTCCTCGCCTCGGCGATCACGCGGTCGATGGTGGCATCCGTAACGAGCGGACGCGCCGCATCGTGCACGACGGCAATGACCACCTCTTCCGGCAGATCCTCCAGGCCATTCACGACGCTTTCGTGCCGTTCGCGACCGCCCACGGAGACGAGTAGTCGATCGACGTCACACTGGAACAACCAGGGTGGCGGATCGGCCGCGTACGCCTTCGGCAACACGACCACGACGATCGCGACATCGGGGCGCGCCATGAAGGTTTGCACACTGTGCAACAGCGCGGGCTTACCGGCGACCCAGCGGAACTGCTTCAGCTCGGCGCTCCCGGTACGCGACCCGGATCCACCGGCCACGATCACCACCCCCACGTCGCGCACGACGCCATCGAGCGCAACCGATTCGTCGGCGCGTGACGCGATGACGGGCGGCGGGATCACGCGCCGTGGCGCTGCGGGCATCTCACTCATGTGGCATCCTTCCCTACGGTTTTCTGGAGCACGTCGCCCAAGGTTCGCACGCCGATCAGGGTGATGTCCCCGGACACCCGGCGCGGGATGGCGCGATCCGAGAGATAGGCGCGCGTCATGCCAAGCTTCGCGGCTTCGGCAAGCCGCCGTTCCACCTGCGACACCGGACGTACTTCGCCGCCCAGTCCCACCTCGCCGAGGAAAACCGCTTGGGCTGGGAGGGGTTTGTCGACCACGCTCGACGCGATCGCGGCCACGATGGCGAGATCAACGCTCGGTTCCTGCACGCGCATCCCACCAACGATGTTGCAGAACACATCAAGCTGAGCGCAGGAGAAGCCTCCGCGCTTATCGAGTACGGCCAGTAAGAGCGCTAGCCGGCGTGCGTCAATGCCATTGGCGACGCGCTGCGGGGTGCCAAATCCGGCACGCGCCGCGAGCGCTTGCACTTCCACGAGCACCGGACGCGTGCCCTCCATCAGTGCACACACAGCACTGCCGCTGGCCACATCGCGACGATCACCGAGGAACAGCGCCGACGGATTCTCGACGGGAATGAGTCCCGTACCGACCATCCGAAACACGCCGATCTCGTCGACGGATCCAAAACGGTTCTTCGTAGCACGCAGCACGCGATGATCGAGGGTCCCGTCGCCTTCGAAGTACAGCACGGTGTCGACGATATGCTCGAGCGTCTTCGGGCCGGCTATGCCACCGCCTTTGGTGACATGCCCAATCACGAACACCGCCGTCCCTGTGTCCTTGGCGAAACGCATCAGGCGCGCGGCACACTCACGCACCTGCCCGACGTTACCGGGTGCCCCTTCCAGCAACTCGGTGTGCACCGTCTGTACTGAGTCGACGATCAGGACGCTGATGCGACGGCCATCCGCTGTCGGCTGTGCGGCCGTGGCCAGAATCGTCTCAAGCGACGTCTCCGTGAGCAACGACACCGGTGAGGCATCCTCGGCCAGGCGGTCAGCGCGCAAACGCACTTGTAGCGCGCTCTCTTCGCCGGACACGTACAGCGTGGCAAGCCCAGCCGCCTCGAGACGGGCCGCGACTTGCAACAAGAGCGTACTCTTGCCGATCCCGGGCTCTCCACCAACGAGCACCATGCTTCCGGGTACGAGTCCGCCTCCGAGCACGAAATCGAACTCGTTGAGCTGCGTCATCCATCGTGGCGTATCGGCGGCGGTGACATGCCCTAGGGTGACGGTGCTCGCCGCCATGCCGGGAACACTACGCGCCGCCGTACGCTTGCTCGTTGGCGTGTTCGATACGAACTCCTCACCGAGCGTATTCCACGCACCGCAGCTCTCGCAGCGTCCCGCCCACTTGGGAAATTCGGCGCCACATTCGGTGCACCGATACACCGTTTTCGCCTTGGCCATTACGACGGGCTCAGAACGGTGTCCCGCCGAAATCGTCGGCACCCTTCACCAGCTTGGGCCCACCGAAATCGGGCTTCGAACCGCCGTAGTTCGACGACTCCTGACGCGCCGAGAAGTTGTCGAAACGCGTGTACTGCTTATGGAAGTACAGGCGAGCACTTCCGATAGGTCCGTTACGCTGCTTGCCGATGATGATTTCCGCGCGCCCCTCGAGATCCGGATCCTTGAGCCGGCCGTTCTCGTCGCGTTCGGCGTACACTTCCTGTCGGAAAATAAACATGATGACGTCAGCGTCCTGCTCGATCGCGCCCGACTCTCGAAGATCGGAGAGCTGTGGACGTCCCTTGTCGTCGCCGGTGCGCTGTTCCGGCGCACGCGACAGCTGAGAAAGCGCCACAACGGGAACGCCAAGTTCCTTCGCTAGGGCCTTGAGGCCGCGCGAAATCTGCGAGACTTCCTGCTGTCGGTTCTCGACGCCGGCCGGTCCCGTCATGAGCTGCAGGTAGTCGACGATGATGAGCCCGAGGTCGTGCTCGGACTTGAGCCGACGCGCCTTGGCGCGCATATCGAGGAGCGTGATGCCGGGCGTGTCGTCGATGAAGATGGGCGCATGGCTCAGGATACCAGCAGCCTGCGCCAAACGTGGCATCGATTCGTCGAGAGCCCTACCGCCCTTACGCAGCGCCTGCGCATCGATGAGCGCTTCCGAGGCGAGCATTCGCTGCACCAGCGACTCCTTGCTCATTTCGAGCGAAAAGAACGCCACCGGCACTTTGGCGGTGATTGCCGCATGCTGCGCGATATTCAACGTGAACGCGGTCTTGCCCATCGACGGACGCGCCGCGACGATCACCAGATCGGCCGGCTGGAAACCCGACGTCATAAAATCGAGCTCGTTGAAGCCGCTCGGCACGCCCGTGATGGCGGCCTCGCGCTGCGCGAGCAGTTCGAGCTTCTCCATGGCCGGCCAGAGCAGCTCTTTAATGCGCGAAAAGCCGGACCGTTCTCTCGTCTGGCTCAGCGAAAAGATGCGTGACTCGGCGGAGTCGAGCAGATCCGACGCCGCGGTGCGCCCCTCAAACGCCTCCGACACAATTTCGGTCGAGACTTCGATGAGGCGGCGCAGCAACGCGCGCTCCTTCACGATGCGGGCGTGGTATTCCACGTTCGCCACCGTCGGGACCGCATCCAGCAGGAAGCCGAGATACTCTCGGCCACCGGCGTGCTCGAGCTCGCCGCGCCGTTCCAGCTCGTCGGCCAAGGTGAGCGGATCGATAACGCCACCGCGCTCCGTGATCGAGATCATGGCGCGGAAGAGACGGCGATGCCCCTCACGGTAGAACATGGTATCGTCGACGTGCTCCGCCGCACGCATGACGGCGTCGGCGTCGAGCAGCATGGCGCCAAGGACGGCCTGCTCGGCCTCCTCGGACCAGGGAGGCCGGCGTTCCTTGAACGGATCGCGAGCGGCCGGTACAGCGGCGTTAGGAACAACGAGACTGGTCATGGTGCCGTGGTGTCCGCGCTGGCCGAGCGCGATGCATCGAGAATACGACGGGCAAGCTTCACGTCTTCCCACGTCGGGCGCTTCCACGACTCGTTGCGCAGCAACGCCGCCGGATGATACGTCACGATGAGTGGTACGCCGTGAAAACGATGGATGCGACCACGTAAGGCACCGATGCCCGTGGTGGTCTGGAGTAGCGTCTGCGCCGCAAAGCGACCGAGCGCGAGAATGACGCGAGGCCGCACGAGCTCGATCTGACGCAGCAGGTACGGCTGGCAGGCGTCGACTTCCTCCGGCAACGGATCCCGATTGCCCGGCGTTCGATGCTTGAGCACGTCGCAGAGGTAGACATCCTCGCGCGCCAAATGAATCGCGCCGAGAATCTTGGTGAACAACTCACCGGCTTCACCCACGAAGGGGCGCCCCTGCTCATCTTCGTGCACGCCAGGCGCTTCACCGACACAGAGCAGCTCTGCCGTGGGGTTGCCCTCGCCTGGCACATGACGCTTGGCCGATGTGTACAGCGCACAGCGCGTGCAACCGGCCACATGCTCGGCGACCGCGTCAAGGGTGGGCAGACTCGCGACGTCAGGCGCGCCCGCGAACACGCGCAACCGCCCCGCCTCGATCCCGAGCGGAAGCTCAAGCGCAGACAACCACGTCGGAAGGTCCGTGACGAGCCGGTCGGCCGTCGTGTTGGCCGTCGCGCTCGCGGCTGGGGCGTCGACCGGTTTGGCGGTCCCTGCCCCCACACCGGCGCCGGAGGATGCCGTCGCCGCAGGCGGCGGCACGAGCGAGTCGCTGGGGCGCATCGCGCCGGCATTGCGAAGTGCTTCACGCCAGTCAGTCGTGGCCGCCTGATCGAAGCGCACGCCAGGCTCTGGGGGCGCCGCTGCCGGTGTCGGTGGGCCCTCGAGCGGCGCCTCCACCGGCGTCTGTGTTCGCGCTTTCGCGGTCGGCTGCGCGAGCGCGCTGGCGCCCCTGGGGGCGGACGACTTCGCGCCGACCATCGTCATCACTTCATCGACGGAGAGGCCGTCAAGCACCAACTCGGACTCACCGAGCTCACGACGCTGCTCGAGGTATCGGCGGAGACGATCCTTAGCGTCCACGAAGCAGCACCTCGATGCGATCGACCATCTCATCCGCCATCTGCGTCGTGCTGCGCAGCGGCATCGCCTTGTAGGACGCGATGCCGCCGGTGACCCCGAGCAGAATGCGCTGACGGTCGAAGGGACGCACAGGAACAGGCGAGGGCGCTGAGGGGGGAGAAAAGGCGCCGCGCCGGGACGATCGTCACGGCGCGGCGCGGGGGTCCAGCGAGCGGCGTGAGCTCAACCCGGACGGCGGCGCGGCACCACGCGGTACTCGATCTCACCATGAGCGAGCTCCTCGAGCGCGCGCGTCGTGAGCTTCTTCTCATGCGCTGAGCGATCGCGGGGGAACTCGTTGAGCACGCGCGCGAACTTGGCCGCGATGAGCACGCTCAGATACTTGTTGGCCGCGTGCTTCGACACGTCGGACGGAGTAAAAACCTGCATGCGTCAGTCGCCCTTGCTGAAAACGTGGATTTCTTCTTCGAGCTGCGCAATAAGCGCCTCGACCTGCGCCTCGACCTCGTGCACCCGGTCGTGTCGCAGTCCTTCCGCATCGATGATTGCACTGACCTGATCCACCGCGCGGTCGAGATCGTCGTTCACCACCACATAATGGTAACGTCCCACCTCTCCCAGCTCCGCTCGGGCGTTCCGCAGACGAACGAGCAACCGCTCGCGATCTTCGCTCTTCCGCGCCGAGAGCCGAGACTTCAGCACCTCGCCCGACGGCGGCAAGACAAAAATCAGCACGGTATCGGGGAACGCGACATGAAACTGTCGTGCGCCCTGCACGTCGATGTCCATCAGCACGTGCTGACCGGCGTTCAGCACACGCTGAATTTCGGAGCGCATCGTCCCGTAGAAGTTGCCGTGCACCTCAGCCCACTCAGCAAACTCTCCCGCAACCCGAGCGGCAGCGAACGCCTCCAGACTGATGAATCGATAGTCGCGCCCGTCCACCTCACCGTCCCGAGGAGAACGCGTGGTACAGCTAACAGAATAACCCACATCGGCCCGCCGCTCCAGCACGCGGCGCGCAATCGTGGTTTTTCCGCCCCCAGACGGAGCGGACAAGATGACCGGAAATGGACTCACTCGAGATTCTCGACCTGTTCCCGGATTCGTTCGAGCTCTTCCTTCACGCCGACCACATCGTGAAGGATCGCGGCGTCGGCCGCCTTGCTCCCGGTGGTATTCGCCTCCCGGAGCATTTCCTGTAGGAGAAAGCCCAATCGCTTGCCAACCGGTTCCCCGCCCGTGTCCGAGAGGACGCTGTGAAAGGCGGTGACATGGGACCGGAACCGGTCCAGCTCCTCGCTCACGTCCATGCGATCGGCCAGAATGGCGATCTCCTGCGCCAAACGGACCTCGTCGACCGCCAACCCGTCGGCCAGCTCCCGCACGGCCGCCCGAAGGCGATCGCGCTGGGCCAGGAGGCGCTCGGGCGCCCGGAGCGCGATGCGCTGGAGCGCCGAGTCCACCATCTCCAGGCGCTCCCGCAAGACCGTGGCGAGGCGGGCGCCCTCCTCGGCCCGGGCACGTCCGAGGTGCTCGAGGGCACGCTCCACGATGGCGACCAGATCGGTCACCGTGCCGGTGTCCTCCTCCTCGCGAGGCGCCGACATCACATCCGGCATGCGGAGCACGGTGGCGAGATCGACGCCGCCCGACAGGCCATGCCGGTCGTGCAGATCACGCAGCTGCGCGACCACGGCGGCAAAGCGCTCGTCGTCGATGGCGACGGCCTGCGTGGCGAGACGCTCGCTTCGGGCCGTCAGCGTCACGTGGCCGCGGCTCACCTTGAGCCGCATCGCCTCGCGCACCTCGGTTTCCCAGCGCCCATAGGCGCCCGGCAACTTGATGCTCGGCGAGAAAAACCGATGATTGACCGTGCGCACTTCGACGAGCACCCGAGAGGTGCCGACTGTGCCTTCTGCCTGGCCGAAGCCCGTCATTGAACGAATCATGCGATGGGCAATGAAACGCGGACGTCGGAGTGCGTCAACCGCATCAGTTCCAGAACTCCCATCGCACACCGTACATCTGCACGGCCGGCGGCATCGTTATCCCGCGAATCTGCTCGTACGCCCCGCCCGTAAGGTTGCGGTACTGGTAGAACAGCGTCGCGCGCTGAATCCGGAGTTCGAGCAGTCCGGTCACAACGTTGGCGCGCTCGGTGATTCGGACATCCGGGGTGCTGCTGCCGGCGGCCGTGCCGTAGAAGAACGGCACACCATCGCGCAACTCATGCCAGATGCGCGCGTTGATCGAGAACTCCCCGCGCGGAAATTTCCGGCGCCAATCGCTGATCAGCGCGATCTCCGTGCGCACCTGCAACTGCGGGCGATTGTACTGCGATCCATCCCAGCGGATGGCCTGCACATCGAGGCGCACGTCCTTGTACAGCCGGCCGGCAGCCGACACCACGACACCCTGCGCGTCGACCGATGACAGCACGGCGGCCGGCGTCCCGAGGATTACCGGCGACTCGAACCGGTTGGCGCCGTCCCGAATGACACCGCCGCCGAGCCACAATCGACCGACGTGCAGCGCAACCTCCGCCCGCACGGTGTTGCCACGCAATCGACCGGTCGCGGAATCCGGTGTGCGCGTGCTTTGGGCGCCCGTGACAATAAGCCAGGAGAACGGCTGCGCGCGGGCGGAGAGATCAACACGACGCGTCGAGTCGACGGCGTTCGCTTCTGCGAACGCACCGAGGGCGTAGCGCGACCCACCGAGACGTCCGCGTAGCGCCGGAGCATGAAACACCGAGCCGTTGATTGGACGCGCACGATCCGTCATGGACAGCGACCATCGAGCGGTGCGATAGCCCGCCGCCAGCAACTGCTGCGTGCGTCCACGAATCGTGTCCGTCAACACCGCAGGTGTTGAGTCGGTTTCGGCAACGGCTTCCCCGATACCTTCGAGGCGCGTGCGCACCACACCCACAATCGCCTGCGACCAGAATCCTCGCAGCGTATCGCCGTACCCGACCCGGAGATACGCATCGCGACGCGCCCCCTTAAAGGGCAGCAGATCGGTGAACCCCTCGCGCGCCGTATGCGGATCACGTTCACGTGCGGTCGCATTGGCGAAGAGGTCGACGCTGACACGCCGCTTCGACCAGCCGATGCGGGCCATGAATCCCTGCACCGTGCCGTCACCGCGTCCGCCTGAGCGATCAGCACCGGTGAACGCGTTCACGCGTCCACTCTGCGTCGCCACCTGCTGCCCACCAAGCTGCAGCAGCGCCCCGTTCCGCCACCGGCGCGCGAAGAGACCGCGGAAGGCGTTGGTGTTCAAATCGCCCGTGAAGATGTCGGCCCGCGTGTACGGCGTGGTGCGTTCGACGGTCCAGGTCCGCATCCACACGCGCACTTCACCCGCGGCCCGCTCCACCACCAACTCATCGAGCGTCCACAGCTGCACATCGGTGAGATCGAGTGCACCGCCGTTGCGTGGCTCAATGGCGTCCATCTCGACGCCGTCGACGAAGAGGCGGATGCGACGCGTGTCACCGGCAAAGGAAGCGGCATGCAGGCCGGCGATCCATCCGCTCCGATACGTGGTGACGCCCGGAATGCGATCCAGCAGGTCCGCGAGGTTGACCGCACCCGACGAGAGAATCTCCTCTCGCGAAAAACGCAGGCGAGGTGAGGTCTCAAAATCATCCGGTCGCTCAAAGCGAAGAAGCGCTGCCTTAATCGTGTCAGCAGCAATCGCACGCTTGATGCTGTCCGTGCGCGCGACCTCACGCGCGAAGACCGCCGAGTCGCTGGCCGTCGTGCGCCTGGGTATCGTGTCGACGCCTGCTGGCGGCGGCACCGGCACCGACACACCGACGCTGTCCTTCCGCACTGAATCGGGACGGACTTGGGCCGGGGCGAGCGTCGGCACCGTGACGGCCGTCACGAGGCTGACGACCAGAAGTCGAACGGAGCGGATCACCGACGCGCGCGCGCCCGCACGATTTCGACGAAGGTCCCCACGGGCGTACCCGTCGGTCCCTTCGGAATCCAGCCGAGGTCGACCTGCGAATAGGCCGTTCCAGCGACGTCGAGATGCACCCAAGGATAGCCGTCCACGAATTCCTGCAGAAAAAGCGCCGCGGTAATGGAGCCAGCCGCGCGGCCGCCCGTGTTCTTCAGGTCGGCGACGTCGGATTTGATCTGCTCCTTGTACTCCGCCCACAGCGGCAGGGGCCATCCCGGTTCGCCGGCGGCCGCTCCGGCGGCCAGCACTTCGTCGACCGCCGACGAATCCGAGCCGAAGACACCCACCGCATTCGCCCCGAGACCGATCACGATGGCCCCCGTAAGCGTGGCGGCGTCGATGGCGAGCGCCGGGTTGAACCGCTTCGCGAACACGAGCAAGTCGGCCAGCACGAGACGGCCTTCCGCATCGGTGTTGATGATCTCGATCGTCTTGCCGTTCGAGGCCCGCACGACGTCACCAGGCTTCACGGCGGTTCCAGACGGCATGTTGGTGGTCGATCCGATGATGCCGACCACGTTCACGGGAAGCTTGAGACGGCCGATGGCCTCCATCGCGCCCATGACCCCGCCCGCGCCGGACATGTCGAACTTCATCCATTCCATCTCCGGCGCCGGCTTGATGGAAATCCCACCGGTGTCGAAGCAGAGTCCTTTGCCGATGAGAACAATCGGCTGCTGACCAGGCGCCCCCCCGTGATACTCGAGCGCCACGAGGCGGGGCTCTTCGGGCGTGCCCTGCGCCACGCATAGGAATGACCCCATCTTCTCCTGCTCCATCTCCGCGCGACCCAGCACGGTGATGGTCATGCCGTGCCGCGCGGCAATCTCACGCCCCACCTCGACGAACGTGTCGGGTGTACAGACGTTGCCGGGCATCATGCCAAGCCGCTTCGCGATCGCCTGCCCTTCCGACACCGCGGCGCCGGCCGCGAACCCCGCCCGCACGGCATCGGTATCGGCGCCAAGCACCGTCACCGACTGCAACCGCGCCCGGCGATCCTTCTCCGGCGGCGGTGTCTGCAAATCAGGATATGACCAGCTGCCAGCCGCAGCGCCAAGCGCGACTCCTTCGATCGCCTCCGCCTCCGCTTCTGCCCCGCTGATCAGAACATGCATCGCGCCGGTGCCCAGCTTGCCCGCCTGACGCGCGGCGATCGCCGCGGCACGCCGAGCGACGGCGCGCGTGAGCGTCGCTGATCCGCGACCAACAAGTAAGACGCGCTGCGCACCGGTTTCTCCCCCGACGAACAGCATGGTCTCATCACGTCCCCCGCGGAAATCGCGGCGGATGATCGAGCGCTGGATCGCGCCGGCTAACGGCGTATCGACGGCGCGCACGGCGTCGTCGAGCGACGGGTCCTGAGGTAGGATGATCGCCAGCAAGGGCGAGTCGACCGAGGCAGGAGCGGCGTGACTGAGCTGGAGCGAAAAAGGCATGGACGCAATCGGCGCAGAGGGAGATGGGGATGCCGCACGATCGCGGATCACCCATGAGACATCGGGCGTGCACCATCAGACGAGCGGAAGCTAGGCATTCACCAGCGGGTGCGGCAAGCGAGACGAACCGACGCCACCGCGAGGGGCCTGCGCAAACACGAAACGCCCGGCCTTCCGCAAGGAAAACCGGGCGTTCGCTGTAAAACCAACTGGGGCGGTAGGAGTCGAACCTACAACCGCTCGATTAACAGTCGAGTGCTCTGCCATTGAGCTACACCCCATCAGTGGCCGACGCGCGACCGCTGCCCTTCACACAATCCACGCTGCTACGCACGATCACACACAAACGTTGTGCGCCTCGAGTGGTCTTTCGTCCACCACCGTACGATCAGCCGATCACCATGCCCAGACCGAGGGTCGAACTCGGAAGCCCTTGCGGGCGCGGGATTTTGAGTCCCGTGCGTCTGCCAGTTCCGCCATCTGGGCGTACACCAACCGCTGTCAGACAAGTGTACACGGTTGTCGAAAGCGCCGCCACGGGTGGGCCAATTACATCAACGGCGGGTTCCCGCGTCGCCGGTACCCCCGGCTCTCCGTGGGGGCGTTGGTGGAGTCGTCCATACCCATGCGCCGCCGCTGCAAGTCCTGCATACCCCGCCGGAGCTCGTCCTGAAGCCCGAAGTAACGGGCGCGCTGGGTCGGTGAGAGAAACTTCGCCAGGTCGCGCTGCTCGGATTCCAAGAGATCGAGCTTCCGACGTTCGAGTCCTGGCATCTGGTCGAGGAGATCGCCGACCTTCGTCTCATTCGCCTTCTCGCCCGCCTTCATCTCATCGCGCAGCGCCGTGCGCAGCACGAACTCCTCCCGACGCAACACGCGCCGAGCCGCCTCGGTCCGCGACGCCACCTCGCGCAACTTGACCTGCTGCTCGTCAGTGAGACGCAAACGCTCCTTGACGATCGCATCGATGCGCGCCGTAAAACGCTTCTCCAGCGCCTCGCGCTGCTGCGCGTTCATACGAGGCGCGGCTCCCCGATCGTCGCCACGTGGTGGCCCGCCCTGCGCATGTCCCGCGATCGGCGCGCCGGCCGTCAGGACCAACGCAATGGACATCAGCCGTCGAAGTCGAGGTATGATCATGGTGCGGAACCTCCAGAGTGCGACACAACCGGTAGCGTCGGCAGTGGCTCGGTAGAGCTCGTGCCGTCCCACTTCTCGAGGCGGTCGAGCATACGATGCAGCTCGGCCTCGGAATAATCACCAAGATCGCCGTATGACACGGACACCCGCGCGTCCCGACGGGCGCGCCCGATATTCGCCGGTGAATCTGTCGCGGCCACCATCGCGGACGACGCGGTACCCGGCGACGCGGTCGACCGCGCCAACGCACTCTCCGCGGCGTCAGCCATCTGCGCCGCATTCGAACGGGCGCCGGTCAGACTCATCGGACTGTTCCGCGACACGAGCAGCGACGTACCGCCGACGATCATCACCCCCACCGCCGCGGCGACCTGCCACACGGAGGCCGACCGGAGACGACGCGGACGCACGCCACCGCTGGTGGATCGCGCCACCCGCGACGTGTCCGTGGAGGAACGCACGAGTCGCAACGTTGGCGTCGGGCGCGGCAAGCCAGCCACGATGCGCCCGATGTCGACCGGCACGGCCCTCGCGCGCACCGCGCGCGCCAGACGCAACACGGCGATGTCGTCGCGACACGGGTCGCAGATCGACAGGTGCTGCTCAACCAATGCCACGGCGGTCGCATTGAGCGACGCCGACACATAGTCGGGCAACAGGTCCTGCATCTCCGGTGTCCGGCACTCAGTCATCGAGAAACTCCTTCACGGCTCGCATCGCGTTGTGATAGTGCACCCGGGCGGCGCCCTCCGAACTGTCGAGGATCTCCGCGATCTCTTTGTAACTCCGCCCTTCCTGCACACGCAACGTGAACACCTCACGCTGCATGCGCGTCAGCCGATCAATCGCCGACGCCATACGTCGCGCCGCTTCGTCCGCCACCAACATATCAAGGGCGTCGTACTCGGTGGCCGCATGACCGTCATCCACTTCAACCTCGCGTCCCCGTCTGGCGGTCGATCGTCGACGGTCAATGACGAGTCGGCGTTCGATGGTGAACAACCATGTGCGCAGCGAACTTTCCGAGCGAAACGAGTCGAGCGCCGAGAACGCCCTCATGAACGTGTCCTGCACCAACTCGTCGACGTCTTCCTCGACGCCAAGTCGGACAGCGAAGCGCGACAGAGCGCCGGCGTGCCGCTCGACGATTGCCGTCGCAGCCCGCTCGTCACCCGCCATCCACTGCGCGATGAGGGCGCCATCGAGTGACGCGTCATCAGTCGGTTCAGCATGAATCATACGCTCCGACCTATTGGACGACCGCCGGACGCTATCGTTAAGGCGGCGGCGCGCCATTGACCGGACGAGCTCCGGCACCGCACCTTGGCCGCTGGGACGAGCCGGGTTGGGGATCTGGCGACCAGGACGCGAGGGGGAGAGCAGACATGCATATACCGGACATCATCGCCCATCGCGGCTCGCCACGCGAGTGCCTCGAAAACACCTTGGCTTCCTTCACCCGAGCCGTCGAGCAGCGGGCCGACGGCGTCGAGCTCGACGTGCACGGCTCGGCCGACGGCCACATCGTGGTGCACCACGACGCGATCCTGCCGCTAGCGCCCGGCGGCAGTACCGGACGCACGGCCGCGATCCGGGAGTTGACGCTGCCGGAGCTGCGCGCCGTGCGCCTTCATGGTGGGCAGCGGGTGCCACTCCTCGAGGAGGTGCTCGAACTGGTCGGCACGAGGGCGACCGTGTACGTCGAGGTGAAGGCTCCCCACATCGAAGCGGCCGTCGCGGCCGTGCTTGACCGCCACCCCACCGTCCGAACGGCGGTACACGCGTTCGACCATCGCATTCCGGTCGCGATACGCAGCCTTCGCCCGGGGACCGCCATCGGTTTCTTATCGGATTCGTATCTGATAGAGCCGTCCGGCATGCTGCATCCCACCGCGCCGGACACCCTCTGGCAGTACACGCATCTGATCGACGAAGCGCTCGTGCGCGCGGCCCACAAGCGCGGCGTCAAAGTCATTGCCTGGACCGAAAATGATCCGGTTCGCGCGCACTTGCTCGCCTCGTGGGGCGTGGATGGCCTCTGTACCGACGTGCCGGCAACCATCCGCGCGGCGTTCTACCCCACCTGAGAATCCGAGGGCGGCGCCGACTGCGGCACCGGCGCGGCGGACACCGGAGCGCTGGCCGCCGCACCGGACGCCGCGTTCTGGTCGGTCGTGCCATTGGCGGCGCGCGCAGCCGCCAGTTCCGTCTCCAACCGGCGCGCCTCGGCGTCCTGCGCCCGCAGGGCCACCATGAGCCGATCACGCGCGTCCGCCGCCAAATCGCCACCGGCGTCCGCCGCACGGAACACGGCGTACCCGAGCGCTTGCGCGGCCTTATCGGCCTGCTCTCGGGCGCGGTAGGCATCGAGGCGCAGTTTGCCCTCGTCGAAGACATCCTGCGCGGCCTTCCCTGCCTTATCGATCCCCTGTTTGACCTTGTCCCAGATCGCCATGGCGCACTGCTCCGCAAAGGGTGAGTGATGCAGCAAACCTACGTCAGTGGCGGGGAGAAGTTACAACCCGCAACGCAAGAAGCCCCCGCGCGAGGCGGAGGCTTCCCGAGAACGACGATCGCACGGAGCGGCTTACTCCTCGACCGCTTCCTCGACCATCACTTCGACGAACTCGACGGGGAGTACGCTGATCTTGTACTTTTTCTTGTTGTGGTGCTGGAACTGGACGACGCCATCGACGAGCGAATAGATGGTGTAATCCGTGCCCATGCCGACATTGCTGCCGGGATGCCACTTCGTACCGCACTGCCGCGCGATGATGTTGCCGGCCGTTACGAACTCACCGCCATACTTCTTGATGCCGCGAAACTTCGGATTCGAATCGCGACCGTTGCGTGATGAGCCGACGCCTTTCTTATGTGCCATTGCTCTTACTCCGGAAAAGGAGGTGCGCCAGTGAGGCGCACCGCCGGCGATCAGCCGAGGGTGATTTCGTTAATGCGGACTTCCGTGAACTTCTGCCGATGACCCTGCTTGCGGGCATAGTTCTTACGGCGCTTGAACTTGAAGACAATGATCTTGTCTTCGAGGCCGTGCTTCACGATCTCGCCGGTGACCTTGGCGCCACTGAGCGTGGGAACACCCATGCGGACGCCGGTGCCGTCGTTGCCGATAAGGACGTCGTTAAACTCGACGGCCGTGCCGGCGTCGCCCAGCAGCGAGGGAATCCTGAGGGACTTGCCCGGCTCGGCACGGAACTGCTTGCCGCCGGTGCGAATGATCGCGTAGCTCATGGCTCTATCTGTTAAATCGTATTCTGCAGGCTTCAAACGTAGCCTTAAAGCTTATCCGGCTTC
>CANHJV010000021.1 GCA_947461225.1 Gemmatimonadota bacterium | reverse complement strand
GTGGAGATCGTGCCGGGCGAACGCGCGGTGGTGATCGGCCCGCGCGAGGCGCTGCTGGGGCGCGGGCTGGAAGCCCGTGAACTCAACTGGCTGGTGGAGCCACCGGTGGTGGGCGCGCAGGTGCAGGTGCAGGTGCGCAATCGCGCCGCGGCCGCGCCGGCCACGATCGTGCGGATGTCGGGCGACGCGATCGAACTCGCGCTCGACGAACCGGTGCAGGCGATTTCGCCGGGGCAGTCGCTGGTGATCTACGACGGCGACATCGTGCTCGGCGGCGGCGTGATCGAACGCGGCATGCGCACGGCACCGAGTCGACGCCTGCCGATCTTGGCGGCGTAGGCTGGTGATTCGTGCTTCGGCGAGATCGTTGAACGAATCACGCAGAGATGCAGAGAGCGCAGGGTACGCAGAGAAATGCACGTTTGTTCTCTGCGACCTCTGACCCACTGCGTACTCTGCGTGAACTGTTCAACCGTCTGACAGGCTTACTCCACCCTCGCCGCAAGCTCTCCCGCCGGCACCGTCATCACGGCCACGAGCATGTCGGCAGTGACGTTCAGCAGCGTCTTGAACATGTCGGGGAGCGTGTCGAGCGCGATCATGATGCCGATCCCTTCCACCGGGAGGCCAATGCTGGTGTAGAGCGGCACCTGCAACAGCATGCCGCCGCTGGGGATGCCGGGGGTGCTGAAGTTCAGTACCACGCTGCTCGCGGCGACCAGCGCGATGCTCGACACCGGCAGGTCGATGCCATACAGCTTGGCCACGAACAGCGCGCCCACCACCCAGTAGATCGCGCTGGTGAGCTTGAATACCGACGCACAGAGCGGCAGCACGAAGCCGGTGGCGGTGGCCGGCAGGTGCAGCACATCGGTTGCGCCTTTCACCATGGCCGGCAGCGACGCGAGTGAACTGCGCGTGCCCATGCCGACCACTTGCGACGGGATGAGCGCGCGCGCGAAGTCGCGGAGGGGCACGCGGCGCGTGATACCCATGACGCCGTACAGCGCCGCCGTGGCCACCAAGTGGAGCACGATCAGTACCATGATGTAGAAGCCGATCGCACTGAGCGCCGAGGTGCCGAGCTTTTGGCCGAGCACGGTGGCGAGCGCCAGAATTCCGACCGGGGCGATGGCCA
Source organism: Gemmatimonadota bacterium (assembly GCA_947461225.1). Lineage (GTDB taxonomy): Bacteria > Gemmatimonadota > Gemmatimonadetes > Gemmatimonadales > Gemmatimonadaceae > Gemmatimonas. The sequence goes on along the minus strand of CANHJV010000021.1, from coordinate 34,074 downwards.
GCATCCAGCGCACCACGACCAGCATCGTATCGGCCATCCCGCGGAAGAACGCCAGCTGGGCCGCGCGCGGGCCGGCAGCCACCTGCCCGAGCGCAAACGCGTACAGCAACGTGAACAACACCACGGGCAGCAGGGTGCCGTCGGCGGCGGCCTTGATGGGATTGAGGGGGATGAGCCCCAGAATCCACGTGCGCAGTGACAGCGCGTCGGCGGCGGGGATGTCGAGCGAGGCGGTGGCGCGCAGCCGCGCGGTGGCCTCGGGGTCGAGCACCAGCGTGTCAAACCACGGTGGCGACACGACCGCGGAGAAGATGGCGCAGGCGATGGACAGCCCCAGCATCCACGCGAAGGCCTTCGCGCCCACGCGACCGGTCATGCTGGTATCACCGCCGCCCGCGACGCCAACGATCAGCAGCGGCACAACCAGCGGAATGACCGTCATGCGCACGGCGTTGATCCACGCGGTGCCAACGACGTCAAGGACGCCGATGAGGCCGCGCGTGAACGCGGAGGGCGACGAGTCCTGCGAGAGCCACATACCGAGCGCGAGACCAAGCAGGAGACCGAGCGTGACCTGAACGGCCTGCGATCTCAGCGGATGGCGGCGGGGCGTGCGGGCTGAATCTGGAGCGGTGGACATGCGCGCGAACCTACTTCAGCGCGCACGACTCCGCGAGCGGGGCGCCCTTAGAAGCCGAAGCCGGCCGACCAGGTGACCACCTTCTTGCCATGTGACGAGGCGCCCGCGTCGTCACCGAGGCGCACGTAGTAGCCGATCTCGCCACCGAGGACGAGCAACGGCCACAGATGCACGGCTCCGCCCACGTAGGTGCGACGCGCCGTGGCATTGAGGGGATCGCCAAAGGTGCGGATGATGCCACCGGTGATGGCGCTGCCCGTGCCCAACGATCCATACGACTTGGCAAGTCCAATCGACGCGCCCGCGCCACCGAGACCGACCTTCGCGACGGCGAGCGCGCAGAGGTCGATCCGATCACCTTCGTACACCATGCCCCCACCGTACGAGAGCGCCCACTTGAGCGGTGCTCCGTAGTTGATGCCGCCCATGCACTGCCCCACGCGCCAGCGCATGTCCGGTGTGCTGGGCGTGGCCGGGGCCGTTGCACCGGCGGGGGCGGGCGTGACCTGCGCCTGGGCCACCCGCGCCACGAGCGCGGATGCGCTCGTGCAGGCCGCGAACGCCATCGCCGAAGCGACCCTGCGCGGGCGATACATCAGAACTTCATCCCACCGGCTTCGGCAAATTCGCGCATCGCTTTCTCCTGTGCTTCGGTCAGCGTTTCGGGAACGGTGATGGTGACCTCGACCAGCAGGTCCCCCTTCTTACCGTCTTTCTCGATACCCTGCCCGGTGATCTTGAAGCGCTTGCCCGCCGAAGTGCCGGCGGGGATGCGAATCGCGACTTTCTTTTCGTCGAGCGTCTTCACGCTGATACGCGAGCCGAGCGTGGCCTGGGCGATGTTGATCGGCACCGTGGCGACCACGTCGAGTCCTTCGCGTTTGTAGAAGCGATCCGAGGTCACGGTGAAGGTGATCACGAGGTCGCCCGCCTGACCGCCGGCGGCGCCTTTGCCACCCTGCCCTTTCAGCCGCACTTTGGCGCCCGTCTCCGCACCGGAGGGCACGGCAATGAGCACTTTACGCGACACGCGCGTGTCTCCGGTACCACGACAGGTGGTACAACGTTCCGTGGGCACGCTGCCGCGACCGGCGCAGACCGGACATGGACGATTCACCGCAAAGCTACCCTGGCCGAACGAGATCACGCCGCGACCGCTGCATTCGCCGCACGGGCGCAACTGGGCGCCGGGCGCTGCACCATTGCCATGGCAGGTGGCGCACTCTTCGTTCACTTCGATGTCCACGGGCACCTTGCCGCCGACCGCCGCCACGCGAAACGGTACTTCCACCGACTGCTCGATCGACTGACCACGTTCCGGTCCTCGCGCGCGCTGACGCCCGGCACCGGCCGCGCCGCCGAACATCGACGAGAACAGATCGCCGAGTCCACCGATGCCACCGACGTCGAAGTCATTGAACGTGCCCGCCCCCGGCTGACCCGGCCGCGCCGTACCCGACGCACCGGGACGCGATGAGGGCCGTGCCCCACCGAAGCCACTCATCCCGCCGAAGGCCCCCAGACGACGCATCTCGTCGTATTCCTTCCGCTTGTCCGGATCGCCGAGGACGTTGTGCGCCTCGGAGATTTCCTTGAAGCGTTCGGCCGCCTTGGGATCGTTCTGATTCGCGTCGGGATGATGCTGCTTCGCCAGTCGACGGTACTGCTTCTTGATCTCGTCGGCGGTCGCCGTGGACGAGACCCCGAGCACTTGGTAGAAGTCCTTCGCGTTGGCCATGCTTAACGCGCCCTCAGGCGCCGGTCCACTGCTTTACCACCACGCGCGCCGGACGGAGTACGTGGCCATTGATGACGTAGCCCACCTGGAAGCAGACCGCGACGACCCCGTCTTCGTCGGGCTGCATTGCCGGCGCGGTGCTGACCGCCTCGTGCTTGGCGGGATCGAAGGGGTGACCCGTTGGGTCGATGACTTCGAAGCCGTGCCCGGAGAGCGACTTGAAGAGCTTCTTCTCCACGAGCTGCATGCCGTCGATCACGGACTTGGCATCGACCGTATTGGGATCGACGGCGGCGAAGCGCGTAATGTCGTCGAGGCCATCGAGCAGGCCGCGCACGAGTTCGCCCTGTGCACGCCAGCCGGCCTCCTGCCGCTCCTTCACGGCGCGACGGCGGAAGTTGTCGTACTCGGCGGCGAGTCGCAGATACTTGTCCTTCTGCGATTCGAGCTCGCGCTGCGCCTGCTGCAGATCGTCGCCGTCTTCGATCGGCGGCTGCACCGTGGCGGTTTCCTGCGTTTCCATCGGATCCATGTTGTCCACCGGAGCGTCAGACATCGGGTCGGTCATGATGTGCGTACGAGAGTCGTCAACGTAAAGTTTGCCTGCGGTGCGTCACTGCGTGCTTCAAAGAAAAGGACAGAAGGTCGCGGGCGTCAGCCCCGAGCGGTCCATCCGACGGTATCCGGATCGCGTTCAAACACGCGACGCAGACGATCGAGCGCCAACTGGGCCGCACGATACCGGATTTCCGAGCGGTCGCCCGGCAGGATGGCACGCACGGCGTGGACCTCCCCATCGAGATCGACCGCCACCCAGACGGTACCCACCGGCTTCTCGGGAGTGCCGCCGTCGGGGCCGGCGATTCCGGTGATGCCGATGCCGATATTGGTGCCGAAGCGGAGTCGGGCCCCGGTGGCCATCGCGCGCGCCACCGGTTCACTCACGGCACCATGCGCGTCCAGATCGCCCTGTGCGACCCCGAGTTCGCGGACCTTGACCTCATTGGCATAGGCGATCGTTCCGCCCTGTACGACCCGGCTGGAGCCCGGCACGGCGGTGAGGCGCATGCCCAGCATGCCGCCGGTGCAGCTTTCGGCCACGGCCAGCGTGGCGCCGCGCACCGCGCACTCGGCCAACATGAGTGCGGCGAGGTCATCGTCGCCTTCCCCATAGATGAATCGGCCCACTTTTTCGCGCACCAGCAGCGCGGCCTCGCTGAGCTTGGCTTCGGTTTCGCGGGCCGGCAGGGTGTACGACGTGAGCCGCAGATCGACGCCGTCGTTTCCGGGGAGGTAGGCCAGCGACAGCCCGTGCACGCCGCGGGCCAGGTCACCGAGCTTATCGGCCAGCGCCGACTCGGCAATGTTGGCGGTGCGCAGCGTGCGCGCCCGAATGACCGGGCCACCCACCGGCAGCCGGTCGCGCAAGTGCGGGATCACGGTGTCGGCCAGCATGCCGCGCATTTCGCGGGGCACGCCGGGGAGCATGGCCACCCACCGCTGCTGGGCGTCTTCCAGCCAGATGCCCGGTGCGGAGCCATGGCGATTATTCAGGATGGTGCATGACTCGGGCACCATGGCCTGCTGGCGATTGCTGGCCGGGAGCTCGTGGCCGAAGCGCTTGAGCCACCGTGCTTCGAGGGCGGCGAGGATATCGGGGTCGAGCACCATACCGCGTCCGAAGATCGACGCGATGGCGGGCTTGGTCATGTCGTCGGCGGTGGGGCCGAGTCCGCCGGTGGTAATCACGGCGCCGGTGCGTTCGAGGGCCTCGCGCACGGCGGTGGCGATCGCGGTAGCGTCATCGCCGCAGGTGGCGCGGCGCACGATGCGGAGCCCAAGGGCGGCCAATTCACGCGCGAGATGCGCGGCGTTCGTGTCGATCGTGAAGCCGAGGAGGAGCTCGTCGCCGATCGTGACGATTTCGATGTTCATGGAGGAAAAGTACCATGAACGACAACGGCCTCTCAGGCCAGCCGGGCGACCTGCTTGCCGTAGCGGCGCAGGTAGAGCCAGAGGCTCCACATGGTGAGGATGACGGCGGCGACCATGCTGGTCACGCCGACGACGCCATTGACGTAGGCGAACGCCTTCCAGGCGCCGTCGCTCTCCCATCCCTGTCGGGCGGCCAGCGTGGCCGCGAAGAACCAGCAATACGCCGCACCCTGCCACACACTTTGGAAGGTGGTCTTCCATTTGGCCGGGCCGATGGCGGCGATCACGAGTCCGCGGCGCGCCGCCACCTGACGGAACACGGTCATGAACGCTTCGCGGCCGAGCACGACCAGCACGATCCAGAGCGGTAGGGACACGGCACCGAACGGCGTCTGAAAGAGCAGCGGCGTGGGCTGTGGCATCGTGCCATCGGGCACCAGCAGCGTGTAGTGCTTCTGCAGCCAGTACATCGGGATCAGCGTGGCCACCAGCAGCAGTTTGTCGGCCAGCGGATCGAGCAGGCGGCCGAGGTCGGTGACGAGATTGCGCGACCGGGCGAGATGGCCGTCCCAGTAGTCGGTGAGGGCGGCGATCGTAAAGAGCAGAAAGGCGATGAGGCGCGCGGTCCACGACGTGGTGAACGGCAACCACGCAATCAGCGGCGTCAGGGCAATGCGGCCCAGCGTGATTGCGTTCGGAAGGTTCACGGGAGTATCGAGAGGCGGGAGGACCGGTGCCCGCCGCGCGCGCGGTTATGCGAGCGTTTTGAGGACCAGCTTGGAAACGGCTTTCAGTGTGTCGAACACACCGTCGCCGGTGACAGCGACAGCTTCAAACGTTGGGACGCGCTCCACCCACTCGCCGGTGGGCAACTGGCTGACCAAAAGTTCGCCGGGCTTGAAGGGATCCGCCAGCGCGCGCATGCGCGTGGGGTCGGTCACTTCCCATCCCGGATTGAGCATGGACTGCAACTCCGCGAGCGGCGCCGCATTGGGCAGATCGCGCTTGTTGTACTGAATGACAAACGGCATGCGCGTGAGATCGTACCCGTACGCCGCCATGTTGTCATACAGGTTCTGCATGGACTCGAGGTTGGCCTCGGCGCGCTCCACTTGCGAGTCGGCCACGAACACGACGCCATCCACGCCCTTCAAGATGAGCTTGCGGCTCGCATTGTAGTAGACCTGACCGGGCACGGTGTACAAATGGAATCGTGTGCGGAAACCGCGAATCGTCCCCAGATCGACCGGCAGGAAATCGAAAAACAGGGTGCGTTCGGTTTCCGTGGCCAGCGAGATCAGCTTCCCCCGGGTGTTCGGAGAGACCTTGCCATACACGTACTCCAGATTGGTCGTCTTGCCACCCAGCCCCGGACCGTAGAACACGATCTTGCAGTTGATCTCGCGGGACGCATAGTTGATCATCGACATCGATTACGGCCCCTTATTGGAACAGCCGATCGATCTCATCCTCGGCGCCAGCCAGGAACCCTGGCGGCGGCGTGGATGCGGACCCACCACGGGAAAAGACGCCTTCGAACGTCTTCGTAAGGTCGTCAACGGCGGCCTTCATGCGCAGCCGGACCAGGCCCAGCGTGGTGCGATTGTCGAAGAGCACGACGAGAATGACGCGGCGGGCGATATCGGCGAGGTACATCGACTCCTTCTCGCCCTGATGGAACAGGACATTGAAGTCGCTCTCACCGATGAGCCGCGCGAGCTGATCGTTGGCGCTGAAATCCGCGGCCGTGAGTGTGGCGAACGCCGTCGCGTCGAAGTTGGGTGGCTCGCCGACCGTGGCGACCAACTGTCCACTCCGGTCTACGAGCAGGGCGCACCGCGCCTTGGCGTCGTAGAGGAACCGCTGGAGCGTAATGGTAATGGCCCCGAAGTCGTCCTCGGTGAACGACCAGGTGGCGGCGCCGACTGACATGAACGGTGGGTCGAAGAAGGGATCGGGATCAGCAGCCAGGTGTCACGAAGCCGCACATGATCAACGCGCGGCGGTGCCCGAAGGTAACGCCGAACCGCGCGCGCTCCATCTCACAGCATCTCGCGGCGGGCGGACAACGCCTGAGCGATCGTCACGCCATCGGCATATTCGAGATCGCCGCCAACCGGCAGGCCGCGGGCGATCCGGGTGATGCGCACCCCGCGCGTCAACAACTGGCGCTGCACGTACAGGGCGGTGGCTTCCCCTTCGAGCGATGGGTTGGTGGCCAGAATGACCTCCGTGACACCCTCGGGGGCGATCCGCGCCAGGAGGTCGCCGATGGCCAGATCGTCAGGCCCGACGCCGTCGAGGGGGGACAGCCGCCCGCCCAGCACGTGGTACAGTCCGCGGAACTCCCCGGCCCGCTCGATCGACGCAATGTCGGAGGCTTCCTCCACCACACAGACGATGGTGGGGTCGCGCCGCGGGTCCGCACAGAGTGCGCAGAGCGGCGACTCGGTGAGGTTGTGGCACCGGTCACAGGCCCGCACGCGTTCCGTGAGCAGCACGAGCGCCTCGGCTAGCCGCCGGCTCTGCGAGTGCGGCTGTCGCAGCAGGTGATAGGTGAGCCGCAGCGCGGTCTTCCGGCCGATGCCGGGGAGCCGCGCCAACTCGCTCGTGAGTTCGTCGATGACGCTCAACGGGATCCGATTAAAACGGAAGCTTGAACGGCAGGTCGATGCCGCCGGTGACTTTGCTGAGTTCCATCTGCATGGCCTCGGCCGCCTTCTTCTGCGCTTCGGCCACGGCGACCACGATGAGATCCTCGAGCATCTCGATGTCATTGCCGTTCACGACGGTGGGATCGAGCTTGATGCGCTTGAGCTGCATCTTGCCGTCCACATCGGCCGCCACCATGCCGCCGCCCGCCAGCGCGGAGAAGGTGCGCTGCGACATCTCATCCTGCATGGTCTGCATGCGCGACTGCATGTCCTTGAACTGGCCCATCATCTTGAACAAATCCATGACTGTTCCCTGAGTCGTTAGTCGAGTAATTCGAGGTCGAGCGCGCGCACGGCGGCTTCGAGCAGTGGGTCTTTTGACGACAGCTGTTCGGTGCGCTGTTGTTGCACGTCGTGCGCAGTGAGACGCTTGGTGGTATCGCGCGGGGCGTCGGCCCGGGCGTTGGCGCTGGCGGACGCGTTGACCGAGGACACCACCGTTACCCCGGTGACGCCGTCAAAGCACGACTGGAGCGCGGACAGGATGTCGGAACGGGCCCCGTCAGCGGCGCGGGCGAACGTGTCGTCGGCGGGATCGTAGGTGAGGGCGACGCTGCCGTGGGCCGACACCGACGCCGGGACCAGCCGCGCCACGGCCTGCGCGAGCATGCCGCGTCCGGCCGTCTTGATGGCGTCGCTCACACTGCCCCAACGCGCCGTGAGCTGCTCAACCGAGGGCGGCGGGCCCACCCGTGGCGCCGCGGCAGCGGCGCGCGATGCGGGGCGCTGCTCGGCGATCTGCGCGGCGGCGGCGGCTTCGGCCACCTGCTGCGTGGCCGATCGCGGCGTTGCCACGACGCTCGGCGTCGGCGGCGCGAGCGCCGGGGCCACGGCCGGTGGCGGTGACGGCGGCATCGCATGCGCCGAGGCGACGCGCGTCTCGTGCGCCACACGTCGCGCCGGCGGGTCGTCGTGGCCGCCGGTCCCGAAGCCCTTGATCACCTCTTCGAGTTCCACCGTCCGATCAAGGAGCGCGAAGCGCACGAGCAACGTTTCGAGCAATAGTTGCGGCTGTCCGCTCCGCCGATACATCGGCTCCATTTCGAGCAGGGCGTGCAGCATGCGCAGCAGGTCGCCGGCCGATAGCTGTCCCTTTCTGTCGTGGAGCGCGAGGCGCATGCGCTCCGACAGTTCAGGCGGCACGCCGCCGAGCGCAATCGTGAGCTGCGCCCGCAGGATACGACCGATGCCCGCCAGCAGCAGCATGAGATCCACGCCGCCGTCGGCCTGACGCTGCACCGCGCCGAACACGTCGACGGCGCGCCGCTGGGCGATGATGTCGAGGAGCAGCAGATACTCTTCTTCGGGCACGAGGCCCAGCGCCGTGCGCACGCGCTCCGCCGTGACCTCGGCCGTCTCGCCAAGCGACAGCACTTGATCGGTGAGCGACAACGCGTCACGGAGGCCACCGTCGGCGGCGCCGGCGATCATGCCCAACGCCTCGGGCTCGAACCGCACGCCTTCCTCCGTCAGCACGGCGGCGAGCCGTTCACGGATTTCGGCCGGTCCGATGCGCTTGAGATCGAACCGCTGCAGTCGCGAGATCACCGTGGGGAGGACTTTCTGCGCCTCCGTGGTGGCGAACACGAACACCACGCGCGGCGGCGGCTCCTCCAGCACCTTGAGCAGCGCATTCCACGCGTCACGCGACAACATGTGCGCTTCGTCGACGATGTACACCTTGTAACGGTCATCCCCGGACGGCGCGTACATGGCGCGTTCGCGGAGCTCGCGGGCATCCGCCACGCCGCCATTCGACGCCGCGTCGATCTCGACGACATCGAGCGATGCACTCCCGCTCCAGATGCGCTGACAGCTGGTGCACCGGCCACACGGTTCGCCGGCGGCGGCCATCGCCTCGCTGAACTCGGTGGCGGAGGCGGTCCCGCTCACCCGCCGGGCGTCGGCCAGCTCCTCACAGTTGAGCGCCATCGCCAAGACGCGGGCCAGCGTGGTCTTGCCGGTACCACGCGGGCCACAGAGCAGATATCCGTGCGCAACCCGCCCACTGGCAATGGCGCCCTTGAGGGTGTTGGCGACATGTGACTGCACCGCCACGGTCGCGAAGTTCCGGGGGCGGTATTTGCGGGCGAGAGCGAGCGACATGCGTCCAATCTACACGACGGAGCAGCGGGTACCACTTCGCGTGGCCGTCGGTTACCTTCTTCTTGCTCCGGGTCCCGGAGGGCGACAGCCCGCCAAATCCGTCAGGACCCCGAAGGTAGCAGCGGCACGTGGAGTCTGGCGTCGCTTCGTCAGGCCCGGAGCACTGCGCACGGGAGGATTCGCTCGAAAGAGCGGACCTCCCGTGCGCTTTTTTGCGCCCGGGAGGTGGGGCTAACCCAAGACGTCGGACAGGGCCTGCGCGATTTTCGGCCCGTGCTCGGCAATGAGCCCGATCGGTGCATCGAGATGAGCGACGGCGCGCACTCTGCGGTCGTGCCACTTGTAGATCCGCACGCCGAGCGCGGCCGCCCGCGCGATCACGTCGTCGGCCCGCGGCGTGGGCAAGTCGATCATGACGATGTTGGTGTCGGGCATGACGACCTTGGCCCCACCGACGCCGTCCACGAGACGCGCGAGATACGTGGCGGCTTCATGGTCTTCGGCCAGCCGGTCGAGGTGGTGTTCGAGGCCGTACAGCGCGCCCGCGGCCAGGATGCCGCTCTGTCGCATCCCGCCACCGAAGCGTTTCCGGACGCGATGCGCCCGGGCTATGAGGTCGGCAGGCCCGGCGAGACAGGCGCCAACCGGTGCGCCCAATCCCTTGGAGAACGACACCATGACGGTGTCGGCACAGGCGGCGAAGTCGGCCAGTGACGTCCCGGTGGCGGCGGCGGCGTTCCACAGCCGCGCGCCATCGAGGTGCACGGCCAGGTTGAAACGTCGCGCCACGGTGGTCAGCGCGGCGAGGTCGTCGCGCGACGTCACGACGCCGCCAGCGCCGTTGTGCGTGTTCTCGATACACACCATCGAGGGCTCAATGCCATCACTGGATGGCGCTCGCATTCCCGCGATGAGGTCCGGGGCACGGAAGACCAACGTGGACCCACGGAGCGGACGCACCTGCACACCGCACAGGGCGGAGGTTGCGGCGACCTCCGAGTGGATAATGTGCGCCTCGGCGTCGAGGAGAATCTCGGTGCCCGGCGTGCTCTGCACCCAGATGGCGGCTTGGTTGGCCATGGTGCCACTGGGAAAGAACAGCGCGCGCTCTTTGCCCAGCCGTTCGGCCACCACGGCTTCGAGCCGGCGTGCGGTGGGATCACCGTCGAGCACATCGTCACCGACTTCCGCGTCGGCCATCGCGCGACGCATGGCGGCGGTCGGTCTGGTCACGGTGTCACTGCGCACATCGAGCAACGGAGCGGCGAATTGAGTCACGGGCGTTTCGTGGAAGGGCGTTTGGGCAGTTTGGCGCGTGTCGGCGTGGCGGCGGCAGCCGCGCGAATCGTCTCGTCGGCCTGACGCAGCGCCGCCAACTCGCTTCGCCGCAGGTCGAACGCCTGCGCCACTTCGCCACCGATCAGGAATAACAGTGCGCCGTAATATGTCCAGAAGACGATCGCGACGATGGCGGCAATCGTGCCGCTGTACAACGAACTCGGATCGAACCGCGCGACGACAAATACGAAGAAGTGGCGCGCAATTTCGAACAAAATCGACGCCGTGAGCGCACCGACCGCCGCCGTGCGCATGCTGGGACGTCGACGCGGCAGTCCGCGGTACATCGCGTAGAACAGGACGAACACGACGGCGAGCGCCGTCAGCCGGCCAAGCAGATAGCCCACGAATCCCATCGCCTCGGTACGCAGTCCCGTTTCCTGCAGCAGCGCGAGGCCGCGTGTGGTGGCGAGATCGATATACGTGGAGATGGCGACATAGACGACGATGGCAACGGTGGCGACGACCGTCGCGATGAAGTCGAACACCTTACCGGCCACGATGCCACGATCGGTGCCGTCGAAGATCAGGGCGAGGACACTGCGCAGCGACCCGAAGAGACGCGTGGAGAACCACGCGAAACCGATGGCCGAATAGGCGGTCACCGCCCCGCGGGTGTTGAGCACGTCGGCGACGATGCCCCGCAGCAATTCGCCGGCCGCGTTCGAGCCACTGGGGAGCAGTCGATCAACGAGCGCGGTGACGGTGTTCGCGGCTTGCGTGGTCTCGCTGCCCAAGAGGAACGAGAGCCCGGAGATGAGCAGCAGTAGGAACGGCAGAAGGGCGAGCAGGACATTGAAGGCCAGCCCGCCCGCCAGGAATAGCACATTGTCCTCAGCGCCTTGCTTCCAGACGCGTCGGACAATGTCCCACCAACCGTCAGCCTTCGCCCGGAGCGCCAGCGGACTCCTCCCCGGGACTCGAGACCATGTCGTCGGGTGCGCTCGCGTTGTCGGGCCCGTGACGACGGCCATGCTCGCGATGCGCTCGACGGCTGTCGGCGTACGCCCGCTTGCTGTCGGCCACGGCCTGCTCGAGGTCGGCGCGCGCCTGCGCGGCCGCATCGCGACCGACGGAGACCGCATCACCCACGGCCTGCATGCGTGAGCTCACGGCATCACGCGCGCGACCGACCTGCTCATCGAACTGATGGCGGGTTTTCTCGACCGAATCGGCCATCTGTTCGCCGAACTCATCGGTCATGTCTTTCATCTTGCGTCCGGCGCGCCGCGCTTCGTCCTGCAGACGCTGCCGGGTTTCGGCGCCACTGGCCGGCGCGAACAGCAGCGCCGCCCCTGCCCCGATCGCGAGACCGAGCAGAAACGTGCCGATGCCATTCGTGCCATTCTCACGTTCGATCACGACCACGCGATCATCGTCGTACTCGTCGTACCGGGCCATAGCACACCTCACACGCAGTGATGAGTAGCGAATCATGCGTGGTGGCCGCGCCGATGCGGCGCGCACCACGCACGACACGATACCGACCACTCAGTCCGAAAGATCCGCGTCGTCCGGGGCGGCCACGATGGTGCTGGCTCCCGTCGGAAACGGGCGATGCTGTTCAGGAATCGTGACGAACTGCTCGACGATCGCGCGGGTGCCGGCGATGCCCAGCTGTTCGAACAGGAACGTGAACTTCTTGTCGTACGCCGCGCCGAGCGTGCCCCGCACGTCCGCGGGAACCGCCCACAACTGCTTCTTGAACGGTCCAATCGCCTTCTTGCGCGCCTTGTAGTAGAACTGCTCATCGGTATCGGTCGCCTTGCGTTCGTCCTTCGCGTTGGCATCCAGCCACGCATACATGTCGGCGCGCAGCGCGGCCGGGATATGCTCGAACATCATGGTCTGGAAGTTCGTCGCGAGATGGATTTCCGCCGTCTCGAGCCGCGGGAAATTGCTGAACGCGGCGTCGGGTAGCGTGGACGCTCCGTGCTGTACTGCACCAGCCATGCCATACCGATCACGGCCAACCTTCGACAGCTTCTCGAGCGTATCGAAATCGAGGGCCACGTCGGCAATGGAGCCATCGGCCAGCACGATACCGCCGTGCGACGTACCCGACTGCACGGAGATCTTGGACAGCCCGGCCGTACCGGGCGCCTGCGCCTCGAGGGTGGCGTTGAAGCCGTCCATGAACGCCTCGAGCTCTTCCGGCGTGCTGTTCTCGGTGCCGACTTCACCGATTTCACCGCCAATGGAGATCGTCACGCCGGCCGGCTCGGCGGCGCGCACGAAGCGGGTGATATCCACACACACGTCGTAGTTCAGACGCTGCTGTTCCGCGAGCGTCTCCTTGGAGAGATCGACCAGCGTCGACGTGTCGACGTCGATGTTGTAGAAGCCGGCGGCGACGGCTTCGGTGACGAGCGCCTTGACCGCGTTCACTTCCGTGATGGGATCGACCGCGAACTTCTTGTGGTTGACCTGGAAGTGGTCACCCTGAATGAAGACCGGTCCGCGGTAGCCTTCGCGCAGCGCGGCCGCGAGAATCACCGACACGTACTCGTCGGGACGCTGGTCAGTGTAGGCGATCTCCGAGCGGGCAATTTCGAGAATGAAGGCGCCGGCCTGCAGCGCATTGGCGGTGCGGAAGACGGCGCGCGTGGTGTCGTACGTGAGCGCGCGAATGTTCATCGCGGGCACCGTGAATCCGCCGCACTTGCCTTCCCCACGCGCGATGTACAACTCGTGGATCGAGGCGGTACGAACACCGACGGTCTGCCCGAGCTCCCACACGAGCCAGCGGGCGAAGGTACGCTCGCCTTCGTTCCCGAAGACAGCCTGATGAACCAGCGCATCCATGTGCGCGGAGGTGAGCACGGCAGCGTCGTGCAGCTGAACGCGCCCGTCTTCCACCGTAACGGCACCGCCAAACAAGGACGTCGTGGGCTTCGTCGTATCGGACATTCGTATCGTGGATCCTGCCCAGCGCGAGCCGGAACGGGTCAGGGTAAAGGAGCGACGACTCCGGCCTACCGGAGCCCGCCGCGTCTGTCAGTGAAAGTTCCCACCTCAGGGACCGGTGCGGCAAGTCCGGGATTCCCCTTCAGGCCGATTGGCGTCGCGCGTGGCGCGTGGCCGCGTGGTGGGACGGTGGATCACACGCGGAAGCGCGGGTCCGGCTTGGGCAAGGCGTCCCATTCTGCGCGCGCCTGCTCGCTGCCAGCTCGCCCGAGCATGGCATACGCGAAGTTCTTGCCCAGCTCCACCCCCGGCTGGTTGAAGGCATTCACATCATAAAGCACACCGGCGTATGCCGTAGCGAGCGCGAAGGTCTGCATGAGGGCGCCCAGATGGAACGCGTCGACCGTATCGATGGCGAGCGTGGCGTTGAAGCGACCGCGAGCCGCCAGCGCGCCAGCCGTGGCGCGCTGTTCGATATCGATGAGCTCACCCAGCGTATGTCCCGCGAGATAGCTGAGCTCCGGAATGTCGGCGTGGCGCGCGGGAATCGGGCCTTCCTGCTCACGTCCCTTCACCGTGATGAACGTGACGGTCTTGTCGAGCGGCCCCTCCATGAACAGCTGCACCTGGGAATGCTGATCGGTGGCGCCCACCGCGGGCAGTGGGGTCGGCCCGACGGGCGTCCCGTCGCTGCGCAGCTTGCCGAGGGACTCGGCCCAGAGTTGCACGAACCACAGCGCGAGATCACGCAGCGGATCGGCGTAGGGCATGAGCACCTGCACCGAGCGGCCGTGCGCAGTGTCGGCGATGTACTGCAGCACAGCAAACGTGCCCGGCAGATTCGTGGAGAGGTCGGCACTGGCGGCGCGCGTCATGACGTCGGCGGCGCCGGCGAGCAGCGCTTTCACATCGATGCCGATCAGCGCGGCCGGCAGCATACCGACCGGCGAGAGCACGGAGAAGCGTCCGCCAACATTCGCTGGCACGTTGAGCGTGGTGATCCCCTCGGCACGCGCAATCTTGCGCAGCGCTCCGACCTCAGGGTCCGTGATGAAAATGAGGTGTTGGCGCGCGGCGTCCTCGCCAACCGCGCCCGCCAGCGCGTCTCGCACAATGAGATACTGCGCCATCGTTTCCACCGTGCCGCCCGACTTCGAGATCACCAGCACCAGCGTGCGGGACAAGGCGAGCCGGCCGAGTGTGGCCGCAATGGTGGCCGGATCGACGTTATCGAGCACGTGCAGTCGGGGTGCGCCGCCGCGAGCCTCCTCGCTGAGGGTATTCCACGCCGGCGGCCGCAACGCGGTGCGCAACGCGATCGGGCCGAGGGCGGAACCGCCGATCCCGAGCAGCAGCACGTCGTCGAAGCGGCCACGCGCGCGCTCCGCGACCGACAGCGTGGCATCACGCAACGCGTCGTTCACCGGCAACGTGAGAAAGCCAAGTTCCGCCTGCATGGCGTGCACGCGGGCGTGCGCGACGGCAAACGCGCCCGACGCCTCCGCGAGCTGCGCGGCCGTGATGCCGGCGCCATGCGGTAGCGCCGCCCCCATCATGTTCGTGAAATCGAGCGACAACGACATAGCAACACACTCCCGACAGCGCGTGAGATCGAAAACGAACGAACGAAGGTTATGACAGACTCACGACCAACCCGTCGTACGCCGGCTCGATGCCGCTGGGCAACTCGGCGGCGAGGTCGGCGTGCGCATTCTCGTGCGTGAGATGCGTGAGGTACGTGCGGTCAGCCCCGATCTCCTGCGCCACGGCCACGGCTTCGGCAATCGACAGGTGCGTAGGATGCGGGTGGCGCAACAGCGCATTGAGTACCAGGACGCGCACACCAACCAGCGCCGCACGCGCCGTGTCGGGCAACAGCTTCGCGTCGGTGATGTAGGCGATGTCGCCCACGCGGTACCCAACGACCGACGCGCGACCGTGCGGCACGGCGATCGGCAGCACCACGGCGTCCTTCACGGTAAACGGTACGCCCGCCTGAATCGGCGTCAGCGTGCCCTCGGGACGGGTGGTGCCGGGCAACGGACGGAACTGCTCGTCCATGATGTACGGAAAGCGACTCCGCAGGGTGGCCAGCGTAGCGGCCTCGCCGTAGAGCGGCAGCGACGAGGCCCGTCGGACGGTGAAGGCGCGCAAATCGTCGATGCCGTGGATGTGATCGGCGTGTTCATGTGTGTACAACACGGCATCGATGTCGCCGATACCGGCCGCCACGAGCTGCAGCCGCAGTTCGGGCGGCGTGTCGATGAGCAATCGAGTGCCACTCGCGGTCTCGATGACCGCACCGCATCGCGTCCGCTTGTCGCGCGGATCGGTGGATCGGCACACGGCACAGCCGCACCCGATCTGCGGCACGCCGAAGCTCGTGCCGGTTCCGAGAAAGGTGAGGCGCATGGATGTGGTGACGGCGGTGGTCACGACGGTGAGCAGCGACCGCATCCGTGCGAGGCTTCGGTACGCCAGCTCACACCGTTTCGACCTTCAGCAGGTTGGTGGTCCCCGGCACGTCGAACGGCACGCCCGCGGTAACGAGTACCCGATCGCCCTTCGTCACGAGGCCCATATCGAGCGCCTCGCGCAGAGCCATGGCCACCATGTGATCGTAGCCACGCGCCGTGGGTACGAGGCGCGGCACCACGCCCCACACCAGCGACAGCTGGCGGCAGACGCGCGGTTCATCGGTGAGGGCCAGAATGGGGACACTCGGCCGGTGCGACGCCACGATGCGCGCGGTGAAGCCACTCTTGGTGAAGACGACGACGAGCGGGGACTCGAGCATCCGCACGGCCGCCACCGTCGCGGCCGCGATCGCCTCCTCGGTGTTCACACCACCAGTGGTGCGGCGGTCGACCCGATTGGCAGCGCCGGGGCGCGGATGCGTCTCGATTTCGGTGATGATGCGACGCATCGCTTCGACCGCGAGGCGCGGGTAGCTGCCGGCGGCCGTCTCGGCGGAGAGCATCACCGCGTCGGTCCCATCGAGAATCGCGTTCGCGACGTCGCTGGCTTCGGCGCGGGTGGGGCGCGGGTTGTCGATCATCGACTCGAGCATCTGCGTGGCCGTGATAACCGGACGGCCCATGCGATTGGCGAGCGCGATGATGTCCTTCTGCGCATTCGGCACCTGCTCGTACGGCAGTTCCACGCCGAGATCGCCACGCGCCACCATGACGGCGTCGGTGGCCTTCATGATCTCTTCGATGTTCTGCAGCGCAATGTCCTTTTCGATCTTCGCGCAGATCAGCATCGACTTCGGAATCAGCTCACGCAGTTCTTCGATGTCCTGTGCCTTGCGCACGAAGCTGAGGGCGACGGCATCAAGTTCATGCTCGACGGCAAAGGCAAGATCGGCGCGATCCTTCTCCGTGAGCGACGGCGCCGACACGGCGATCCCGGGGAGATTCATCCCCTTGTTGCTGGAGAGCAGTCCCCCGTGCACGACAGTGGCCGTGACCCGCGGCGCCTCGACCTTCGTGACGACCAGTTCGAAGAGCCCGTCGTTGATCAAGACGCGGTTGCCCGGCAAGACGTCGTGGCACAGATCGGCGTAGGTGATCGGGATTTCGTCACCGGCGGCGATCTCTTCGGGCACCAGCACGACCGCGCTCCCGGGCTCCAGCTCACGCTTCTCGGGGAGCACGCCGATGCGGATGCGCGGGCCCTGCAAGTCGCCGAGAATGGCCACCGGGCGACCGAGTTCCTCGGCCACCTGACGCACCGTGGCGATCGTTTTGGCGTGCTGCTCGTGCGTACCGTGCGAGAAGTTGATACGCGCCACATCGAGACCAGCCTCGATCAACGCGCGTACGCCCTCAACCGAGTTGCTGGCCGGACCGAGCGTGCCCACGATCTTCGTGCGTGGCACATGCACGCGCCGGAACGCTGCTGGGGCAACCCCTTCGGTCGTGGTGGCCGCGGCGCGCTCAGGTCCCGTACGCGGGATGGTCAGGACTGCATCAGAGGCTGGCAACAGCGGGGGCTCCAGTGGAAGACGCAACACTCGCAAGCGCCGCGCGCTTCCGATTCAGGCCGGACAACAGCGTGACG
Source organism: Gemmatimonadota bacterium (assembly GCA_947461225.1). Classification (GTDB taxonomy): domain Bacteria; phylum Gemmatimonadota; class Gemmatimonadetes; order Gemmatimonadales; family Gemmatimonadaceae; genus Gemmatimonas. Next base: position 16,631 of record CANHJV010000021.1, on the reverse strand, counting down.
AACGAATGCTCGAACGACGCCAGCCCTTCGGCCAGCAGCGTATCGGTGACCGACTGGAGCGAGACGCCCTGCGATTCGAGGGCCGAGAGGATGCGATCGGCATCGGCCACCTGTTCGGTCACCGAGGCTCGCACGTCACCGTGATCGCGGAAGGCTTCGAGCGTGGCCGGCGGGAGCGTGTTGACCGTGTTGGTCCCGATCAACTCTTCGACGTAGATCACGTCGCGATAGGCCGGATTCTTCGTGCTCGTGCTGGCCCACAGCGGACGCTGCACCTGCGCGCCCTGCGCGGCAAGCGCCGCCCACCGGGCACTGGAAAAACTGGCGGTGAAGAGCCGGTACGCGAGCTTCGCGTTGGCGATGGCAGCGCGCCCCTGCAGCGCGTTGAGCGTCTCGGCGGCCGCCGGGTTCGCCGCCGCCATCGCGGTAAGCTGCTTATCGATCGCGGAATCAACGCGGCTGATGAAGAAGCTGGCGACCGACGCGATGCGGGCGACGGGCTTACCGGCGGCGGCGCGGTCTTCGAGACCGGCGATGAACGCTTCGATCACGCGGGCATGCGCGTCGATCGAAAAGAGCAGCGTGACGTTGACGTTGATGCCGTCGGCGATGAGCTGCCGGATCGCGTCGGCGCCCTCGGGGGTGCCCGGCACCTTGATCATCAGATTGGGACGATCGACGATCTGCCAGAGACGTCGGGCCTCGGCCACCGTTCCAGCCGTATCACGCGCGAGATCGGGCGAGACTTCGAGCGAGACGTAGCCGTCGATCGTGTCGGTGCTGTCGTACACGGTGCGGAAGGCATCGCAGGCGTCTCGGACGTCGGTCGTGGCGACCAGTTCGAAGGCCTCGCGATCGGACCGGGCGCCATCGAGGGTGGCCAGCTGCGCGTCGTACGCGGCTCCCTCGGCGAGGGCCTTCTCGAAGATCGTCGGATTGGACGTCTGCCCCGTGAGAGCGTCCTCGCGGATACGTCGCGACAGATCGCCGTTGGAGAGCATGGCCCGATCGATATAGTCAAGCCAGAGGGACTGTCCGGCCGCGTGGAGAGCGTGGAGACGAGTAGACATGGTATTGGATGAGGCGCGAACATAGAGTGACCGCACAACCATTCATGGTAATGTGCTACACCGCTCCCGGGCGAGGCCGAGGGGTGGCGGATGTTGGATCGTCGCGGTTTCGCGACGCTCACGTTGTTTTCCTGTTTTAAGAATACTCATTTTCGTGAAACGCGGCTCACCTCTGGTCGTATTCGTTCAGAGTGTCTGCCCATCCTTCGCCCGAGACTGTGCGCCCTTCCCCGTTCCGACGTCCGATCCCGCGCGTTCTGGTGGCCTCCGTCCTGTTGGGGGCGTGCCGAGGTGCCGCGGCCCCTGCACCCGCCAGCCCGGTGCCGAGCCGGTCTGTGGCGTCCGCCGCGGGTCTTCCGCCGATGCCGGCCGCCTGCGGCCCGGCGGCCGGGGCGGTGTCGACCTCCCTGGCGTCGTCGCCGGTCACGGATCCGTTGGTGACCTTCGACAGCGCGTGGAGCATCATCGGGCGTACGCACTGGGACACGACGTACAACGGGGTGAACTGGTCGGCGCTGCGGGCGGAACTGCGCCCTAAGGCCGCCGCGGCGACCACGACCGGCGCGTTGCGGGCGGTACTCTCGGACATGGTGGCGCGCCTGAAGCAGTCGCACTTCTCGATCATCCCGCGCGAGATCGCCGATGCGGGCGGGGGCAGCTCGAGCAGCGCGTCGGGCGGTGCACCGGCGCCCGACCGGAGCGGATCGATCGGCGCCGAGGTGCGGTATCTCGACAGCACGATCGTAATCGCGCAGATCGATCGGGAGGGGCCCGCCGCCCAGGCCGGCGTCCGCACCGGCTGGCGCGTGCAGTCGGTGAACGGGTGCCCGATGTCGGCACGGCTGGCCCGGATGCCGAGAGAGCCTGACCCGCGCCGCGAGGCGCTGACGGCGTACTCGATCGCCACGCAGGCACTGGCCGGTGCCGTGGGCGACACGGCTACGGTGGTATTCGCCGACGAGCGCGACTCCGACCGCACGGTGCGGATCGTGCGCGCGCCGGAGCCCGGGGTGGTCGCCAAGTTCGGCAACCTGCCCGGCATGAACGCGCAGCTCACGTACGAGCGGATCAAGACGGCCGGCAAAACGGTGGGCATCATCCGGTTCAACATCTGGATGCCGATTCTGTCGCCGCAGTTCGATGCGGCGGTCGATTCGCTGCGCGATGCCGACGCGATCGTGCTGGACATCCGCGGCAACTTCGGTGGCGTGGGCGGCATGTCGATGGGGATCGCGGGCCATTTCCTGGACAGCACGCGGACGATCGGCACCATGATGCAACGGGGGGCCACACTCAAGTTCGTGGCCAATCCGCGCCGGGTGGACACGCGTTCGCGCGGCGTGACACCGTATGCCGGTCCCCTGGCGATCGTGGTGGACGAACTGTCGATCAGCACGACCGAGATTTTCGCCGGCGGCATGCAGGCGCTGGGCCGCGCGCAGGTGTTCGGGGTACAAACGTCGGGACAGGCCCTGCCCTCGGTGCCCGAGCGGCTGCCGAATGGCGATATCCTGTACCACGCCATCGCCGACTTTTTAAATCCGCTGAGCAAGCCGTTGGAAGGGGCAGGCGTCATGCCCGACCGCGTGGTGCCGCTGACACGGGCGGCGTTGTTGGCCAGGCGGGATCCGGCGCTCGACGCCGCGATCGCGTGGGCAATTGGGCCGGTGACGGCGAAGTAGGGAGTACGGCGTAGGGCGTAGGGCGAACAACTCACTCGGGTTTTCCATCACCTCCTCGTTTGGAGCTGCGTCACATGAAGGCTTTACGCTCGTTTGCGGTCGCTGCGGCGGCCCTGGTGTTGTCGTCGGCTCCGCTGTCGGCGCAGGTGGCCCCGTCGGCGGCTGACGTGCTGGCGAAGTACGTGGCCGCGATCGGTGGCAAGGACGCGATCATGAAGATCACGTCGCTGAAGCAGACGTCCACCATGCAGGTGCCGGCCGTGGGGCTGACCGCCGAGGTGGAGGCCTATCAGGCCGCGCCGAACAAAATGGTGAGCAAGAGCACGATCCCTGGGGTCGGCGAAATGCTGCAGGGCACCAACGGTGTGGTCGCGTGGGATGCGAACCCAATGCAGGGGCCGCGCTTGCTGAGCGACAAGGAACTGGCCCAGACACTCGAAGGCGCCGACTTCTACGGCAACATGCTCTACCCGGCGGACCGCTTCTCGACGATGGAGAACTTGGGCGTCGCCGATTTCAACGGCGAGAAGAGCTACAAGGTCAAGCTCGTTCGCAAGGATTCCGGACGGGCAACCACGCAGTACTTCTCCGTCGCCACGGGGCTGATCGTGGGCGCGGAAACGGTGCAGGAGTCGCAGATGGGGACGATGCAGGTGTCGTCGACGCTCTCCGACTACAAGGAGTTCGGCGGCGTGAAGTTCCCGACGAAGACGGAAGTGAACATGGGTGCCAACAAGTTGATCATGACCATCACGAACGTGGTGATCAACGGGGCGCCGGCCACGGCGTTCGACATTCCGGACGCCGTCAAGCCGTTGCTCAAGAAGTGACGGAGCGCGCCCGGGGGAGGTGACGGTTGTTGACTTCCCCCGATCGCCTCCGAGATTGGGGGCACTGTGCGTGCCCTGCTGCCCCATCCCCGTGCGGGATTGACCTTGCTCGAACTGCTGGTGGTGCTCGCGATCCTCGCGATCACCACCGCGGTCGTGCCGTTGGCGTGGCGCCCCTCGCGCCCCACGAGCGGGAGCGCGCTCGGCGCGCTGATCCAGACGGCGCGCCGCGACGCCATCCGTCGTGGCGAGGAATTGCGGCTGCGCGTGGACGCCGATGGGGCGTGGGTGCTGGCGGCCCGCGACGGCACGGCCATCCTCGAAACCGGGCGGATCGCCTCGCCGTCGTCGGCCGTCTCATTGCGCGTCGACGCGCTCGGCACCTGTCGCCCCGTGACCGATGGCGCGGTCACCAGCGTGATTAGCGGCGCGGCCGCCGCCGGTGCATCCTTCGATATGCTCGACTGCCGGTACATCTCCTTCGCGGCCAGCGCCGTTGGCGTGGCCCCGTGACCTTGCTCGAGTCGATCATTGCCAGCCTGCTGCTGGCGGTTACCGCCGTGGTCTGCCTCGATGCGACCCGAGGCGCCGCCGCGTTGCAGCGGAACAGCGCGGCGTGGACGCAGGCGGTGGCACACGCCGAAGCGGAACTGGCCACGGTGAGCAGTGGGGGCCAGGCGACGGGCACCACGCGCGTCACCCGTCGCGCCTGGCGCGATGGCCTGGAGGTGCTCGAGGTCGATGTGCCCACGGGGGCGGGGGCCAGCTTCCGGCTCACACGCGTGGTGGAGCGCACCCCGTGATGCGGCCACGCTCGGCATTCACGCTGATCGAAGTGATCGTGGCGATCACGGTCACGGGCCTCGCGCTCACGACCGCCGGCATGGCCCTGTCGGCCGCCCGCAGTACGGCCGCACGGATCCAACAGCATGAGGCACGTACCGAAGCGGACAGTCGGGTGCGCGCCGTGCTCACCGACATGCTCCGCCATGCCCCACGTGCCGAGCAGGTCGACGAGCCGTTGCTGGTGGTGGATCGCACCGGCCCGACGCCGGTCCTTCGCTTCCTGTCGACGGGCGTACGCGAGCCCTACGGCACCGGTGGCGTCTGGCGAGTGGAAGTGGCGCTCCGCGATTCAGCCTTGGTCATGCGCGCCACCCCCTCGGGAGGTGAGCGCGACGCGTGGCCGCTTACCGCCACGCTGCAGCCCGTGACCGGATTCGACGTGCGCGTGCTGGAGCACGCCACGACACTGGCCGCCGCCGTGTGGCGCGCCGACTGGCCGATTGCGCAGGACCGCCCTCGCGCGATCGAGCTGACCTGGTTGGGGTCCGACGACGCCACCGCTCAGCCCCTGCGGGTCGTGCTGGCGCCCCTAGAGCGGCCGCGTTCATGACCCGCCCATCATGCCGTCGCCCGCGCCGCGGGGCCGCGCTCGTGGTCGCGCTGGTGACCATTGCGGTGCTCGCGAGTGTGACCGCCGTGGCCAGCAGCCAGGCACGCCGAGCGGCGTCGGTGGTCGACAATCGGCGATCGCAGGCCACCGCGCGGGCGATGGCCGAGAGCGGCGTTCTCGCGGCGCGCACGCACATCGAGACGCGCCTCCGCGAGGCCGGCGCGGACTCGACACAGCTGGATCGGGTCTTCGACGCGCTCATGGCCGGCGACGGGGCCATGCGGCAGGACACCGTCGGCGACGGGGTGTTCGCGACGGCCGTCGTCGATGTCAGTGCACGGCTGGATGTGAACACGGCCGGTGCCGACGGCCTGCGTCAGCTGCTCGCGACGGTCGCGCCTCCGGGTGACGCCCGTCGCGTGGCAGAAGCGATCGAGGCCCGCGTGCGCGGTGACGCCGCTGGCGATACCTCCGGCGCGGCGCGAGCCAACACCGACGCGATGCAGCAGCGTCGTGAGCGCGATTCGGTGGTCGCCGCGATGCTCGGCCGAGCGCCCACCTCGCGCGCCATGCAGCCGTTCACCTCGTTGGACGAACTGCTCACGGTGCCCGGCATGCAAGCGGCGTGGCTCGACGCACTGGCCGCCGATCTGACGGTCGATGGCGATGGCCGGGTGAATCGTCGGTCGGCCTCACGCCGCGTGCTGGCCGCCGCCACGGGCACGCTGGTGGACCGTCCGTCGCGGATATTGCTGATCGCGCGCGGCTGGCGTCGCGACCATGTGCTCACGCGGGAAATCCAGGCGGTGTTCGACGTGACGGGTGCGGAACTGCGTCTCGTGCGGTGGCGGGAGCAGGATCGATGAGCCGCGCCCTGTGTCTGCTGCTGGACGACGATGTCGTGCTGGCCCTGCCCCGTGACGGCGCGGCGTCCGCGAGCCGCCTGCTGTGGCGCCCCGACGCGCCGGGCCCGTTGGTCGAGGCGCTCCGCGCGGAGTTCGGCACCCCGAGCGCGCTGGTGGTGATCATTGGTCTGACGTTTCTCGAGATCGCCGAACCGCAGCTGCCGCCCGTGCCGAACGACGTGCGCGTGCGCATGCTGCAGCGCGACAGCGACCGGTATTTCGCGCTGCGCGAGCCGGCGGCGGTGGCGACCGACGGGACCGTCGCGTTTGCGATGCCAAGCCCGCCGCTGACGTCGTGGATCGACGCCCTTGCCGCATGGAGCCCGGTGCGTGCGGTGGTGACGGTGGCACAAGCGGCGGCGCTGGGCGGTCACGATGGGCAGTGGGCCGTCACGGCCGGAACGGGATCGATCGGACAGCTCACCCTCCGCGACCAGCGGGTGCAGGCGGCCCGCCGAACGCGCGGCACTCCTGCGGCGGGCGAGCGCACGCTCTCGATCAACCAATTGGCGGGCGGTGCCTGGCGGGCCTCGGCCGGCGCGCTTGATCTTCAGCTACTCGATGCCCCGATGCGGGCGCGCCAGCAGCAGCAACGCGCGCGACGCTGGTGGCAATCGGTGGCGCTGGCCGCGGCGGCGCTCATGCTGTTGGCGTGGAGCATCGAGCACTGGCGCGACGGGCAGCTGCTCGCGCTCCAGCGCGAGGCCGCCACGTTGGAGCAGACCACGGCCGGCGCGCGTGCCGCACAGGAACGACTGGTACGCGCGCAGGGCGAACTGGTGGCCATCGCCACGGCGGATCGTGGTACCGCCCGTGCCGACACGCCACCGGCGGTGCTGGCGCGGCTGGGCGCGCTGCTGCCCCGTGATGCGTTCATTCAGCGACTCGAGTGGAATGGCACGGAGTGGCGCATCGATGGGAGCGCAACCGATGCCGCCGCCCTGGTGCCGCTGCTCGATGCCGATACCCAGTTCGTGGGCGTGCGAGCGGCCGCGCCGAGCACGCGCTATCTCGAAAACGGGCGCACGCGCAGCTCGTTCTCGATCGTGTTCCAGACCGTTGGCGATCCGCCGGTGGCGCGAGGTGGCCAATGACCACCACAACGGCACCGTCGCGTGAGCGTCGTGTGGTGATCGGCGGCATGTTCGTGCTCGCCGTGTCGCTGCTGGCCACGTACGGCGTGCTGCCCGCCGCCACGCGCTGGCAGGAACGCGAGGCCCAGCTCGAGCGGGTCCGTGCGCAGGTGGCGCACTTGAAAGGGCTGGAGCGGCATGCGAGTGACATCGAATCGGCCGCGGCGGCGACCGAAGTGCAGCTGGCGGGCGGCGGGCGGCGGGTGATTCATGCGCGGTCGAGTGCGCTGGGGGCGAGCGTGCTGCAAACGTTGCTGCAGGGCGCGGCCGACGCCGGCGGTCTGGTGGTCGATCGGGTGGACGTCGGTCCCGATCTCACGAGTGAAGGCGACCTGACCGCCACCCTTTCGGCCTACGGCGACATTCACGGATTGGCGGCGCTGCTGGCGCAACTGGCCAAGGCGCCACGCATCGTCACGGTGGAGCGGCTCACGGTGCAGATCAATCCCGCACTGCGCGGCGCGCCCGATGTCTTGCGGGTGACGGTTGGCGTCCGCGCGCCGGTGGTGATGGAATGAGCGCCACGAACGGGTGGCGCGGACATCAGGGGCTCGACGCGTTCGCGGTGGTGTGCGGTGTGATCGCGGTGGTCCTGCTGGTGTTGCCGGCATCGACCGCGGTGGCGCCGGATGCGCTGCGGATCGCCCCGCCGAGTGAGGCCGTCGCGCGCGCGTCGAGCAGCACCGCCGCCACGACCGATTCGCTGGCGCGTGCGATCGTGCGCACCAACGCGTTCAGTGCCAGCCGCAAGGAACCGCTCGCGCGCTTCGTCGCACCGGGGTCGGAACCCGCGCCGACGGTGTCGCCCACGGTGTCGGCGTTCGAGCCGAGTGGCAGCGTGTTCGCGCCATCGGAGGTCGAGACCGGCCCGCAACTGTTCGGGATCGTATCGATTGGCGGTACCCCGCGCGCGTTGCTGCAGCTGCGTGCATCGACCGAGCCGCCGCGGCTGCTTCGGGTGGGAGAATCGTTCGGCGGTGTGCGCGTGGTGCGTATTGCCGGTGATCGCGTCGTGATTTCAAGTTCCAGCGGGACGCGCACTCTGCGCCTGTCCCGCGTCGTGCCGGATTCCAGCGAGAACGTGCCGTGATCGTCCTACCGCTTCCCCGCATCTGGCGCCGCACGGCGCTCGGCCTCCTGCTCGTCCCCGTGGTGCTGTCCGTCGGCAGCCACGCACTGCACGCCCAGGCCCCCGCGGCCTCGTCGCGCACCACCACGCTCGATTTCGCCAACGCGAAGCTGGCCGACGTGATTCGCACGCTCGCCACGATGCTGGGGCGCACCGTGCTGATGAGCGACATTCCCGATGTGCGCGTGACGTTCGCGACCCCCGCGCCGCTCAACACCGCGGAGCTCGAGCGCATTCTCGAGTCGCTGCTGGAATCGCACGAGCTGATGCTGGTGCCGAGCGGCACGGTGGCGCAGGTGCTCCCCACGGCGAAGGCGCCGGCCACGGGATCGCTACGCACCGGCTTCGCGTTTCCCGATCCCCCCCCGCTCGGCTTGGTGACGCAGCTGGTGCCATTGCAGTCCATTCGCGCTGACGAGGGAGCCGATGCCCTGCGCGCGCTCATGGGGAAGGGCGCACGCATCGAGACCGTCACGCGCTCAAACGCGTTGCTGATCACCGATCGCGGCGCGAACGTGGCGCGCTACCTCGAGCTGCTCCGTACGCTCGATGCCGCACCGGCTGGTGAATCGGGGCTCCGCACCTATGTGGTGAATCTCAAGTACGCGGCGGCCGACGACCTGGCCGGCGCGTTGGGGCAACTCTATGGCGCGCAGGTGGCAAACACGGGGGGCGGCTCGCTGTCCGATCGGTCGCTGTCGCGCGCACTCGATTCGTTCCGGGTGCGTGAAGCTGAGACGTTCCGGTCACGTAGCGCAGGCGGCATGAGCGGTGCCAGCGGGATCACGGCGCCGAACAGCGCGGCATCGGCGGGAACACCGCGCGATTCCGCCTCGGGGCTGCTGGTGGGACGAACCACCATCGTCGCCAACGCGCCCACGAATGCCTTGGTGATCCGCACCGCGCCCCCGAACTATCCGTTGCTGCGCGAAACGATCGACGCGCTCGACACGCGTCCGTCGCAGGTGCTGTTCGAAGTCACGGTGGCCGAGATCGCGCTGGGTCGCGGCACCGAGTTCGGTGTGGACTGGTCGGCGGTGAATCGCGGCGGTGATGTGCAGGGGCAGTTCGGGTACCCCGAAATTCCCGATACGGGCTCCACGTCGGCGCTGCTGCGATTGGTGCGCCTGGACGGCACCGGCGTGCGCACGATGCTGCGCACGATCGCCTCCACCAGTGATGTGCGGGTGCTGTCGACACCAGAGATCATCGCCGCCAACAACCGCGAAGCGTCGATCCTGGTGGGTAGCAAGGTGCCATTCGTGGCCTCGACGCGACTGGGTAACGACATCTCGATCGACCGCGCGATTCAGTATCAGGATGTGGGCACGAAACTGTCCATCATTCCTACGATCAACGACGACGGCTACATCTCGGTGCAGTTACTGCAGGAAGTCAGTTCGCTCACGTCGCAGACGGTGGCCGCAGCGCAGAGCGCGCCGGTGATTTCCACGCGCGAGGCGTCCACACGCGCGATTCTCCGTGATGGCCAGACGGTGGTGATCGCGGGGCTGATCGGCGAAACGCGTCAGACGCTCGTGCAAGGGATTCCGTTGCTCAAGGACATCCCGTTCCTCGGCGCGCTGTTCCGGCGGCAGTCCAACACCCGGCAGCGCACGGAACTCGCGATCTTCGTGACGCCGTATCTCGTGCGTTCCGACGCCGATGCCGATGCCATCCGCGAGCGCGTGAAGAAGCGTCTGGAAGATCGGTCGCCGGGCTCGCTGGACGGCACGCCGCTCACCCGGAAGCCGCCCGCATGATCGGGGATGCCCGCCACAGCGGGGATGCCCGTGATCTGCGGGCGGCGGCGGCCGGTGCGCTGGCGGCGCGTGTTCCGGCCCGCTGGCTCGAGGAGCACGCCGTGTTGCCGCTCGAACTCGACAGCGGCACGCTCGTGGTCGCGGCCGACGGGGTGATCCCGTCGATCGTGCAGGACGCGCTGGAGCGCGCCTTCCGTGCCGATGTACGCGTCGTGCCGCACGGCGCGGGCGATATCCGCGCGGCGATCCTGTCGGCGCCGCGCGTGGCGGCGCAGGAGACAGACACCGCGTCGAGCGGCGGGGACCTGCTGCGCGGCGAGCTCACGGAATCGCTCGACGACCTGCGGGCGCTTGCGTCGCGCGAGCCGGTGATTCAGGTGGTGAACGCGATGTTGGCCGAGGCGTCGCGGGCGGGCGCCAGCGATGTGCACGTGGAATCGCGCCCGGACGGCTTGCGGGTGCGGATGCGACTGGATGGCGTGTTACGCGACGCGCAGCAGTTGGGTGCCGAGTTCCGGTCGGCGGTGATTTCACGGATCAAGGTGCTGGCCGGGTTGGATATCGCGGAGCGTCGTCTGCCACAAGACGGCCGCGCGCGGGTGCGGGTGGGCGACCGTGAGCTCGACGTGCGCATTGCCACGTTGCCCGCGTTGCACGGCGAGAGCGTGGTGCTGCGACTCCTAGATGGTGGTCATGCAGAGCACCCGTCATCGCTCGAGTCACTGGGCTTGAGCGCCGACGTGCTCACGCAGTGGCGGGCGCTGTTGCAGCGCGCGTCGGGGCTGCTGCTGGTGAGTGGGCCGACCGGCTCAGGCAAGACCACGACGTTGTACGCCGCGCTGCGTGAGCGCAGCACGCCGGGCGTGAAGGTGGTGACCGTAGAAGACCCGGTGGAATACCGGCTCGACGGCATCGTGCAGTTACCCGTGAACACGCGCGCCGGTTTCGGCTTTCCGAACGCACTGCGGGCGATTCTCCGTCACGATCCCGACGTGATTCTGGTTGGGGAACTGCGCGATGCCGAGACGGCCGACATCGCCGTGCAGGCCGCGCTCACGGGTCACCTCGTGCTGAGCACCGTGCACACGACCGATGCCACCGCGGCCTTGGCGCGCTTGCAGGAAATGGGGGTGCCGCCGTATCTGCTGAGCGCCACGCTGCAGGGCGTGTTGGCACAGCGGTTGGTGCGTCGGGTGTGTGCGCACTGCGGGGCGTGGCGCCCACTCACCGAACACGAGCGGGTGCGGGTGGCGTCGTCGGGCGCTGCGATCACGCAGCTCCGGGAAGGCGCGGGCTGTGTGCACTGCGCCGGCACCGGATTTCGCGGCCGCGTGGCGATCGCCGAGTTGCTCGTGCTCGACGATGCGCTGCGCAGTGCCTTCACGCAGGGCGCGTCGCTGGTGGAGCTGCGGGCGATGGTGCGCGCCCGCGGGGTGCGGTCGCTGCGCGAGGATGGCTGGCGTTGCGTGGCGGCGGGCGAGACGACGATCGACGAAGTGGTGCGCATGGTGAGCGAGGACGACGGCGCGTGAGCGATCGCACGTCGGCATCCGCCAAGGCATCGGCGTCAGCATCCGCGCCCGCGGGCCTGACACGGTGGCGCTATCAGGCGGCCGATGCCCGGGGGGCGATGACGCGTGGCGAGGTCGATGCGGTCTCGGCGGAGGCGGCGGTCGACGTGCTGCGTCGCCGCTCGCTCTGGGTCATTGATCTCGAGCCAACGCGAGGCGCGTCCGCATCGGCGGCGATTTCGGCGGGATCGGCGTCCCCATCGTCGACGCCGGCACGGTACCTCGATCGGCTGTCGCGGCGGACCACCGACCGCGAGGAGTCGCTGGCCATCCTGACGCGGTCGGTCGCGACCCTCCTGGAATCGGGGGTGCCGCTGGAACGCGCGCTGGCCTTCGCCGCCTCGGGCGAAACGGACGCGCGCTGGCAGCAGGTTTTCCGTGGTCTCCAGACCGCGGTGACGCGCGGTGAGTCGCTATCCGAATCCGCGGCCCGCGTGGAGGCGCTCCCGCGGGCATACGCCCCGCTGCTCGCTGCGGCCGAGGCATCGGGCAGCATGGCGGCCACGTTCGCGCGACTCGCCGACGATCTCGAGGCCCGGAGTCAGCTGCGCGCCCGAGTCCGCGCGGCGCTGGTCTATCCGACCGTGCTGGCGCTGGCGTCGACGGTGGGCACGCTGGTGATCCTGGTGGTCGTGGTGCCGCGCTTCGCCGACCTGATTGCCGGCGCTGGCGGCACCGTCCCGGCCAGTACGCGGCTCCTGATCGCCCTCAGCACCCTGCTCTCGCGCTTCGGTTGGCTGCTGGCCATTGGCGTGCTCTTCGCCGGCGCCGCGGTGCGCCAGTCGCTCCAGGAGGTGGGGCGACGCCGCCGCTGGCACGCCGCGCGCCTCGGGTGGCCACTGGTCGGCCGGTTCGAGCGCGAGCAGGCGGCGGCCGGGTATCTGAGCACGCTGGCGGTTGCCCTCGAGTCGGGCGTCCCCCTGCTGCGCGCGATGGCGCTGGCGCGCGGCACCGTGGGCAATGCCGCACTGGCCGAGCAGATGGCCGGTGCGGAAGCCGTGGTGCGAGACGGGGGGTCGGTCTCGGGCGCCCTCTCTAGATCGTTGCCTCCGCTGGCCACTCGGCTCCTCGAAGCCGGCGAGCAGGGCGGCGCGCTGGCCCCGCTGGCCCGTCGGGCGGCCACGGCGGCCGGCGATCAGGTACAGCGGGTGATCACGGGCGCCGTCTCGCTGATCGAGCCGGTCATGATTCTGGGGTTCGGTGGGGTCGTCGGCTTCGTCGCGCTGGCGCTGCTCCAGGCCATTTACGGGATCAACGCCAGCAGCTTCTGACCGTCACACGGCAGGTCAGGCGTCGCACAGCGTCGGCATCGTTACCAGACACGGGTGGGCGTGGCCAAATTTCCAGTTGACAGCGGCGGCGCCGAACCCGACCATTTATAGACGTCCATAAAACCGGCTTCGCAGTACCCCCCTGTCGCCCCTCCGCTGACCGACATGTCGACGAACGCTGAGCAACCCGAACCCGTGAGCGAGATCGCGCCCCCCGACGAGCGACGTTCCAGTCGTCGTCGTTTTTTCGCGGTTGGCGCATCGGCAGCGGTGGGACTGGCCGCCGCGCAGACGCTCGAGGCACAGCGCCCGAAGAGCCGCGGCAGCAGCCCGTTCCCGAGTGGACAACCGGCGAACAGCGCGGCCGATGCATCGGCCGCGTGGCGCGATCCGCTGCTCCGGCTTGTGCGTCGCATTACGATGGGAGTGAACCCCGAGGAAGTCGCGCTGGCCCGTCGCCTCGGTTATGCCGGCTATCTCGACTATCATCTCCGCGCGTCGGCGATCGATGACAGCGCGATCGAGACCATCATTGCCTCGCGACTGCCGATGACGCAGATGCCACTGGCGATGTTGGCCACGCAGGATTTCAACGAGGTCAACAACCAGCTGGCCGATGCCACGTGGTATCGCGCGACGTTCTCCAAGGCGCAGCTCCGCGAGCGGATGGTGGATTTCTGGACCGACCACTTCACGATCAGCCTGAACAAGGTCGGCTACCTCAAGCTGGTGGACGATCGCGATGTGATCCGGGCGAATGCGTTGGGGACGTTCCCCGCGCTGCTGCGCGCGACTTCGGAGAGCGCCGCGATGCTCCGGTATCTCGACCAGAACCTGAGTCGCACGCCGACGCCGAACCAGAACTACGCGCGCGAGATCATGGAGCTGCACACGCTCGGCGTGGATGGCGGCTACTCGCAGACCGACGTGGCGGAACTCTCGCGGATTCTGACCGGCTGGACCACGGCCGGCGCGGGGACCTTTGCGTTCAATCGGAATTTTCACGATCGCAATGCGAAGACGTTCCTGGGCGTCACGTTCCCGGCCATGCCGGCGACGGCGACGGACGCGCAGATGAAGGCAGAGGGCGACGCGGCCATCCAGATGCTGGTCGTGCACCCGAGCACGGCGGCGTACATCTCGCTCAAGATGGCCCGCTGGCTGCTGGCGTACGAGCCGCCGCAGGCCGTGGTGGATGCCACTGCGGCGACATACATGGCGACCGGCGGCGACATCAAGGCCATGATCCGCACGATCCTGTCGGGCAAGAACCTCATGGCGGCACCGGCGAAGTACAAGCGTCCGTTTCATCTCGCGATTTCCGCGATGCGCGGCATGAACGCCGAAGTGGTCAATATCCGCGCGGCCCGTCAGCGCGCCGACCAGATGGGCATGCCCGTGTTCATGTGGGAACAGCCCAACGGCTATCCCGATCGCGTGGACTGGTGGAGCGGGCTGGTGATCACGCGCTGGTCGTACATGCAGTATCTGTCCACGCAAGTCAGCACGACCACCACCCGCGTGGATTCGATGCCCTTCCGCGTGCCCGACACCGCCGACGGCGTGGTGGCGCAAATCGCGACGCGAATGTTCGGCGGGGAGCTCCCGCCCGCGCTGCGGATGCAGCTGCTCGCGTACCTGCGTAGTGGCACCTACAACGACGCGATGGTGCGCGAAGCGATCTCGCTGGCCGGCAGTGCGCAGGAGTACCAGTGGTTCTGATGCCCTCTTTCCACGTGAGCCGAGTCGCCGTATGAGTGATGAATCGACCGAAGGCGGGTGCCAGGAATACCAGCAGCTGGCGCGTCGCGATTTCCTGACGTTGGCCGGTGGCGTGGGTGTGAGCGCGCTGCTCCCCACCTGGCTTCCCAAAGTCGTGCTGGCGCAGACCTCGAACGGCAGCCGCGACATCATTGTGTCGGTGTTCCTCAGCGGCGGCATCGACGGCATGTCGCTGGTGGTGCCGTTCGGTGACCCTGACTACTACACGGGTCGGCCGAACATCGCGGTCGCCCGTCCCGACGCGGCTGGTACCGGACCGAAGGCGGTCGCCCTCGACAACTTCTTCGGGTTTTCGCCCGGGATGGCGCCGTTGATGCCGGCGTACACCAACGGCGACCTGCTGGTCGCCCACGCGACGGGATCGGTCGACAACTCCCGTTCGCACTTCGATGCGCAGCGGTACATCGAGGTGGGCAAGCCGCGTGACGCGCGCATCAATGGTGGCTGGCTTGGCCGGCATCTGGCGACGAGTGCGCCGCTGCGCGCCGACGCCCCACTGCGTGGTCTGAGTTTCACCGCTGGCCTCCCACAAACGCTGTCCGGCGCGCCGAAGTCGTTGCCGATTCCGAATCCCGCCAATTTCACGATCGGCGGCAGCGGCACCACATCGACGGCACGGGCGCAATGGCTGGCGGCGAATCATGGCGGCGCCGTCAATCCGGTCTCGTCGAATGCGCTGGACGCGACCAACACGATTGCCCTGCTGCAGCGGATCAACTTTGCCGGATACGCCGCCGCGAACGGCGCGGTGTACCCGACCAGCGGATTCGGACAGGCGCTGCGCTCCACAGCGGCGCTGATCAAGGCCGACGTGGGCGTCGAAGCCATCCACGCCTTCAACGGCGGCTGGGACACGCACGCGACGCAAGGGCCGGTGGCCACGCTCGACGGCGGCTACATGCACGGCCGAATGCTCGACCTGGCCAATTCCCTCGCGGCATTCCACGCCGACCTCATTCAGGGGACGACCTCGTACGGCGTCACGGTGGTCGTGATCTCCGAGTTCGGCCGCAATGCCCGCGAGAACGGCAACCGCGGTACCGATCACGGCCGTGGCAACGTGGCGTTCGCGATGGGCAAGAAGATCAATGGTGGTCGTGTGCTCACCAACGGCTGGCCAGGACTGGCGCGGGAAAATCTCGAGAACGGACAAGATCTGCGCGTGACGCTCGACCATCGCGACATCTTTGCTGAAATCGTGCAGAACCGACTCGGCAACAACAACTTGTCAGTCATCTTTCCCGACTACACGCCGCGCTTCCGGAACGTCACGAAAGCATAGCGCGACGGCGGTAACGTTCGCGACGAAGGGCGTAACCGATCACCGGTTGCGCCCTTCGTGCATCGTGCTGCCCCGCTTCACTACAGGCCGCGAGCAGCACGATGCCGGCGTATGCGGAGAAACGCGTGCGCGTCGTTTTCGCTCCGTTATCGCGCCGTTATCGCGGCGTTATCGCGGCGGCCGCGGGGCTGGCGCGTCAGGACGACCGCCGGGATGCCACGTAGGCTTGGGGCCATCGGACAGCAGCCGCACCGCTTTCGTGGTGGCGGTGATCACCTGCGCCATGTGTTCAACATTCACGATCGACGCCTCGTCCTTCGGTGAATGGTACGGGGTCACGAGGTTGTACGACGACAGCGAGTGGGCGGGGATGCCGATGCGCGCAAACGCCACGTTGTCACTGCGTGAGAAGAAGTTTTGCCCAGGCCGCGGATCGGGCACGAGCGGGATCCCGTTGTCCGAGAGCAAATCGCCCAGCGTGGAGCGCTCATAGCCCGTCAGCCACGCCTTGCCGAATCCGCCGGCGAGCGAATCGGCATGCGCAATCATCTCCACGTTGAGATCGACTACCGTGCGCTCGAGGGGCAGCAACGGGTGGCGGATGTACCAACTGGTGCCGAAGCCACCCACTTCTTCGCCCGTGATCGACATGAACAGAATCGTGCGCTTCGGGCGCGGGCCTTTCATAAGCGCCTTCGCCATTTCGATGAGCGCCACGTTGCCCGAGGCATCGTCGTCGGCGCCGTTGTTGATCGAGTCGCCATCAACCGGCTCACGGATGCCGATGTGATCGTAGTGCGCCGTTACCAGCACCACT